>NZ_KV819538.1:42526-155216 GCF_001815175.1 Corynebacterium sp. HMSC034H07
GTCGAAGGCGCCGTACTGGAAGAGGCCGCGGGCAATCGGGATGCCGAAGCCCGTCATGAAGATGACGATGGGGATCAGCGCGATAAACGTCAGCTTCGTGCCGAGCGTGAGATCCCGAACCACGGCCTTGACGTCACCGTCCGCGGCGTTGCGGGACAGTCGCGGCATAATCGCGGTCAGCAGGGTGACACCAATGACGCCGTAGGGCACCTGCAGAAGCAGCCAGGCCTGTTGGTAGGTAAAGGGCGCGCCTTTATCGGCATGCGCCGCCACGCGGGAGGTGATGACATAGCCCAGCTGGGAAATGGCCACGTAGGCCACAATGGCCAACGCCATGCCACCGAATTGTTTGAGCCTGTCATCTAGGCCCCAGAGCGGCTTGAGGTTGATGCCTGCCTTCTTGAGGTACGGGAACAAGATGAGGCATTGCACCACCACGCCCGCCGTGGTACCAAGCGCCAAGAGCAGCACGTGCCCGTCCGTGATCGGCGAGGGCGCATTGGGATGTAGGCTGCCCGGCACCAGCTGATAGGCCACGAGCACCGAGATCGAGATGATGTTATTGACCACCGGCGCCCACGCACCCGGCCCGAAGATGTTCTTGGTGTTGAGCACCGCTTGGAAGAGCGCGAAGAGCCCGTAGAAGAAGATCTGCGGCAGCAGCAAATAGGCAAAGGAGGTGGCCTGCACGGCGTTGACCTTGCCGTCCTCCGGCAACATCATGCGCGTCAGCTGCGGGGCAAAGATGCAGGAGAGCACCGTGATCGTCGCCAGCAGGGAGAAGGCCAGCGTGAAGAGGCGGCGGACGAAGGCCTCGCCGCGGTCGGAGTCTTCCTTCTCCGCGCGTACGAGCACGGGCACGACGAGCGAGGTGAGCACCGCGCCCAGCACGATCTCCGTGATGAGGTTGGGCAGCTGGTTCGCCGTGGTGAAAGCGGAAGAAATGGCCGGGCCCAGCGAAGAGCCAATGAGCACGTTGCGGATGAATCCCGTGATGCGGGAGATCATCGTCGCGATGGCCATCGAACCGGTGGCGCGCACAACGGCGCGGTCGGAGTTCTCTTCGCCGGGGGACTCACTCGAGGCGGAGGCGGCCGAGCCTTTCAGCCCCGAACGATCCTCGAGTTCGTCATCGACAGCAACGACGCCGCTCGGCGCGCGCTTTTCCGGGACCGGTGCCGGCGGCGAGGGCGTGATAATGCGTCGACGGGCACCAGACTTAGGTTCATGTGTCATTGAGAAAACTATCCGTGAGACTTCTTTTTCTTCCTCTTACCCAGCCGGAACAGTGCGGCAAGGACGAGGGCGAGCGCGGCGATCGCGCCGACTCCATAGACGCTAACGATACCGGCACGCGTCTGCACCGTGATATCGATTGGATCCGAAATGAGGTGCTCAGATGGTGTTGCAAGCCACAGGCGCAGCGACATCTGGTCAACGTTGCTGGGCAGGTCAGCGGTCATGGACACGGTAATAGATCCCTTGGCCGGGATGTGAATCAAGTCCTGCGTGTTTAACGTGGCGCCGTCGGGGGCGTCGTAGGCTAGGTGGGCGTCGACAGGCAGCGGTAGGCCGTTCTCCGCCACGATGAGCAGCGGCGATGACTCCGAAACGCGAGTGTAGACGTTGCCTGGCGGGATGAGGGAGACGGAGGCGCGGAGCTCACGCAACATATCCGCGTTCTTCTCCAGGCGAGCGCGGCTTTGCTGTACCGAGGGTGTGAAACCGTGCAGGCTAGAGCGGTCGGAAGCGCTGAGAGCAGTGAGCAGATCGTGGCGCAGGGGTGCCGTGAAGTCGTAGCGCGTCATGGCAATACCGGGATCGTTGACCATGATGGACATCAGTTCGTCGGTATAGCGCGCTTGCTGTGTCACCTGCGTGATCTCGGCGTCGTGAAAGGCCGCGGGATCCGGGTAGGGACTTCCGGGGTTGCCGCTGCCGGGCTCGATGGGCAGCGCGGTGACGGGGCGCGGTTGCAAGCGCCCAGAATCGAGGAGCCTCTGCGCGGTCTCCATCACCGCGCGCGCGGCGGCAGGGTCCTGGTAATTCGGCAGCTTGGCCACGGTCTCCTCTTGCGCAGACGCCACGCTTATCGACGCCCCCGCCGTCAGCGCCCGCGCCTGTTCCGAATCGATTGAGAAGTCGTAGCGCAGCTCCGGGTTGGAGTACCCGGTGGTCTGCGGCTTCGACCCGGTTTGGGCCAACAGCGCGCCGAGGGAGGCATCAAAAGTGGCGGCCTCACCCGCCCACTCGGAATTATCGGCCACCAACAGCGGGACGGGTACTGCATGTTCGCTCGTTCCGGAAGCCGGCGCGGTCAGCTTGGTGCTGAGCGGTGCATCGAGAACGCGCTCGACGGTCGCCGCGCCCTGCTCGAAGGCCTCGTGCGTGAGCCACTCATTGCCCACTTTGGCCACAGCGTCGGTGTCTGCGTTAGCCCACGGCAGGAGCATCCGGCAGTCCACCTTCTTGAGCTTCTCCAGCCACGCGGCGGCATCCCGGGAACCCGCGCCGGGCGTGCCGCGATCGGAATCGGCGCTGTTAAACCAGGAATCACGCAGGCGAGTGGGGCGTTTGGCGGTAGAGGGGCGGGTCTCGTTGACGGTGTAGCCGGCGGACATGCGGTCGGCGGCGTCGACAAGCGCAGGGTCCAACGCCACGCAACTGGAGCCGTGGAGATCATGCTCCAGGTAGGCATCGAGCAGCTGATCGAGGCGCCCGCCCGGCGAGAGCTGCTCGGCCAGCTGCTCGCTTTCTAAGATGAGCTCCTCGCCACCGGTATCCCCCGGCACCACGTCTACCTCGGTGGTGATGGGATAGACCAGGGAAAAGGAATGCTCACCCTCCTCTTCGGGAGCTTCCTGGTCTCCTGAGAAGTCCACAATCGTCCGCTCTTCCGCGAAACTGGCCGCTTGGCCGTCGCGGGTGCCGGTCAAGGTAAACAGGAGTGGGTACGCGCCGGGCTCCGTGATGGCCAGGGTCGAGTCCTCACCCAGGGCGGTCGGCACCGTCACGGTGATGTCGCGGCTCTCCCCCGGTTGGAGCGCCCCTGCGCCGAGCGAGGCCCCGTAATAAGGAAAAGATCCCGCAGCCAGCTCCTGGCGGGCCTGTGTAGTGGAGGTCACGGCATCGCTGCGGCGGGAGGTGATCTGAAGATCATCAACGGCGCCGTCTGTCGGGTTGTGGATGCGCAATTGGACTTCGAGTCTCTCCCCTACCCGCGCCTCGCTCGCGCTGAGCAGGCTTAGCTCCAGCTCATCGGGACCGCGGGAGCCGAGCCAATAGTGGGAGTCGGTGATCCCAGTGTCGGGGGTTTGTGCCTGGGCCACCGGGACGGTGCAGCTCACCGCCAAGGCCGCGATGGCCGCCGCTGCGCGCCAGCTCACCGCGGGGTCGCCTTTCCTTCGGCAGCTTCCTTTCGCGCGAGATCCGGAAGAAGGTCGTGGGCGATGCGCGCCAGCTTGCGCTCGTCGGCATAGGCTAAGTGCTCGATGAGCTCGGAGACCGGGATCCAGGACACCTCCGTGACCTCTGGGTCTTCGTCATTCATGATGCCATCGACAAAACGCAGCAAATGGTGGTGCACGGTCTTGTGAATGCGCACGCCGTCGGAGACGAACCAATAATCAATCATGCCCAGGTCCGCGAAGACCTCGCCGTGGATGCCGGTTTCCTCCCAGACCTCGCGCTCGGCGGTGAGCTCCTTAGCCTCGCCGTTTTCCACGTGCCCCTTCGGCATGGACCACAGCAGGCGCCCGCGGCGGTCCAGCCTGCCGATGAGCGCCACGTAGATCTGGGACAGATCTACATTCCCGTTGTCGTCGACGGCCTCCGCCAATCCAGACACGACGAGTCCGCCGGCGGAGGTCTCATCCCGCGTGGTCATGCGGTTGGTGGACGTGCGCTGGGGGCGTCCCGTGCGGTGGTTCCGGTGGCCCGCGCCCCGCCGGCGGCGGCGCTTGGACCCTGGCGTGTTCTTAGTCATCCCTGCTAATCGTAGTAGACTTCGATCCGTGAATTTTCAGGACACTCAGCTAATCGGCGTTCTCGCCCGCGCGGACGCCACCGTCGCCCGGCTCAGTGGCCTCTTAAGCGGCCTGGTGGAACGTTTTGCGCTTCACGACGCCCCCCTCTACCTCGTCGGCGGCTCCGTCCGCGATGCCTTACTTGGCCGTCTGGGCAACGATCTCGACTTCACCACCCCGGCCCGGCCCGACGTGGTCTATTCCATTCTCGAAGAGTGGGCGGAGACCGTATGGGATACCGGCATTGACTTCGGCACGGTCTCGGCGGCTTATAAGGGCCAGCAGATCGAGATCACCACCTTCCGCTCAGATAGCTATGACGGTGAGTCCCGCAACCCCGAGGTCATGTACGGCGATACCCTCGAGGGTGATCTCGTGCGCCGCGATTTCAAGGTCAATGCCATGGCCATCGAGCTGCGCCCAGACGGCACCCGTGAATTCCACGATCCGATGGGCGGACTCGAGGATCTAGCGAACCGTATCCTCGATACCCCGGATGCGCCGGAGATTTCCTTCCACGATGATCCCCTGCGCATGCTCCGCGCGGCACGTTTTGCGGCGCAGTTGGAGTTTGACGTCGCCCAGCGCGTGCGCGATGCCATGACTGACATGGCGGGCGAAATCCAGCGCATCACCGTGGAGCGCGTGCAGGTGGAGCTCAACAAGCTCATCTGCGGTGTCGCGCCGTGGAAGGGCATTGACCTGCTCGTTGACTCCGGTATTGCGGATTATGTTTTTCCGGAGATCCCGGCGTTGCGCATGGCCCCGGACGAGCACGCACAGCACAAGGACGTGTACGCGCATTCGCTGACCGTGCTGCGCCAGGCTATGGAGCAAGAGGAGGACGGTCCCGATCTCATTCTTCGGTGGGCCGCCCTGCTCCATGACATTGGCAAGCCGGATACCCGCGATACCACCGACGGCAAGGTGAGCTTCCACCACCACGAGGTGGTGGGCGCGAAGCTCACCCGTAAGCGCCTGCGCAAGTTGAAGTTCCCCAAGGCCACGACCGAGGACATCGGCCAGCTGGTCTACCTCCACATGCGCTTTCATGGATTCGGGGATGGCCAGTGGACCGATTCCGCTGTGCGCCGCTACGTCACCGATGCCGGCGATCTCCTTCCGCGCCTGCACAAGCTCGTTCGCGCTGACTGCACCACCCGCAACGAACGCAAGGCCCGCCGCCTGCAGCGCACCTACGATCAGTTGGAGGAGCGCATCGCGGATATCGCCGCCAAGGAGGATCTCGCTCGCGTACGTCCCGACCTCGACGGCAATGAGATCATGGAGATCCTCGGCCTTGAGCCCGGCCCCGAGGTAGGCAAGGCCTGGTCTTATCTCAAGGAGCTGCGCCTGGAAGAAGGCCCGCTGGAGCGCGAGGTTGCTATTGCGAAGCTGCGCGAGTGGTGGAATTCTAGATAGGGATGTACGCAGACAGACTTTTCAACGCCCTCGAGCGCAACGATCCCGCCCCTGGCCAGCTCCTTGTGGCGGCGCCCGACACTCTCACGCCCCACTACAACCGTTCCGTCATTCTGATCACGGAGCAGCACGCCGGGCGTACGTATGGCGTGGATCTAACCAACCGCTCCGAGGTCGCCCTCTTCAACGTCATGCCGGAGTGGGTACCCGTAGCGGCCAAGCCGCAGGCCCTCTACATCGGCGGCCCGCACAACCAGCAAGCGGCCATCGGTGTGGCGCTGACCCGCCAGGGCGTGGACATTGAGAAAGAGCCTTCGCTGAATCGCCTCGCCCCGCGCGTGGCGCTCGTCGATCTGCGCGTGAGCCCGGAGGACGTCACCGATCTGGTGGAGGGCATGCGTTTCTTCGCCGGTTTCTTTGAGTGGGGCCCGGGCGAGCTGGATGAGGAAATTGACCGCGGCGAGTGGTACGTGGCCCCCGCCCTGCCCCAGGACGTGGTCTCCTCAGGCTCGACCGATACGTGGTCGGACGTGATGCGTCGCCAAGCCATGCCCTTGCCGCTGTTTGCGACCTTCCCGCGCTACATCGATGAAGATAATTAGAGCTCTTCGCCTCTCCCTGCGCTAACATCTCTGCCATGCGCGCGGAGATCATCAAGGCTATACGGACTTGCATCCCTATCGCCGTGGGGGTGGTGCCGCTGGGCCTCGCCTTCGGCGTGCTCATGGTTCAGACCGGCTTCGACTGGTGGTGGACCCCTATCTTTTCCATCGTTATTTACGCTGGCTCGATGGAGTTTCTTGCTATTTCCATGGTGACCGGCGGCGTGACGCCCGCCGTGGCTGCGCTCACTGGTTTCATGGTCAATTTCCGCCACATTTTTTATGGATTGACCTTCCCGCGTGATCAGATTTCTAGTCCCCTCGGCCGCGCCTATTCCACCTACGCGCTTACCGACGAATCCTATGCCGTCCTCTCCGCCTTTCCCCGAGACTCTCGCCCAAGCGGCGCCTTCGTCTTCACGGTGCAGTTTTACTGCCAAGTGCTGTGGGTCGGTTCCGGCATCATTGGCGCGGTGGCCGGTCAGGCAATCCCGCCCTCTGTGAAGGGACTGGAGTTCGCCCTCGTCGCGCTGTTCATCGTCCTTGCCATCGATTCCTTCCAGAACAACAAGGACTACTCGCTTCCGCTGTCTGCCGCGGTGCTCGGGATTCTCGCGGGCTTCTTGTTTCCTGGTCAGCTTCTTATGGTGGCGCTGTCCGCCTACTTTGTGTTGCTCGTGGTGCGCTACCTCTCCCCTCGCGTCGATAGCGCACTGATTCTGCGGAGGGAGGCGTCATGCCAGCCGGAGTAACCCTAGCCAGCATCTTCGCCGTGCTGATCCCCGTCGGGATTGTGACCGTCGTGCTGCGTTGGCTTCCCTTCGCCTTCGTGAAGGCCCTGAAGGGTAGCCAGTTCATCAGCATGCTCGGGTTCACCATGCCGGTCGGCGTGATGACAGTTCTGGTGGTCTATACCTTATTCGGTCAAGCCCGCGATACGGGAAGCATTGTTGCTCCCTTCGTAGCCGCCGCTGTGACCGCCGCGTTGCAC
Source organism: Corynebacterium sp. HMSC034H07 (assembly GCF_001815175.1). Taxonomy (NCBI): domain Bacteria; kingdom Bacillati; phylum Actinomycetota; class Actinomycetes; order Mycobacteriales; family Corynebacteriaceae; genus Corynebacterium; species Corynebacterium sp. HMSC034H07. Next base: position 49,567 of record NZ_KV819538.1, read on the forward strand.
CTTTGGCGCCGCAATTCCGGTCTTTCCATCTTCGGCGGGACGGCCTTCTACATGGTGCTGGTGAATCTCGTACTGTAGCGCGGGTGCTCTAAAAGTCGCCGAATAGCGCGATGGCCTCGGTCCACAGGGAGTGGAACTGGAAGGCGTCGATAAGCTCGGCGTCGATGTCGGGGAACGTGTCGTAGGTGTCAGGGTGCGGCACCACTTGCTGTGGGATGTTGGCGTCACCCACCGAGGCGGTCGGCGTTGCGGCGCCGACGATGGCGTCATTCGGCGCGAGGGCAATCATACGCAACATGGAGCAAGCCTCGTTGCTGATTTCCTCGAGTTCCGCGATGTGGATGGCGGTGCCGACCTCCGGGACAGTCATGGTGGTGCGAACGTAAAGCTTTTTCATGTGGTCTCACTCTACCCGCGAATAGCGAGCCGCCATAGACGCGCAGATCATCAATTGCACCTGGTGGTAGATCATGAGCGGGAGGATAAGGAGCCCCAAAGACGTGCCACCAGAGGCGAAGATCACCGAGGCCATGGGCAGACCCGTGGCGAGGGACTTTTTCGAACCGCAGAACTGGATGGCGATGGTGTCCTCCCTGTCGAAGCCCAGCTTTCTGCTCACCACTTTGGTCAGCCAGAGCATGAAGAAGACGAATGCAGTTGAGAACACAATCTGGAACAGAATCTGCCAGACGCTAATTGACGCCCATATCCCGTCCACCATTCCCTTCGAAAAGGCGGCATACACCACCATCGCGATGGAGCCGCGATCCACCACTTTGGTGGCTTTGCTGGCTGCGACTTTTCCTACCCATTTTCTGGTGAGTTGGCCGAGCATGAAAGGCAGAAGCAGAAGCACGGAAATCTCGAGGAAGACGGAGCTATCGATGTGGATGCCGTCGCCGGCCCCCATGAGGGTCATGACGAGTAACGGTGTGAGGACAACGCCGGCGAGGTTAGACACTGATGCGGAGACGATCGCTCCAGGAACGTTGCCGCGCGCGATGGACGTGAAGGCTACCGATGACTGGACCGTTGATGGAACTAGGGTGAGGTAAAGAATGCCCAGGTATAGATCGGTTGGGATGAAAGCCGTGAGTGGACGGAGTGCGAGACCGATGATCGGATACACCACGAAGGTAAAGACCAAAATGGTCAGATGGAGTTTCCAATGCTTGACGCCGTTGATCGCCTCGCGCGTCGACAGCCGGGCTCCGTAGAGAAAGAAGAGGACGGCAATTGCGATGTTCGTGAGGACGTCGAAGGTATCCGCAAAGCTGCCTCGCGCGGGAAGAACGATGGCGACCGCAACGGCGCAGAGGATGAGGACAATGAGGGGATCGAGTCTTTTGAGGCGCTCAAGCATATAACAGAGTGTAGACGCCCCTCAAGGTTTCACGTGAAACATCTTTTCAGCCCCCAGAGCTCCTGGGGATGCTCTTTAGGCTGACACGTTCTTGATTGTTCCCCCGTCATTCTCCACGCCGTACTCCGTGAGCGGTTTGGCGCTGGGACCTCCGGTCACTTCGCCGGTGCCGAGGTCAAAGCTGGAATAGTGGCTGGTGCAGGTGGCGGTCATGCCCTCGATTTTTGTAATGAGGGATCCCTGGTGCGGGCAGGTTTGGGAGTAAGCTTTGAACTCCCCTTCCGTGGGTTGAGCAAAGATCACTTTGTCCACGATGATGGCTGATCCAACGGGTATATCCGTCGCGGCTATTTCGGCGGTAGGTTCTTTGCCGCAGGCGGCGAGATAGGCACCAGCGAAGGTGGTGGCAGTACCGAGGAGGAAGAGGCGGCGGGAACACGTAGTCATGGTGCTTACTCTATCTGATCGGCGTGTTCCATAGTGTGAGGTATAGCGTTCTTAACTGAGTTTGCCATCCCACACAGGTAACTCTTCTTCCCTACTGCCGCTGAAATCGTAGGATCCGTACGATGTACCGACATCGCTATAGATGGTCCCTGGCGAAGCTACGTGTCGTCCGCCCCGTGAATCATTCGTGAAGGCATAGGTTGCCCCAGCGCCCAGAACGCTAATGCTGAGTGCGGCTGCGGCGATGATTCGGATTGCTCGGGTGTTAACGCTTTTCTTCATGCCATCCATAGTGCGCCGTAGGTTAAAGGTTGTCACGAGACGAGACGATGCCGGCTTCCCACGAAGTTGGCGTCGAGTTCCCAGTCATCTTTCAGACTGGGGTCTGCACACAAAGGGCCATTCCAATGGTGAGTATCGCCCACCATTGGAATGGCCTTTGGAATAATATTGTTTGTGACGTAACGACGGCGATTTAGATATTAGCGAAATAACGTCACTGTACGTTAATGATATCTAGCAAGGATTGCCGTTATCGGCACGCTTTGCAGCAGTGCGGGCCGCGGAAACGTCGACAATCGGTGCCTCTCCCCCGCACCCACCGTCGCCACAGTTGCAGGATTCACCGCAACCCTCATCCTCTTTGTGGGCTTGATCCCAGAGATACGCCGCGCGGGCGCCCATATTGGAACCGACCGAGAGTGCGAGAACAGCTACGACGAACGTGAGTGCTGGGATCAACCACATCCAACCCTCGGCCCGCAGCGCGATGATTCCGCCAAACACTAAAGCGACGCCGGCGAGGAACCAGAACGGTCCTGCAACGGCGTGGGCATTATCCCAAGCTTCCTTAGTCTTGCGGATCTCCGCGAGGCGCAAACCGACGACGCTATTACCCGGGAGCTTCCGGAGCGAGGCTAGGCCGCCGACGACGATAAAGATGGCGGCCACGATGAGGAAGATGATTCCGACTACGAGCATGCCCATAGTCTATCCCGCCCCGTAGTTAGGGAGAAAGTCAGTTCAATTTATTCGCATGCTGCTGTAATATACATTTCGTGTCGCTTGGTAGATATTAAAGACTTTATTATCGAGCGAACTGATCAGCGTGGTAGCAACCATAGAAAAGACTCAATCATGACATTCAAGAGTGTTCGCAACTCTCTGTTGTTCAAGATCATCGTCGCGATAGTCTTGGGCATCATCGTTAGCCAGTTTGCCCCGGAATGGTTTGGCAGAGCTTTCGCAACCTATAATGGCCTGTTTTCAAACTTCCTCGGCTTCTTCATTCCGATCCTTATTCTCGCCCTCGTGGCCCCAGCAATCGCGGGTCTCGGACGCGGCGCGGGTAAGTGGTTGGGCATCACCGCCGGAATTGCCTACGGCTCGACTATCGTGGCAGGGCTTATCGCATACGGCTTGACCCAGGTCCTCTACCCGACTTTGTTGAGCGGACAGGCCCTCAATACCGAGGTTTCTGATATCGATGCCGGAGCCCTAGAGCCGTACTTCACGGTTGAGATGCCAGCGCCTTTCGAAGTGATGACGGCGCTGCTGCTGTCCTTCTGTATCGGCGTAGCCATGACGACTGTGAAGTCGGACAATCTTTACACACTTACGAAGGAATTTGAGAACGTCGTTATCAAGGTCATTTGGGGTTTCGTGATCCCCCTTCTGCCGATCTACATCTTCGGTATGTTCCTCTCCTTGGGTATGAACGGAAGTATCGGTACCGTGCTGATCGCCTTCACTAAGGTGCTTCTCCTCGCGGTCGTGATGACCTTGGTCTACCTTGTCCTGCAGTACATTATTGCTGGCGCGATTGCGGCCAAGAATCCATTCGCCGCCCTGAAGAACATGGCCCCGGCTTACTTTACCGCGTTGGGTACGTCCTCCTCTGCGGCTACTATTCCGGTCACCCTCGACGCCGCGCTAAAGAATGGAATCTCCAAGCCGGTGGCGGGTTTTGTGGTTCCGCTCTGCGCGACGATTCACCTTTCCGGTTCGATGATCAAGCTCACCCTCTATGCTTTCGCGATCGTGTACATGGCGGATGGCATGGAGGCTGACCTCGGGAAGGCCCTTGGCTTCATCTTGCTGTTGGGCATCATGATGATCGCCGCTCCTGGCGTTCCGGGTGGCGCGGTGATGGTCGCGGTCGGACTTCTGCAAGCGAACATGGGCTTTGATGATTCGATGGTCGCATTGATGATTGCCGCCTACATCGCAATTGACTCCGTGGGTACCGCCGCAAACGTTACTGGCGACGGCGCCATCGCCATGATCGTCGATCGCTTCGCACGCGATAAGATTGAGGGCCTAGAGGCCGAGGCAGATGCCGAGGCTACTGACGAGGAGCTTAGCGAGGCCTAAGTTTCACGTGAAACCCTGAAGTTTCTACTCCCCCTTTCCCTGACATGATATCTGCGATGGATAGTTGGGTGAAGGGGGATTTTTTTTGCCCTAATACCGGAGAATGTGTGCAGTCATGTAGGGGCTAGTGGCTCCGATGCGTAGACCGTGGTTCTACCCATGGCAGTTTGGGGCCAAGCCCCAATTTCTTAAGGAAAGTCTTGCGCCTTAGATATAGAACAGGTATTCTATAAATGGGTGTGGGGGAACGAATTGTTCCGCAAGTTTAGGGGTGCAGCTAGCCATGGCAACCACAGCACAATCTTCTACGTCACTTCCCACCGCATACTTTTCCCACTCAAATCCGCGTGATCTTGAATGCATGTCGGGTCAGCTGATGCGCAGAATAGAGTATGAATTCTGGGCAAGCATCCAGCCACCATTAGACGAGGATTCTGATACCGCCTTCATGCGCATAGGACAGAAGACGGGAAAATCTCCGGCGCATGTGGCGCGCAACGTGATGGCTCTTATCCGTCTTGATGAAATGCCGAAGTTACGTGCGTTGCAGAAGGCCGACTTTTTACTGGACATGCAGATGCTAGTCGCTATCGATCAGGTGATGGCAAAGCTTGGCAACCCAACGGCGGCTGTAATAGCGGAAGTGGATGAGAAGCTAGCCGCCTGGTTAACGCCGACCAAGCCGAATCAGGTCTTTCCCTCAGTTGAGAAGATCCGGCGCAAGGTGCGAGACATCTGCAAGGTGCTCGACGACTCCGTTTCATTCCGTGACAAGCGCAAGAAGAATCGCTACTCTCTACTCACCCGCGGGCAACGTGGGTTGATCGAGCTAGAAGTGGACAGCAACGTGGGTGTCGTCATCCATGAAACCATCAAATTGGCAGCAAAAGAACACGACGTCTCCATGGCCGATGCACTGGTGCTCCTCATTACCGGAAAAATCAAGCCAGAGGCAGGCAAGGTCGTCGTCCACGAATACAAGGCGAAAGACGTCGAGGGCGCGCCGGTCTATGTCCAAGGGCATGGGTGGAACGGTGAGGGCGTTCCGGCTTCGAAGACTGTTTTGCGCGACTTCGAAAGTGTCCCAAATGCCTGTGAGGGCTATCAGCCGTCGGAATTTTTAAGGAAGTACGTCGAAGGGCGTGACGGCACATGTCGGGCGCCTGGCTGTAATCGGCCCGCATGGGTCTGCCAGCTGGATCATCGGATCAACTACGCCGACGGCGGGCCTACACACCCACACAACATGGTGGCCCTGTGCCAGCACCATCACAATATGAAGACAGATGGGCGGGCGTTCTACATCCTGGATCCCGTGACTGGAGATGTTGTGTGGTTGTACGAGGACGGAACCTGGGCGGTTACCGAAGCGAGCGGACCGTTGGCTCCTGCTTCGAAGGTATGGGCCCGCTCCATCGCGGAAGACGTCGTTGCTCACCGTCGCAAGATGCACGAAGCCGCGCAGGCTCTGAAGGTGGAAATGGATAACGGAACCATGGTCGAAGTATTCGACATGACTGATCCGGCAGATCGCTACACGAATGGCGGAGAGGAGATTCCCTTCTAGGGAAGTGTTTCACGTGAAACGGCCCCCTTCCGCTCTGCCGCGCGTAGGCGCGGATTCTGACGGAAAGAGACCGTTGCGAGGCGTGCCTGTCGAAGCCGGCTACTGTTTCGTGGCTACTGTTTGGTGGCTGCCTTCATGGTGGATACGAAGTCGGTGACCGCAGCGGCGAGAGTGTCGTTGGGGCGGTTGTCATCGTCGAGGTGGGCATCAACGACCTTGGCCAGAGCGGAACCGGTGATTGTTCCCGCAGCGCCAGCAGCAATGGCGTCGGCAACGTGTTGCGGGGTGGAGATTCCAAAGCCAAGGAGAATCGGTGCACCTCCGAAACGTTTCACGTTGTCCACTACGTCAGCGAGCCCGCGTGTCTCTGACTCCTTCTCGGTGCCGGTAACGCCGTCGCGGGAGATCGCATAGATATAGCCCTTGGAATACTTCGCGACGCCCTCGAGGGTTTTCTCGGAGGCTTGTGCTGGTGCGATGAAGATGGGATCGATTCCTGCTTTGTCGGCTGCAGCGGCGAAGGGGGCGCCTTCGCGAACGGGGACGTCGGGAAGCAGGATGCTATCGGCGCCGGCCTCGTGAAATTCGGAATAGAAGGTCTCGAGCCCGCGGGTGAAGGGAACGTTGCCGTAGATGAGCATGCCGATGGGCAGGTCCGGGAATTCACTGCGGATCTGACGGATCTGCTCGATAGCGGAATCCACCGTCGCACCGCCGGCGAGCGCGCGAATGTGGGAGGCCTGGATCGTTGGGCCGTCGGCGACAGGATCCGAGAACGGGACACCAAGCTCGAGGGCGTCGGCGCCACCGGCGACGGCCGCGCGGACGATGGTGAGTGCGGTCTCGGGATCGGGATCGCTGAGCATGATGAAAGGAACGAAAGCGCCTTCACCGCGTGCGGCTAGGGTGGAGAAGAGTTTCTCGTAACGGCTCATTACTTGTCCTCCGTGATCTTGAGTTCGGGGTGCTCGCTAAGGGTTCGGCGGACGTGGTCGATGTCCTTGTCGCCACGCCCAGACAGGGAAACGAGAATGGTGATGTCTTCATCCTTGCGCTTGAGGGCATAGGCCAATGCGTGCGAGGACTCGAGGGCGGGGATGATGCCCTCGCGGCGGCTGAGGAGCTGGAAGGCTTCGAGAGCTTCGGCGTCGGTGATGCCGACGTAGGTTGCGCGCCCCGTCTGAGCGAGGTGTGCGTGCTGTGGACCGACGCCCGGGTAGTCGAGGCCAGCGGAGATGGAATAGGATTCCTCAACCTGGCCGTCGGCATTGCGCATGAGATATGAGCGGGCGCCGTGGAGGATGCCGATGGTGCCGTTGTTGATGGTCGCGCCGTGGTGTCCGGAATCGAGTCCCTCTCCCCCGGGTTCCGCTCCAACGAGTTCGACGGATTCCTCATCGATGAAGTCAGCGAACATACCAATGGCGTTCGAACCGCCGCCGACGCACGCGACGACGAGATCCGGCAAACCGCCGGTGCGCTCGATCATCTGGGCCTTGGCTTCTTCGGAAATCACCTTGTGGAACTCGCGAACGATCGTTGGGAAGGGGTGTGGCCCAGCCGCAGTGCCGAGGAGGTAGTGAGATTCGTGGAAGGTTGCGGTCCAGTCACGGAGAGCTTCGTTGACGGCATCCTTGAGCGTGCCGGAACCGGAATCAACCGGAACAACCTTCGCGCCCATCAGTTCCATTCGGTAGACGTTGGGCTGCTGCCTCTCGACGTCCTTCGCGCCCATGTAGATCACGCAGTCGAGGTCAAGCAGAGCGCAGGCGAGGGCGGTCGCCGTGCCATGCTGGCCGGCGCCGGTCTCGGCGATGATGCGGGTCTTCCCCATCCGCTTGGCCAAGAGCGCTTGGCCGATCACCTGGTTGGTCTTGTGCGCGCCGCCGTGGACAAGGTCCTCCCTCTTTAGAAAGATGCGCGCCTTGCCGCCGAGCTTGGTGGCTTCGGTGAGGGGCGTGGGGCGGCCTAGGTAGTCTCGTAGGTAGCCGGCAAGTTCCTTGCGGAAGGCCGGGTCGTTCTGGGCGTCGACGAAGGCGTGCTCGAGCTGGTCGAGTGCTGGGATGAGTGATTCGGGAACAAATTGTCCGCCAAACTCACCGAAGTAGGCGGGAAGAATGGTCTCCCTGGTGTCCTGATCGTTGGTCATGATAGTCCTTTTGTCTCGGGCTGTTGCTAAGGCTCGGGTTGGGGATTAATACGTAAAGTGACGAATGATATGGAAGGCCTGAGCGATGAGTGCACTGTCTTTTCGACCGTTCACTTCGACCCCCGAATTGATGTCCAATCCGGCGGTGCCGACGCGAAGCGCCTGGGTGAGGTTCTCTGGATTCAGGCCCCCAGCAAGAAGTGACTTGGCTTTGACCTCGTCCGGGACTGTTGTCCAGTCGAAGGATGAGCCAGTGCCGCCGGCGCCCGAGTCGAGGATGAGCATGTCGGTGGCGTCGGCAAGCGCGGAGGCAAGGGCGGGGCCATGGGCAGCTGTCATGTCGATGGCGCGCCACACCTGTCGCTCCCCTGCTACTGCGCGGACGGACTCAATGAGTTCGAGCTCGGCCTGGGTGCTTCCCTGGAAGGGTGCGTGGAGTTGTAGGGCGGCGATGCCGTCGAAGGCAAGCTCCTCCCAGCCGGAGGTGCGGCGAGAGACCGCGACGTAGTTGAGGTCGGGTTCGTGGGCGATGATGTCGAGCGCGGTTTCACGTGAAACATTGCGCGGGGAGGCCTCCTCGAAGACGAATCCCCCGTAGACGGCACCGGCGGCACGGGCGGCCTGAGCCGCTGACCATGTCGTGAGGCCGCAGACCTTGTTCTGGCCATAGACCAGCTCACGGGCGGCCCGGTCGATATCGGGCGTGCCGGTGAGCTGGGAGCCGACGAGAAAGGCATTGGCATGCGACCCTAGGCGGCGGACGGTCTGGTTATCGCGGATGCCCGATTCCGAAACGATAACCTTGCCCGATGGCACGTGGTGCGAGAGGCGCTCGGAACGATTTAGATCGATGCTGAGGTCGTGGAGGTTGCGGTTATTAATACCGATCACGTCGATGTCAAAGGCAGTGGCACGGGCGACCTCCTCCTCGGTGAGCGCTTCGGTGAGGACATCGAGGCCAAGGGAATCCGCCAGCTGCTTGAGTTCTGCGTAGGTGTCGTCATCGACGATCGACATCATGAGCAAAATGGCGTCGGCGCCGAAATAGCGCGCAGCATAGACCTGAATGGGGTCAATGATGAAGTCCTTGCACAAGACAGGCAGGTGCGTGGATAGAGCCACGGTCTGCAGGTGGTCGTAGTCGCCACCAAAACGATCCGGCTCGCACAGCACCGAGATGGCCGAAGCGTAGCGCGAGTACACCCGCGCGATGGCCCCGGGCTCGTAGTGCTCGCGAATCAGCCCCAGTGACGGCGAGGCAGACTTGCATTCCATGATGAAGCGGTTGGTGCCGCGGAGCGCATCGTAGAAGGAGCGCTCCGAGCGCGGGAGGGCAGCTAAATCAACGTGCGCCAGGCGCTCACGGATTGCGGGCAGATGCGTGCGGCGCTTGGCGACGATCCCCTCAAGCACGGTCGGCAGAGCCATAGTTCGCCTCCTCGTGCTTCTTCAGCCATGCGGCCACGGTGCCATCCTTGATGAGCTGGTCGGCATGCGCGACGCCCTCTTGGATGGAGTCGGTCGTGCCATTGAGGTAGAACATCGCGCCGGTGGTCGCGGCGATCGCATCGTGGTGGGCGGGCTTGCCGGTGCCGGCGAAGACGGCGCGCAGGGCCTCGGCGTTTTCCTTGCCGTTGCCGCCGGCGAGGTCAGCTAGCTCGTGGCGGGAAATGCCGAGGTCCTCAGGGGTGAGTTCGTAGTGGGTTATGGTGCCGTCGCGAAGCTCCCAGACCTGGGTGGTGCCGTGGACAGCGATCTCATCGGTGCCGGCGCCGTGGACGACGAGCGCGCGCGTGCGGCCAAGATCCTTGAACACCTCAGCAATGAGCTGACCCTGTTCGGGGTTGGCGATGCCCATGATCTGGAACTCCGGGTGGCCTGGGCTGAGCAGCGGGCCCATGGTGTTGAAGAGAGTGGAGACGCCAAGGCCCTTGCGAACCGGTTGCACGTGGGCAACCGCCGGGTTGTACGCGGGGGCAAAGAGGAACGTGAAATTCGAGGCCTCGAGTTGGCGGACCGCGCGGTCCGGATCGAGATCAAGCGGGATGCCGAGGGCCTCAAGGACGTCCGCGGAGCCCGACTTGGAGGATACGGAGCGGTTGCCGTGCTTGACCATCTTGACCCCGCCGGCGGAGGCGACGAGGGATGCGCCGGTGGTGACGTTGATGGTGTTCGCGCCATCGCCACCGGTTCCCGCGGTATCCATGAGGCCCTTACCGGTAACCGGGAAGGGGCGGCCGGCGTTGAGGAAGGCGCGGGCGGCGCCGGCCACATCGGCGAAGGTTTCGCCGCGCGTACGGATGTGAGTAAGGAGGGCCGCGATATGGATGTCGTCATACTCCCCCACCGTCAGCGGGGTGAAGACCTCGATTGCTTGCTCGAGGGTCGGTTCGGGGATATCGAGGAATTCTTGCAGTGTCTTGAGAGCGTGGTTATTGGTCATTACTTGGCTCCTTCCATGGTGGGTAGAGAAGAAAGTTGTTCAATGCAGCGTTCGATCATGATGGGGCCGGTTGGAGTTAGCACCGACTCCGGGTGGAACTGCAGGCCGAGGGCCATGCCGTCGACGGTTTCTGCCGCCATCGTGACAGGGCCGATGGCGGTCTCCGTCTCCGCGAGGCTGCGCATCTGGGTGGGAATGCTCGCGCAGCCCAAGGAGTGATAGCGTGCAACAGGGACGAGGCGGCCCACGTAGTTCGGATTATCTGGCTCGGAATCAGTAGTGAGCCCTTGGAAGAGCGGGTGCTTCGCACCAGCGTCGGTTAGCGTCATGGGCACAGAGGAACCGTGGACTGGGCCGCAGGGCTCGACGGTGCCGCCGAAGTGCTCGAGCAGCGCCTGGAAACCCAGGCAGATGCCGAGGATAGGGATGCGGCCGAGGGAGGCGTCGATAAGCTGCATCATCGATCCGGCGTCGCGCGGATGGCCGGGGCCGGGCGAGAGAATGATGATGTCGGGTTCGGCGGCGAGGACCTCCTCCACCGGCACCGTATTACGGAAGACGGTGGTGTTATAGCCGGCGAGGGCGTCGACGAGGTTGTAGACGAAGGAATCGTGGTTATCAATGAGGACGACGTGCGGGTTCATCGGATGACCTCCAGGGATGCGTTGTGTGCCTGGGCGATAGCGCTGAGCACCGCGTAGGCCTTGTGGACCGTTTCATCGGCTTCGGATTGGGGGATGGAATCACGAACGACACCGGCGCCCGCCTGGACGACGGCCGTTCCATCCTTGACGTAGGCGGAACGGATGACGATGCAGTTATCCATGGATCCATCGCCGCGCAGGTAACCGATAGCTCCCCCGAAGGAGCCGCGGCGAGTGCCCTCGGTTTCGCGGATGAGCTCCATCGCGCGCAATTTCGGCGCGCCGGTCAGAGTGCCCATGTTCATGCAGGCACGGTAGGCGTCGAGGGCGTCGAAATCCTCGTGCAGCGTGGCGACGACGCGGGAGACCAAGTGCATCACGCGGGAGTAGCGGTCCACCTGGAGCAGATCAGCGACCTGGCGGGTGCCGGGGACGGCGACGCGGGCGAGGTCGTTGCGGGCCAGGTCCACCAGCATGATGTGCTCGGAGACCTCCTTGGAATCGGTGCGCATCTCGAGTTCATTGCGGATGTCCAGCTCGTGGGTCGCGCCGCGCGGGCGGGTGCCGGCGACCGGGTAGAGCTGTACCTGCCGGTCGGTGGCCGTGTACTTCAGGTTGGATTCCGGAGAGGCGCCGAAGAGCTCATGCTCGGTGCCGCGCAGGTAGAACATGTACGGCGAGGGGTTGGTCTCACGCAGCGTGCGGTAGGCAGCGAAGGCGTCGGGGCAGTCGAGGCTAAACGCCCGGGAAGGGACCACCTGATAAATATCGCCGGCGTGGACGTTGCCTTGGAGGCGCTCCACGTGGCGTCGAAAAGCAGCGTCGTCGATGGAGGCGCGCGCGGAGATCGTGGTGAGTGGCTGTGGGGGCTGGGGCGTGATGGGCTCGGTGCGGGCGGCGAGGTCGAGCTCCTCCTCGAGCGCCTGCTTGTCGACGCCCCACCCCTCAATCTTCGCGGTCTCCGTCAGGTGGTCCACGGTGAGAACGTGCTCGGCGACGAGAAACTCATAATCGGGGTAGCCGTTGAGTCCGTCGGGAACCGAGGGTAGCTTCTCGAAGGTTTCGACGTAGTCGAAAGCGAAACCGCCACCGATGAAGGGCAGTGATTCACTGGAATACAGTTGGCTGAATTGTAAGGTGCGCAGGATATCCGCGGTGGAGGTGGCGCGGAGGCGGGCGCGCTCATCGTGTTCGGTGGAAAGCTCGAAGCTAAAGGTGGTGCTCTCCTCGCTGTCCTGGCTGATCCTGGAGCGGAAGTCCTGGCGAAGCTCGTCGAGGAGCAGCTGGCCAGCGGATGTTAATGCGGTAGCGGTGACCTCTTGGCCGTGGCAGACGACTTTGAGCGCTGCCTTGGTGATCGCAATGCACGTGAGGTTCTTCTTGGACTCAATGTCCGCTGATTCTAAGAGCAAGGAGTCCTGTGGCGTGGCGAGGGCGTAAAAGAGCGCACTGGCATCGGGTGTGTACCCGACCTCGCGTTTGGCTGTAAACGGCATACGGTGTCTTTCTTTAACGATGTTGTGTGCTGCCGCGAGCTTTTTAAGAGAGCAAAACGCCGAAAAGCCCGCAGCTGCGGGCCTTAAATATGGGAGAACAACGAGGCCCGCGGGTTACGCGCGCCACCACCAAAGGTTAGAAATGTTCTTCACATCACTGACTCTAACACCGATACCTTCTGCCGTACAGATAAATGCCAGAGGGTACCCCCGTGGGGTCTATGTGCTGCAGGGCCACAGCGAGGTGGGTGATGTAGGAAACATGCAGCTTAAGCATGTGATATAGAACTCTAAAACTGTCACAGTATAGCTTTTGGAGGGCTAAGAGTACCCCCGCGCGGGAAAAATATTCACAAAACTGCTGCTTAAACGCATGGAAAGAGGCTTAAATAACGGTCACAACAGTCACTCTAGAGTAGAAAAGGACCGTTATGTTCTCTAAAACTGCTGCTGCTCTCTCCGCTCTCGCTCTGAGCGCCGCCGCCCTCGTGGGGTGCTCCTCATCCTCGGACAACGCCGGCGGTGATTCCGGCGGTGGGGACTCCTATTCCATCGGTATCAACCAGCTGGTTCAGCACCCCTCCCTCGACGCCGCGGCGGAAGGCTTCCAGGAAGCCTTCGAGGAAGCGGGCGTGGACGTGGAGTGGGACATCCAGAACGCCAATGGTGAGCAGGGCACTGCGGTGTCCATCTCGCAGCAGATGGCAAACGCTAACCACGACCTCTACCTGGCAATCGCCACCCCGGCCGGCCAGGCCATGAGCAAATCCATCAAGGACAAGCCGCTTCTGTTTACCGCGGTGACGGACCCCGTGGAGGCGGAGCTGGTGGAGTCTCTGGATAAGCCGGGCAAGAATGTCACTGGTACCTCTGACGCCGCGCCCATCGAGGAGCAGGTCGAGCTGATTACCCAACTGGTTCCGGACGCTAAGACCGTCGGTGTGGTCTACTCCTCCGCCGAGGTTAACTCCAAGGTGCAGGTGGAGCAGTTGGCGGAGGCCGCCAAGCCGAAGGATATTGAGGTGAAGTCGCAGACGGTGACCTCCGTGACGGAGATACCGCAGGCCGTAGAAGCGCTGGGCGATGTCGATGCCGTCTACGTGCCGACCGACAACATGGTTGTTTCCGGCATTTCTTCGCTCATCAAGGTAGCGAATGACAAGACCATCCCGGTCATCGCAGCGGACTCGGGTGCCGTTGAAGGTGGTGCTGCCGCCACCATCGGTATCGACTACAAGGAGCTGGGCCGCCAGACCGGTGAGATGGCGCTGCGCATCCTCCAGGACGGCGCAGACCCGGCCGAGACCCCGGTAGAAACCGCCTCTGAGTACACCTACGTCATTAACGAGGATGCCGTGAAGGCACAGGGCGTTGAGGTACCGAAGGAGATCATGGAGAAGGCTGAGACGCTGTGATTGGTGCACTCGAGCTAGGGCTCATCTATGCGGTCATGGCCGTGGGCGTCTACCTGACATTCCGCGTCCTTGACTTCCCGGACCTGACCGTCGATGGCTCCTTTACCACCGGGGCTGCGACGGCCGGCGTGCTCATTACGAATGGGGTTAATCCCTTTCTGGCATCGGCCGCGGGCTTTGTCACCGGCTTTATCGCCGGCTGCATCACGGGGCTTCTGCACACGAAAGGCCGCATCGACGGTTTGCTTGCGGGTATCCTCACCATGATTGGTCTGTGGTCCATCAACCTGCGCATCATGGGCAGCGCCAACGTTCCGTTGCTCTCCCAAGATTCGGTGTTTACCCCGCTGGATGCAGTAATGGGGTCGTGGGCCGGGGTGGGCTTGCTCGCCTTGGGTGCGGTGCTGCTCTGCCTGCTGATCGTGTGGTTCCTGTCCACGGACCTGGGACTTTCGCTGCGCGCAACAGGTGACAATCAGCAGATGATCACCTCCTTTGGCGTGTCCACCGATTTCACCAAGATCCTGACCCTGGCCCTGTCCAATGGCCTGGTGGGCCTGTGCGGTGCTCTCATCGCGCAGTACCAGGGCTTCGCCGACATTTCGATGGGTATCGGACTCATCCTGGTTGGTCTGGCATCCGTCATTCTGGGACAAGCGGTACTCCCCCAGTCGCGCTTGTGGATGGCCGTGGTGGCGGTGGCCTTGGGCTCTGTGATCTACCGTCTCATCATCTTCGCTGCGCTTCAGGTAGGCCTTAACCCGAATGACATGAAGCTCATCACGGCGCTGCTGGTTATTGTCGCTCTGCTGGTGCCGCGTATGACGAAGGTGCGCGGGAAGAGGAAGGCCTAGATCATGCTCAAAGTAGATAAGATTTCGAAGACCTTCTTCCCAGGTACGGTCAACGAACGCCGTGCGCTTCGCGACGTCTCCCTGGAACTTGCCTCCGGTGACTTTGTCACTGTCATCGGCTCTAACGGTGCGGGAAAGTCGACACTGCTGAACTCCGTTGCGGGCCGGCTCATCCCGGATTCGGGAAAGATCTCGATCGACGGCCAGGAGGTGACGAGCCAGCCGGAGCACAAGCGTGCAAGGAAGGTCGGGCGCGTCTTTCAGGATCCCATGGCGGGTACGGCACCAAACCTCACGATTGAGGAGAATCTCTCCTTGGCGTACCTGCGCGGCAAGAAGCGCGGCCTCGGTTTGGGTCTCAATTCCGCGCGCCGGGCCATCTTTGTGGAACAGCTGGAATCCCTCGAGCTCGGCCTAGAGAAGCGTCTGGGGACCAAGGTGGGGCTGCTCTCCGGCGGTCAACGCCAGGCCCTCTCGTTGCTCATGGCCGGCTTTACTAACCCGAAGGTGATGCTTCTGGATGAGCACACGGCCGCCCTCGACCCGCAACGCGCGGAGCTGGTGACCACACTGACGAAGCGCATTGTGGAGCAAGGCCAGCTCACCACTCTGATGGTGACGCACAACATGGCCCAAGCACTGCAGGTGGGAAACCGCCTCATCATGATGCATGAGGGTGAGATCATCTACTCCGCTGACGCCGAGCAGAAGGCGAAGCTCACAGTGGAGGATCTCATGGCGGAGTTCGCGAAGATTAAGGGAGCGACGTCCGATAGGACCCTCCTGCAGTAGAAGTCGAAGCGTGGTTGTTTCACGTGAAACCTAGGTGTTGCACTTGGCAGCACCTAGGTTTCTTTTTGTCCGTGGTGGCTTAGCGGCGGCATTGAAAGAGGGCCCAGCGTTGTGCTGAGCCCTCTTGGTTTTACGTGAAACCGGAACTAGGTGAGCTTGATGAGCGCGGAAGAGAAGTAGTCCTCGACGGCAGCTGGGTCATCCAGCGGAAGGACCGCTCCTACGTACTGGTCCGGGCGAACGATGACGACGGCACCGTCGCGGGAAATGCCGCGGGTGTGGAAGATATCCTTGTCTCCCGGCAGAGCATTGAAAACATTCTCCCAGTTCGGGATATTGAACTTGCCGTTGCGGGGCCGGAACAGGAGTGGAGCGTCGAGGATTTCGTACTCGTGGTGGTCCGTCTGCTGGTAGATGGCCTTCACGTCGAAGTAGGTGTTCTCGTCGGCGCCCTCAGGGGTGAACTTGGCGAGGATGGGGCCGACCTTCTCGGCCCACTCGCTGAGCTTCGAGGTTTCGCCGGCTTTGGGTGCATCAGCGAAGGCGTAGATGCGGTAGCGGCCGTCAGCGGTGTGCTGGTGGCCCAGGTGCTGGGGGTACGCGTCACAGCGGCGCAGAACCTCGTAGGACTTGAAACGCTTGCCCACCGGGAAGCCGACGGCCAGCTTCTGGTGCTCGGTGCTGCCGACGATGAGGTTTTCTTCGTACTGCGTCATCATGCCGGCGGCGAATTCCTCCGCGGAAACGTAGTACTTCTCGACTGCCTCGGGATCATCGAGCTCTTCGGTCGGGGTGGCCATGAGGGTGGACCACTCGCGGTCGAAGTTGATGAGGTTCTGGGCAGCTGGCTGGCGTTCACCGTGGTAGGTGGTCAGGAGCTCCTTCGGGGCGCGGCCGTCGAGAACATGGCCGAGCTTCCAGCCGATGTTGAAGCCATCCTGCATGGAGACGTTCATGCCCTGGCCGGCCTTGGCCGAGTGGGTGTGGCAGGCGTCGCCTGTAAGGAAGACGCGCGGATCCTCGTTGTTATCGTCGAACGCGTCGACAAGTCGGTGGCCCACCTCGTAGACCGAGTGCCAAGCGACCATCTTGACGTCGATGAAGTAGGGCGAATAAATCTCGTTAGCCTTCTCGATGATCTTCTCAATCGGGGTGGAGCGGACCTTGTGGTTGTCATCCTCCGGCACGACGCCGAGGTCGACGTAGATGCGGGACAAGTAGCCGCCCTCACGTGGGATGTGCAGAATCGAACCAGCCTGTGAGTGGATGGCGCACTTGGTGCGCCAGTCCGGGAAATCGGTATCTACGACAACGTCCATGACGCCCCACGCGTGATTGGCCTGGTCACCCTTGAGCGAGCGGCCAATGGACTTACGGACACGGGACTTTGCGCCATCGCAGCCCACGACGTACTTAGCGCGTACGTCGCGCGGGTTGCCGTCGACATCCTCGAGGTGCACCGTCACGGGGTAGTCGCCCTCCCCTACCTCAAGGGAGACGAAGTTCCAGCCGTAATCCGGGGCGATTCGGCCGGGTGCTCGGCGTGCGTAACGGGCGAAGTAGTCCAACACGCGAGCCTGGTTCACAATGAGGTGGGGGAACTCGGAGATTCCGTGTTCGTCGTCAATCGGGCGGGCGCCGCGAACAATCTTGGAGCGGTCCTGCGGATCGGGGTTCCAGAAGGACATCTCGGTGATTTCGTAGGCCTCTTCCGTGATTTCCTTGGCAAAGCCGAAGGCCTGGAAGGTTTCTACGGAGCGGGACTGGATGCCGTCGGCCTGGCCCAACTCGAGGCGGTGAGGACGGCGTTCAATGATGCGCGTGTTGACGTCGGGGAACATTGCTAGCTGCGCGGCCGCGATCATGCCGGCCGGGCCGGAGCCCACAATGAGGACGTCCATTTCATCGGGAAGCTCAGAGGCGCGATCGATGCCATACCCGGCGGGCTCGTGCACGCGGGGATCTTCCGAAACGTAGCCGTTGTGGTGGAACTGCACTGTGGACTCCTTAGTCAGCGGGTTGTCGTGGTCGAGAACAAAAGCGAGTGATGGGGGTGGTATCTACTCCCCCATCGCTCTGTGAGCTTTGCTCGTGGAGGTGGTGACTCAGTTCAAGGCGTCTGGAGGATGTGAGCTGGGTCTTATTTCTAGAATCATATATGATACGCGGCTCCTGCACAATGATCTGCGCACGGGACGTCGCCTAGCGCGGGCTGAAGATGAAGTGCCCCTGAGATTGCTCGGCCTCGTGCTCTGCGCCGAGAGCGATTCCCTTGCGCTCACGCAGGATGAAGGCGCAGATGAAACCGACAATCGAGGCGGAGACGAGGTAGCCCGACACCGCGAAGGTGGTGCCAGTAGCCTCCACGAGCGAAGCAGCGATCATGGGGGCGAAGGCGCCGCCCAACACCGAGCCAAGCGCATAAGTGATGGACACGCCGGTGGCGCGAATGGAGGCGGGGAAAAGCTCGGCGTACATCGCGGACTGCGCGCCATAGGTCAGGCCCAGGCCGACGGTCAGGAAAATGAGTGCGCCGTAGAGAAGCCCCAGGCTGCCCGTATTAACCAGCGGGAAAAGGGCGGCAGCGCCGATTCCCTGCAGGATGAATCCGATGAGGTAGGTGTTTCGGCGGCCGATATAGTCGGAGATGTATCCCGCGAACAAAGTCATCAATGCCCACGTGACGGCAGAGACGGTCACCGCGTTGAGGACGTCACCGCGGTCGAGGGCAACGAGGCCGTCGGGATCGGTGGCGTAGCGCTGAATATAGCCGCCCGTAGTCATGTAGCCGACGGTGCCGTTACCTGCAAAAACGAGGGCCGCAACGACGACTAGCGGGGTGAAGCTCTTGAAGAGCTTGCCAATGGGGTTGGTGGCTTCCTCTTCTTCACGCTCCGCAATCTCTTCAAAGACCGGGGATTCGTCGACGCCCATGCGGATGAGGTAGCCCACCAGGATGAGGACGAAGGAGAGCAGGAAAGGTACGCGCCAGCCCCAGCTCATGAAGGCGTCGCCAGGCGCAATGGTGTTCATGATGGAGAGGACGCCGGAGGAGAGCAGCAGGCCAGCTGGCACGCCGATCTGCGGGCCGGCGCCGTAGAGACCGCGCTTGTCATTCGGTGCGTGCTCCACAGCCATGAGTACGGCGGACCCCCACTCGCCACCTGCGGAGATGCCCTGAATAATGCGCAAGGTGATGAGGAGGATCGGCGCCCAGATTCCGGCAGTCTCGTAGGTAGGCAGAAGGCCGATGAGGGTGGTCGCACCACCCATGGCGAGGAGCGTGACCATGAGGACCACGCGGCGGCCGAAGCGGTCCGCGAAGTGTCCTGCCAGAAACGCGCCGACGGGTCGGAATAGGAAGGACAATCCCACGGTGAGGAAGGAAATGATGGTGGCTAGGCCACCCTCGAGCGGGCCGAACATGAGCTGGTTGAACACGAGTCCGGCCACTGCGGCATAGAGGAAGTAGTCGTACCACTCGATAGCGGTACCAATGGTTGTCGCGGCGACGACGCGGCGGCGTTCGGCCGTCGAAATTGCCGGCGTGTCAGATGTGTGCGACATTCTGGTTCCTTTCGGCATGCGGTGTGCCATATATGGAAATGTGTGTGAGTTGAACCACTTGCGGTGGTGGTAGGGATAATATACGATCTGGGTAAGGATTTGTTCACAATTAAGGATTCTTCATGGCTGTACCTGAGTTCTTGCCGGTTAAACCGGGCAAAATGATCGCTGTCCATGTGGCCTTTGAGTCCCGCGCGGCGCAGCGCGGTCGCTGGCCCAAGACCCCGAGCTACTTCCTCAAGGCGACTAGCACGCTGGCTGAATCGGGCGGGGTTGTTGAACGCCCCGAGGGAACGGAGCTGCTGGCTTTTGAGGGAGAAATCGCGCTCATCATCGGAACCCCGGCCCGCAACGTATCGCTTGAGGATGCGTGGAAACACGTCGCCTACGTGACGGCTTCGAACGACATTGGTCTGTATGACTACAAGGTGCAGGACAAGGGCTCCAACACCCGCTCCAAATCCCGCGATGGATACACCCCCATCGGGCCGGAGCTTATCGACGCCCAAGGGATCGACCCCAAGGGTCTTCGCCTCCGCACCTGGGTCAATGGCGAGGTTGTTCAGGAGGGAACATCTTCTGATGAGGATCTCATCTTCCCGCTCGCACAGTTTGTGGCCGACCTATCCCAGCACATGACGCTGGAGACCGGTGACATCATCCTCACCGGCACCCCGGCCGGCTCCTCTGTCATTGAGCCTGGTGACGTTGTTGAGGTCGAGGTTGACGTGCCAGGTGGCGTGAGCTCCGGCAGGCTGAAGACTACCGTGAAGGAGGTCCCCGCCTCTTTCGATCCGCAGCTGGGCAACCTGCCCTACGTGGATGATAAGCAGCGCGAGGACGCCTACGGTGACCGCGAATCCGCCGGCCTTCCTCCTAAGGATGCGGTCGGCCTCGATCCCGAGCTCAAGGCGGCCTTGGAGAAGGCCCCGACCGCCGGCTTGTCCGCTCAGCTGCGCAAGCGCGGCATCAACCAGTCCGTGATCGAAGGCGTGTACCCGCAGGCTAAGGGAACCAAGATGGTGGGCGTTGCCCGCACCCTGCGCTTCGTGGCCGGCCGCGAGGACCTGTTCAAGTCCCACGGCGGTGGCCTCAACGAGCAGAAGAAAGTCTTCGACACCGTCAAGGAAGGCGAGGTCATCGTTATTGAGGCCCGCCAGGAATCCGGCTCAGGAACACTGGGTGACATTCTGGCACTGCGCGCCAAGGTACGTGGTGCAGCCGGCGTTGTCACTGATGGTGGCGTGCGTGACTACGAGGCTGTGAAGGAGATCGGCCTGCCCGTCTTCACCCAGGGCGCTCACCCCTGCGTGCTCGGCCGCAAGCATGTCCCGTGGGATAGCGATATCGCTGTTTCCTGCGGAAACGCCACCGTCCTCCCAGGTGACATCATCGTTGGTGATGATGACGGCGTCGTGGTCATCCCCCGCGATATCGCAGCCGAAGTCGCCGAAGGTGCCCTCGCCAAGGAGCACGAGGACGAATGGGTCGCTTCCCAGGTGGAGGAAGGCGCCAGCTTGGATGGGCTCTTCCCGCCGACCGGAGCGAACAAGGAAGCCTACATCGCTTTCCGTGATGGAAAGGCAGGTGGTCAATGACGCAACCCGCAGCACCAGCCGGGGAAAGTAAATCCCAACAAGCCTATAACTGGATAAGTGAAAGGATTCGGACTCGCGACTATGAGCCCGGGTATCGCCTCGTGTTGGCAACAATCGCGGATGAACTGGGGATCAGCGTAGTTCCCGTCCGCGAGGCTATTCGGCAACTCGAAGCGGAAGGGATGGTCACCTACGAACGCAACGTCGGTGCCAGCGTGACCACCTACAATCGCGAGGCCTACTACGAATCCATGGACATCGTGGCCACCGTGGAAGCCAATGCCACGGCCCAATCCGCCCCGTATCTCAACGCGGAGGATATTGCCCGGGCGCGAGAGATCAACCAGCGCATGCGGGAGCTCGATATCCACCACGATCCAGAAGAATTTACCCAGCTCAACAAAGAATTTCATAGCGTTCTCTTCTCCAAGTGCCCGAACGAGAGGTTGAAGGACTTGGTGGTGGACCAATGGAAGCAATTGGAATACCACCGCGTCTCGACCTTCCGCTACGTGCCGGAGAGAGCCCAAGAGTCAACGCGCGAGCACGAGCAATTGGTCAGCCTCATCGAGGCTGGCGCGGAACCCGCCTACATAGAAAAAGTGGCCAGGCAACACCGACTGTCCACCCTCAACACCTATCGCAAGAAAAACGATTAAGGAGTTCACAGCACTCATGGCTATTAACAACGATGCTGCTAAGCCCACCGACCTTCCAGAGAAGATTCTTCACTACATCAACGGCGAGTTTGTCCCGTCGATCGACGGCGATGAATTCGAGGTCTTGGATCCGGTAACCAATAAGACCTACATCAAGGCCGCCTCTGGCAAGCCGGAGGACATTGACAAGGCGGTCGCCGCCGCTAAGGACGCCTTCGAGAACGGCCCATGGTCCAAGGCGCTGCCGCGTGAGCGCGCCCGCGTCCTCAACAAGATCGCCGACATCGTCGAAAGCCGCGCAGACAAGCTCGCTGCTTGGGAATCCTTCGACTCCGGCTTGCCGATCACCCAGGCCAACGGTCAGGCCAAGCGCGCTGCGGAGAATTTCCGCTTCTTCGCTGACCTGATTGTCGCCCAGGCTGACGACGCCTACAAGGTACCGGGCCGCCAGATCAACTACGTCAACCGTAAGCCGATTGGCGTGGCGGGCCTGATTACCCCGTGGAACACCCCGTTCATGCTGGAGTCCTGGAAGCTGGCCCCGGCCATCGCCACCGGTAACTCCGTCGTCCTCAAGCCTGCTGAGTTCACTCCGCTGTCCGCACAGCTGTGGGCGGGCATCTTCGAGGAGGCTGGCCTGCCGAAGGGCGTCTTCAACCTGGTCAACGGCTTCGGCGAGGAAGGCTACGCCGGCGACCCGCTGGTTAAGCACCCGGACGTCCCGCTGATCTCCTTCACCGGTGAATCTCGCACCGGCCAGATCATTTTCGGCAACGCAGCCCCGCACCTCAAGGGCCTGTCGATGGAGCTGGGTGGCAAGTCCCCGGCCATCGTCTTCAGCGATGCCGACCTGGAGACCGCTATCGACGCCTGTATCTTCGGTGTCTTCTCCCTCAACGGTGAGCGTTGCACCGCTGGCTCCCGCATCCTGGTTCAGCGCGATATCTACGATGAGTTCGTGGAGCGCTACGCCGCCCAGGCTAAGCGCGTGAAGGTGGGTCTGCCCTCCGATCCGACCACCGAGGTCGGCGCCCTGGTCCACCCGGAGCACTACGAGAAGGTCACCTCCTACATCGAGATTGGCAAGCAGGAGGCCACCCTGGCCGCCGGCGGCGAGCGCCCGGAAGGCTTCGAGGAAGGCAACTTTGTCCAGCCGACCGTCTTCGTTGACGTCAAGCCGGACGCACGAATCTTCCAGGAAGAGATCTTCGGTCCCGTTGTTGCTATCACCCCGTTCGATACCGACGAAGAGGCACTCGAGCTGGCGAACAACACGAAGTATGGTCTTGCCGCCTATGTGTGGACCTCGGATCTGAAACGTGCCCACAACTTTGCCCAGAACGTTGAGGCCGGCATGGTGTGGCTCAACTCCAATAACGTCCGCGACCTGCGCACCCCCTTCGGCGGCGTTAAGGCTTCCGGCCTGGGCCACGAGGGCGGCTACCGCTCGATCGACTTCTACACCGACCAGCAGGCCGTCCACATCAACCTGGACAAGGTGCACAACCCGGTCTTTGGCAAGCAGGACCAGTAACGTCTGCATGCCCTCTCCACTCCCCCATTACTAATTCACACTAAGGAGCCATCATGGCTGACATTCAGGCCCCCGACATTCTGCGTTGCGCCTACATGGAGATCATCGTTACCGATCTCGCTGCATCCCGTAAGTTCTATGTTGACACCCTCGGTCTCGTCGTGACCGAGGAAAACGAGAACGAAATCTACCTGCGCACCTACGAGGAGTTCATCCACCACAACCTCGTGCTGCGTCAGGGCCCCGTCGCTGCCGTCGCTGCATTCTCCTTCCGCGTTCGTTCGCCGGAGGATCTGGACCTCGCCGAGGAGTTCTACAAGGCGCGTGGTTGCGAGGTTCGCCGTAACAAGGATGGCTTCGTCAAGGGCATCGGTGACTCCGTGCGTGTACAGGATCCGTTGGGATTCCCGTACGAGTTCTTTTACGAGGTTGAGCACCGTGAGCGTCTGGCCTGGGCATACGACGCCCACATCCCTGGTGCGCTCGTTCGCCTCGATCACTTCAACCAGATCACTCCGGACGTTACTGCCGCAGTGAAGTACATGGAAGAGCTCGGATTCCGCACCACCGAGGACATTCGCGATGAGGAAGGAACCGTTTACGCTGCATGGATGCGTCGTAAGCCGACGGTGCACGACACCGCCATGACCGGTGGCGATGGCCCGCGTATGCACCACATCGCCTTTGCTACCCATGAGAAGCACAACATCATCGCGATTTGTGACAAGCTGGGTGCGCTCCGCGAATCCGACCGCATTGAGCGCGGCCCGGGCCGCCACGGCGTCTCCAACGCCTACTACCTGTACCTGCGTGACCCGGATGGCCACCGCGTAGAGATCTACACCCAGGACTACTACACCGGCGACCCGGATAACCCGGTCGTGACCTGGGATGTCCACGATAACCAGCGCCGTGACTGGTGGGGAACCCCGGTTGTTCCGTCCTGGTACCGCGATGGCTCCACCGTCCTCGACCTGGATGGCAACCCGGTGCCGCTGGTCGCTCGCGAGGATGAGTCCGAGCTCGAGGCCACCATTGGTGCGGACGGCTTCTCCTACACCCGTAAGGAAGACTCGGAGGAGATGCCGGAGTGGAAGCAGGGCGAGTACAAGCTGGGTAACCAGCTCTAAAACGGCCTAAGCACTCAGGTTGATTAACGTGGTCCCGCGGCGTCGATAATGCGCACATAACGCGGGGCCGCGTTGTCGTTTCACGTGAAACCGCAACGTTTAACAACCATTACAACACCACAGTCACGTTCAATAACACAGTAAGGAGCGAAATACATGCTGGATGAGAAACAGCACATCGCTATCGCAGATGAATTGGCGCAAGCCGAAAAGGACCGGTCGATGGTCCCGCTGCTGACCGCCCGTTTCCCGGAGATGAGCATTGAGGACTCCTACGCGGTGCAGCGCGAGTGGGTGCGCCGCGGCATCGAAGACGGGCGCCGTCTCGTCGGTCGTAAGATTGGCCTGACCTCCAAGGTTATGCAGGAGGCCACGGGAATTACCGAACCGGACTACGGCGCAATCTTTGAAGACCAGGTTTATGAGAACGGCTCCACTATCGAGCACGCGCAGTTCTCCAACGTCCGCATCGAGGTTGAGCTGGCCTTCGTGCTCAAGGAGGAGCTAAAGGGGCCGAATTGCAGCATTTTCGACGTGCTGCGCGCTACTGAGTATGTCGTCCCTGCTCTAGAGATCCTCTCCTCCCGCATTGAGATGGAGGGACGCACCATTGTCGACACCATTTCGGATAACGCAGCCCTCGGCGCCATGATCTACGGCGGCAACCCGGTGGATCCCGCAGACGTCGACCTGCGCTGGGTGTCTGCATTGCTCTACCGCAACGAATCCATCGAAGATACGGGTGTGGCCGCGGCTGTGCTCAACCACCCGGCAATGGGCGTGGCTTGGCTTGCCAACAAGCTTCATGCGCACGGCGATAGCCTTGCCGCCGGCGACATCATCCTGGCCGGTTCCTTCACCAAGCCCATGTGGGTTGAACCGGGCGATACCGTCCATGCAGACTATGGAAAGTTGGGGTCCATCACATGCCGATTCCAGTAAAGCTGCCGCCCACTTTCGCGGACGTCCTAGAAAAGGCCGAGCAGCCGCTCGTTGGCGCCTGGATCTGTTCCGGCTCGGAGGCTGCAGCGGAGATCATCGCCTCGGCTGGCTTTAGCTGGACGCTGATCGACGGCGAACACTCGCCCTATGGCCTCGAAACCATCCTCTCTCTGCTGCGGGCTACCGACGCCTACGGCGTGACGCGCGTGGTCCGCGTGCCAGTAAACAACACGGCACTCATCAAACAGTACCTTGACCTGGGTGTACAAAACTTGATGGTGCCCATGATTGATACCGTCGAGGAAGCCGAGGCTGCCGTAGCAGCCATGCACTACCCTCCCCGCGGCGTGCGCGGCGTGGGCTCGGCGCTGGCCCGCTCCTCACGCTGGAACGGCGTGGAGAACTACCTCGCCAATGCCTCAGATACGGTGAGCCTCACGGTGCAGATTGAGTCTGCGACCGCGGTAGAGAACGTGGAAGAAATCGTGGCTCTTGACGGGGTGGACAACATCTTCGTCGGTCCCTCTGATCTGGCGGCCTCCATGGGGCTGCTGGGTCAGCAGACCCATCCGGATGTGATCGAGGCGGTTAATCACACATTTGAAGCCGTGCGCGCTTCCGGAAAGAAGGTAGGCGTCAACGCTTTCAACCTTGAACAGGCCCAGAAATACATAGCTTCCGGCGCATCATTTGCCCTGGTTGGGGCGGATGTTCAACTTCTTTCGGGTGCGGCACGCCAACTGGCAGACAAATTCCATTTGGGAGGGGAAAAAAGAACCATGAGTGAAAACAACAAGGTCAATATTGACGAGCTGCTGGCCAAGGTTCCGACTGGCTTGCTGATTAACGGTGAGTGGGTAGACGCCTCCGATGGATCCACTTTCGACGTGGAAAACCCGGCAACCGGTGAAGTTATCGCCACCCTTGCCTCCGCTACTTCTGAGGATGCGAAGAAGGCTTTGGACGCCGCCTGCGCCGTGCAGGATGAGTGGGCACGCACGTCCACCCGCGAGCGCTCCAACCTGCTGCGCCGTGCTTTTGACCTGGTGCAGGAGCGCAAGGACGAGTTCGCTGCGCTGATGACCCTGGAGATGGGCAAGCCGCTGGCAGAGTCCTACGGTGAGGTTACTTACGGCGCTGAGTACCTGCGTTGGTTCAGCGAGGAGGCCGTTCGTGACTACGGCCGTACCCTGCCGGCGCCGGAGGGCACCCTGCGCATGGTGACCCGTCGTAAGCCGGTGGGCCCGTGCTTGCTTATCACTCCGTGGAACTTCCCGCTGGCCATGGCTACCCGTAAGATTGCACCGGCCATCGCCGCTGGTTGCACCATGGTGGTGAAGCCGGCCAAGCTGACGCCGCTGACCACCCAGTACTTCGCACAGACCATGATTGATGCTGGCGTTCCGGCTGGCGTGGTCAACGTGGTCTCCGGTAAGTCTGCGTCTGCTATCTCCGAGCCGATCATGGCGGATTCTCGTCTGCGCAAGGTTTCCTTCACCGGCTCCACCCCGGTGGGCAAGACTCTGCTCAAGGCAGCTGCGGACAACGTCCTGCGCACCTCGATGGAGCTGGGCGGCAACGCTCCGTTCATCGTCTTTGAGGACGCCGACATTGACCAGGCCGTCGAGGGCGCAATGGGCGCCAAGATGCGCAACATCGGTGAGGCCTGCACCGCCGCCAACCGCTTCATCGTTCACGAGTCCATCGCTGATGAGTTCGCGGAGAAGTTCGCCAAGCGCATCGGTGAGCTCAAGGTGGGCAACGGCCTCGACGAGGGCGTTACCTGTGGTCCGCTCGTGGAGCAGAAGGCGCTGGATAACATCACCGCGCTTGTCGACGATGCCGTGGCCAAGGGCGCCAAGGCTATCGTCGGTGGCAAGCCGGGTGAGGGCAAGGGTTACTTCTACTCCCCCACTGTTCTGACGAACGTTCCTCGTGATGCCCGCGTGGCACAGGAGGAGATCTTCGGCCCGATTGCTCCGATCCTGACCTTCTCCGATGAGAAGGAAGCAATTGAGATTGCTAACGACACCGAGTACGGATTGGCCTCCTACGTGTTTACCGAGGATTCGGACCGCATGTGGCGCATCGGTGACGGCCTCGAGTTCGGCCTCATGGGCTTCAACGCCGGCGTCATCTCCAACGCCGCTGCCCCATTCGGTGGCGTGAAGCAGTCCGGCATGGGCCGCGAGGGCGGCGCTGAGGGCCTGGACGAGTACACCTCGCTGCAGTACATCGCTATGCGCGACCCGTACGCGAATGCATAAATAGTGCATTAAATTCGCTGATAATGATGCTGGCACCTCCTTTGTGAGAGGTGCCAGCATTGTCTTTTATGCCAAACTTGCCGGTGCTATTCGCTGGCCGCTGCTCGGTACGCACTCGGTGACTTGTGGTACTCCGCCTTGAAGATGCGTGACAGGTGCGAGGGATCGTGCAGGCCATAGCGGGCGCTGATGTGGCTGATCGATTCCTCGGAGTGCCGCGGGTCCACGAGTTCTCTGCGGATGTGCTCTAGGCGCCTCGTTCGGATGTAGCTGCCTACGGAGAGGCCCTGTTCGGAGAACTTGGCGTGGAGGTGGCGTACCGATACGAAGAGTGCTTGGGCGATGGTGCTCGGGCCTAGGTCCGGGTCGCCCAAGTGCTTCTCGATGTAGGCGGTGGCCTGGTTGAACAGGAGTGTGCCTGCAGAGGGTTCATCGGCTACGTCGGAGGAGAGAACCGACACCAACATGGTGAGAGCGGAGCGGACCAAGGCTGTGGCGTGTGGGCCCTTGAGAAGGTCGAGGTTCTTGGCCAGCTGCTCAAAGAGGGGAACCGCCACTGCACCCAGGCCATGTGAGCGTGAGATGGGGTTGGCGGTGAGGCGCTGAATCTGTGCTGGTGAAATGTTGAGGAAGCTCTGCGGGAAGTGCACGATGAGGGTGTTTTGCTCTTCCGGATAGTGCAGAGTGTAAGGCCGCTGGGTGACGTACAATGCCAAGTCCCCAGGGTGCAACTCACAGGTTCGCCCGTCTTGGCTCATGGTTGAGGATCCGGTGATTTGCAGGCTGAGCTTACAAAAGGGGGCCTCGTTGGCGGCTATCTTGGAGCGATTCACGGTGTGCGGGGAGGTACACATATCGAAGAGGGATATGTCCCCTACTTTCGTTGAGCGCAGCGTGGCGTGAAAGGACGAGGGGTCTTCGGTATCCACGTCGAGTTGGCCAAAAGACTCGGATGACGCCGTGCGCCATGACGCGATATCGAAGTGCTCAACGGCGGAAGTAGACATAAGTGGCATCATATCGTGAGAACTGGCACATTTTTGGACAAATTGTGTGCACTCAGAGTCAATAGAGTCGGTGTGGTGCAGGTAACATCCTAGTTAAAAGTTTCTTTGGGCTTTGTTCGCGGGGCCCTCGACTGCTTCACAAGGAGATCTCATGACTCAGTTCCCCACCTACGCTGATCTGCTCGACGCCATCACGGATGAAAACGGCCGCGAAATCCTCAACCCCGCCACCGGTGAGGTTGTTGGCCGCGCCCCAGAGAACACCGTTGAGGACCTCAACACTGCAGTTGAGACCGCACGCGCAGCGCAGAAGGACTTTGCCAAGCTTAGCGACGCTGAGCGTTGCGAACTGCTCACCAAGGCAGCCGCCGCCATCGATGCCCATGCAGAGGTACTCGTGGAGCTGCTCTCCCGTGAGCAGGGCAAGCCGCTCAACGGCCCGAACGCCCGCTTCGAGGTCGGTGCCTGCTCTGGTTGGCTGAATGCTACCGCCTCTTTCGAGCACCCCAACTACACCGCCGTCGATGATGACATCACCGCCACCGTCAACTACCGCCCGCTCGGCGTCGTCGGTGCTATCGGCCCGTGGAACTGGCCGATGATGATCACCATCTGGCAGATTGCGCCGGCACTGCGTATGGGTAACGCGGTCGTCGTCAAGCCCTCCGAGTACACCCCGCTCTCGGTGCTGGGTCTGCTTAAGGTAGTCAACTCCGTGCTGCCGGAGGGTGTGCTCCAGGTCGTCAGCGGTGCCGGTGAGGTTGGCGCGGCACTGACCACCCACGAGGGCGTCGACAAGATCATGTTTACCGGTCCCCCCGCCACCGGCAAGAAGATCGTGGAGGCCAGCGCCGATAATCTCACCCGCCTCACGCTGGAGCTCGGCGGCAATGACGCCGGTATCGTGCTCGATGACGCCGACCCGAAGGAGATCGCCGGCGATCTCTTCTGGGGTGCATTCATCAACACCGGCCAGACCTGTGCGGCGATGAAGCGCGTGTATGTGCCGGAGTCGCTGTACGACGCCGTCTGCGACGCCCTCGTCGAGGTGGCCAAGGCCTCCCCGATGGGCGTGGGCTTGGAAGAGGAGAACGTGCTCGGTCCGCTGCAGAACAAGCAGCAGTTCGACATCGTTGACAAGCTCGTCAACGCTGCCAAGGACTCGGGTGCCCGCGTGCTGCTGGGCGGCGACCCGGACTACGACGCGCCGGGCTACTTCTACCCCACCACCCTGGTGGCGGATATCGACCCGGATAACCCGCTGGTCGTCGAGGAGCAGTTCGGTCCGGCACTGCCGATTATCAAGTACACCGACCTCGACTGGGCCATCGAGCAGGCCAACAAGCTGGACGTGGGCTTGGGCTCCTCCGTGTGGTCCTCCAACCGCGAGCGCGCTCTGGAAGTTGCTGCTCAGCTGGAGGCTGGCACCACCTGGATCAACAGCCACGGTGCCGTGGATCCGCGTGTGCCTTTCGGCGGTATCAAGTCCTCCGGCTACGGCGTGGAGTTCGGCACCGAGGGCCTCAAGGGCCTGGCGTACCCGCAGATTATCAACGGCTAAAACCGCCGTGGCGCTGCTATTCTTAGCGCCATGAGCACCGCCAAAGTCCCGGAGATCGAGTACGCAGCCTTCGACGCCATGAAGGAGGTTGCGTCCTCGCTGAAAGCTGCCTACCTCACTAGGGCCGCTGAAGCAGGCAACGACGTTGAATCGCAATGGTGGATTCGCCAGAACTGGCTGGTAGAGGACATGGTTGGCGAGGTTGATGCAACTGACATCGAAGCCATCCGATCCGCTGCGGCTCTCTTTGCGCAGCGGCTTGAAGCCCTCTCCTCCGAGCACAAAGCGGCATAGCCTATGCTTTCTGCCGCTGACTTCCCCGTTGATCCGCAGGTTATGGAGCAACGGCTAAAGACTCTGCAAGCCAGCTATTTCGGCCGATCGAATGCTCATGGTCCGGCTGTTCCAGAGGTCATTTATGTGGCGGGGCAGCCAGCGTCAGGCAAATCAACGGCCATTGAATCGGTAAAGAACGGTCACGCGGTCCTTGATTCCGATGAGATTCGGAAGCTGCACCCCGCCCTCGACGAGATTGTGGAGCGCGATCCCTTACGCATGGACGTACTCACCAATGGGCCGGTGCCCTATTGGATGTCCTCGCTGATTGAGTATGGCCGTCAGCACGGGCACTCCCTCATCATTGAGAACACGCTGTCCAACCCGGAATTCATCGCGGGTGAGATAGCCAAGTTTCGGTCTGCGGGTTTCCGCGTGAAGGTCGTGGGCCTGGCGGTGGCGCAGGAGGTCTCCAGGCTGGGCGTGGTCCAGCGCTACCTGGAGGCGCAGCGTGTGAGCCGCTACCCGCGCTGGACCAATGAGGTTTCCCATACGTCGGGCTTTAAAGCCATCGTCCCAGGGCTTCAAGCGATTGCCCCGCTTGTCGACGACCTCGAGATCCGCACCCGCGACGGCCGTACCTTGAGCGGCATCGAGGATATTGAAGCCGAGCGCGCAACCTGGTTCGACTCCCCCGCTGTTCGGGCCGACTGGCTGGCCCGTTTCGACAGCTGTGACTTGAGTGGGCTTGAAGCTGAGAAGCTCACGCAAAACCTCGTGGCTGATGCAGAGCTTATCCGCAAGCTTTAAGGCTGTGCCCGTGGAACTGCGCGCCCGGTAGGCGGTGAGAGCTTCGTGTCAAAGCGGCTGCTGGCGAGCTGGCGGTCTGCGAGGTCTAGCAGGCTGAGGATGTCGTCTGCGTGGAGTTTAGATTCAACGTGTGATCGACCGCCGATTATCGGGCACGCTGGACTTCAGTTCATCTGTGGTCGAGCGGCCCAGGCGTTGACATTGCATTGCTGCTCGGTGTGGTCGCCCGCAGCCCGAGCGAGTGTCTCGCTCCGGCTGCGATCGCTGTGATGCCGGTCCATGACTGGACATCGCACTGGCCTCTGCTGTCGTCGCTGACGGCGACGACGGTGCCGTCTTCGTGTAAGCCGACGGTGTGTAGGTAGCCGGCAAAGACCCCGGACACGTGTGTCCACCGGGCGACGTCGGTCTGCCCTCGCTGATTGTTGCCAGTTGCGAGGGCTGTGCCGTCGCGTCGAACTGCGATTGTGTGCCAGTCGCCGCATCCGATCTCAGTTGACCATGATCTCGCTGTAGATTGTCCTACGTGGGGGGCATGTGGTGGAGTAAAGATTTTCGACCTGACATCTGGCCGCAAGACAGGAAGGAGCCCGGGACCGGGAGTACGATGCCTAATGATCCTCTCAACCTCGACAAGGCCGGCGAGTGGGCTGGCGTGTGGTGGCTGCCGGAAGCCCCTAGCGAGAAGGTCCCGGGTGTCCTACGGTACGACCCGGAAGATGGTCTCTCTCTGTCGCTGATCGGCACCTTCGAGGATCGGATCTTGACGACGGACTCGTCTGGATGGACTGCTGTTCACGAAGGAACCCGCACCTGGGAAGTCATGCACGGTGTGGCCGAGCTCAGGGAGATCACACTGCTTGGCTGTGTTCCTAGGAGCACCAGAAGGACCATGGGTGCGCGAGTGGCGAGCCCTGATAAGCAGACCGTGACCGCGACGGTCGCCATCATCGGCGCGCATGTCAGCGGTGACGCGGATCCGGCGTTCGCTAGGGCAGAAGTCTCAGTCGAGGATCTGAGTCTCTGGGCGGCGTCTTCTGTGTTCGAAGGATCCCTCGGGGCTCCCGACGGCAAGATCGATGGGACCGGGCGTATCTCGGTGAAGCCGGTCGAGGCGCAATCGGTCGTGGTCGACGACACTGAGTATCGCCTTCAGCACACGCACACGCTTCCATTCTTCGACCAGCGCAAGGGAGGAAGCGTCGGACGTATGCGGGACACGGTGTCCATCTGCGTCGTGCCAGCCGAACCATTCTCTCTGAGTGTTGCTCTGCAGGAGGCGAGCCTGGTGCAGGACCTGATCTCCCTGGCGACGCATCGCGCGGCCGGAGTGATCTGGCTCCGACTGGAAGTTGCCGGGACCGAGTCGCACTTCCCTGATGGCCGCCCGCTGCCGCGCCGACGTGCCGATGTGCTCTACTCACCGGCCGCGCTTGGAAAACACGACGCGAAAGTCGTCGATCACCACCGAATGTTCTTCACCTGCGGCTCGATCCCATTTGAGGAGGTCATGCCCCGATGGTGCGAGGCCCATGGCCGCCTGGAGGCAGCGACAAACATGATCTTGGGCTTGCGCTACGCACCGGCCCGTTTTGTTGAGAACAATCTTCTGACGGCAGTCGATGCTGCCGAGGTGTTGCACCGCAACCTCCGCATCGACGAGAAACCGTTCCCCAACGCGGAGTTCAGGGCGATGCGAGAGGCGATGCTGGCGCAGGTTCCCGATGAGCACCGAAACAGGTTCAAGGGGGCGATCCGCAACGACCCGACCCTCCGTGATCGGCTCCATGCCCTCGCCGCGCGACCCGATCAGGAAGCGATCGCACAGCTCTTACCGGATGTCGACCATTGGGCGAAGTGGACGACGCGCGCCCGCAATGACCTCGCGCACGAGGGCAGAACGCCCAACCATTCCATCGAGGAGCTGATCGCCGTCGTCGAGGTGACGACCGCGGTCGTAATCCTCAACGTCTTGCACGAGCTCGGGTTGCCGGCGGAGCGGCAGCGAGAGATCGTGCGGGAGCACCCGCAACTGAGGGCTACGTTCCGTACCGCTGCCGAATGGCTGGTTCCCTCACCAAACCCTTAGGTGCACTGCGATAGCCGCTACTTCGGAACCTCCGTGACGCTGCTGCCCGGTCGTTTAGTGCGAGACGCGTGTAAGCCTGCTCTATCGCTCGTTCGTTGAGTGCGTCATGGCGGGCGGGCGAGACGACCGGCTGTAAGTGGTGGCAGCGCGTCAGTGCCGCCTGGTGCGGCGGTGAGACGGGAGAATGTCGTCGGCCCTTAAGAACGCGGTGGAGTTCCGCTTCAATGTCAAAGCTCCATGTCGACGTGCTGCCGGGCCCGTTTCCCCCGGAAGCATGTCTGAGACCGTCATGACGCCTGAGACGCTTGCCCTACGCGGGATTCTCGTTGCGCGTCTTGACTAGTTCCAGGTGCTCATCGATCGGTACGGCGCGACCAACCCGAAGTTGTTCGGGTCCGTCGCGCGCGGCACCGCGTCTGCAGGATCGGACATCGACATCCTCGTCGGGATGGACCCTGCGGAGGGACGTCTCCTGATGCGTGCGTCTGGTCTGCTCGAGGAGAGTCGCGCTCTGTTCGGGCGCGATGGCATCGACGTGTTTCCTGCCCAGTTGCTCAGGCACCCGGTATCCGCTTCGACGCTCGCCGAGGCGGTGCCGCTGTGAGTCGCAGTCCGGCGAAGCCGTGAACCATCTTCCCGATGAGATCACCGGCGCGCACCCTGAGATCGTCTGGCCTCAGATTCGGGATTTCCGCAACATCCTGGTGCACCAGTATTTCGGCGTCGACATCGACGTGGTCCGCGATATCGTCGATACTCATCTGCCTCCTCTTGCCTAGGCGCTGCGGTGCCACATCTCTGCTAACTGACGGCGCGGCTCCAAAGGTTATTCGGCTACGGAACGTGGTCGAGTTTAAGTTCAATGTTAGCTAAGGGCCTTATTAAAAGCGTTTGGCAACACGCGCTCCTATTTACCTTCGTATCTCGCGAGACGCTGACGTGGATGGCCTCACCATCGACCGGCAGCGTCAGGACTGTGAAGCCATTGCAAAGCAGCGTGGCTTGGACGTTGGACATAGGACATAACTACGTCGATCAGTCCATTTCCGCGTCAAAGAAGAATGTGGCTCGCCCCGACTACGACGCCATGGTGGCATCCTTTGAACGCGGCGAAATCGACGCGATCATCTGCTGGGACCTCGAACTACCCGCCCCACGTCGGTGGGTAGTCCGATCAGTCGGACAAAACTACTCCCGCACCACAGCGTAATAAGGGGTGCACCTTAAAAACATCCGGAGGTGGGGGTAACTCCCCCTCGTTGCCCAGAGACAAAATACGCCAGTGGCGTCTGTACGACGAGCCGAAGGTAGGACAAATTCCAATCCAGAGAGGTCTTGCACTGTTGCGGTGCGGTTGTCTTCTTTCTCACCGTATTGGACCCTGCGAAATTAATTGGATACGATAGGCCCATGTTGATTTCAGGTTCCGTTTTCATGCGGCCGCTCACCAGCCGCTAAGGCGGTTTTCTCCCTCCCGCAGGTTAGAAACCGCTCCGGTCCTTTAGCCGGGCGGCTATTTGTCATGCCCGGCTCCGTTTCAACTCCAAGGAGCACACCTGATGTCTGCATACGGATACGGCCGTCACGAGCATGGCCAAAATTTTCTCACAGACCACAAGATCATCAACTCCATCGTCGATCTTGTGAAACAAACCTCCGGCCCCATCATTGAGATCGGGCCAGGAAGCGGTGCCCTCACTCACCCGATGGCCCACTTGGGGAGGGCGATAACGGCAGTTGAGGTAGACGCAAAACTAGCTGCCAAACTCACAAAAAAGACCGCCTCGGCGGCGGTCGAAGTGGTCCATGATGATTTCCTTAACTTCCGGTTACCCGCCACTCCCTGCGTCATTGTGGGAAACATTCCCTTTCACCTCACCACTGCCATTCTTCGAAAGTTGTTGCATGCGCCGGCATGGACTGACGCTGTACTCCTCATGCAGTGGGAAGTCGCTCGCCGCCGGGCCGGGGTAGGTGCAAGCACGATGATGACGGCTCAGTGGTCCCCATGGTTCACGTTTCACCTTGGTTCCCGAGTACCAAGGTCTGCTTTCCGGCCACAGCCAAACGTTGACGGGGGGATCTTAGTGATCCGCCGGGTGGGTGACCCGAAGATTCCGATAGAGCAGCGCAAAGCCTTTCAGGCGATGGTGCACACCGTTTTCACTGCCCGGGGACGCGGGATAGGGGAAATTCTCCGAAGGGCAGGGTTGTTTTCATCACGTTCAGAGACACAATCATGGTTGCGCTCGCGAGGAATCGACCCCGCGACCCTACCTCCCAGATTGCACACCAGCGACTGGATCGATCTCTTCCAGGTGACTGGTTCCTCTCTACCTCACCATCGGCCCATTTCACCATCGGGAAGTAGTCAACGACCTCCTCAACGGAAAAATCGAGGCCGGCGGCGGTAATCCCCCCACCACCAAAACCGAAATCCACCAGTAGTAGTGAACGACCCATGTTCGTCTACCGTGAGCCGCGTTATGGCAGTGACGTGTTCTCGTCGGGCACAGTCATAGTTCCCGGCGTTGCCAGCGACAGGGTTCTACACCCAGCAGCGGGACCGATCAAAATCACCCGCACGGGGAACGACCCTGCTGGTGGTTTCGATTTTGATGAAAGCGAGGAGACATAGCCCCTCGCCAACTCCCCGTAGCTGGCGAACAGTAGCTCCTGGCGCTGGCGCTCGTTGGTGAGTTTGCGTGCCACATCGAAAGCCTTATCGACTTCCCGGTCCAAGTTGTTGTGAGCCTTGAGCAGAATTGGGTCCATCGATAACGGGTTGTAGTGCTCCGCGAGTGACCGCTGGGGGTGCCGCTCGCGTGCCCGCAGCACCAACTGTCCAGCGTCGATGATTCGCTGCTGCGCCTTCTCATCTAGTTCACACAGAGCTGGTCCGCAGTTGTAGCTCCCGATGTACTCCGAAAAACGGAAAAAATAAATAGTGGGGATACATCAACCTTCCACTTTCCATTCTTCCGGCTCAGAGTATTGAGGGGTCTGGGACCGGGTCCGTAAACCCTTTATGTTTTTCGCGCACAGCGGTTTTTAGCGACGCACCCTATAGGTTTTCCGCAGAACTTATATGTGTTTCTGTGCACCCCATATGTTGTCTGTTTTAGCGGTATTTCGTTGTTAATTCCGCACGCGCGCATCAAATGGTTATTTATCGACGACACTCCGTCGAGTTCAAGTTCAACGTGTAACGCGAGGCGTTAATGACGTTTCGCGTTATTGGGGGTAGGTTGAAGAGCGCTGTCTCTAACTCGGGTTTTCGTTCGGCCTCGGTCCATTCCGCTACCTCGTGTGAAGAATCTGCAAGCGGTATCGAACCGTTGAACTATTAGGTTCCCCCACAGTTCCCGTGCCTGCACGCATCGAGAAGGACCAGGTGGTGAACTCGAATGACTCGCCTGGTCCAACGTGTGTGCGCTCGGCGCGTGGTTTAACCCTTATAAGACTTGCCGGTCACAGCCTCAGCGTTTCGCTCGTGCAGCCCGCAGGCCGTTCAAGATCACGATGACTTCGGCGACTTCGTGTACCAACACGACGGCGGCCAAGCCCAGTACACCGCTGATCGCCAGTGGCATCAACACGATGATGATGGCCAGAGACAGCACGATGTTTTGGTTGATGATCCTGCTGCCTCGGCGGGCGTGCTGCAGCGCCTGCGGGATCAGCCGGAGGTCGTGGCCAGTGAAGGCGACGTCAGCGGACTCGATCGCGGCGTCAGAGCCGGTTGCTCCCATCGCAATGCCCACCGTTGCGCCCGCCAGTGCCGGCGCGTCGTTGATGCCGTCGCCGATCATCGCCGTCGGCGTCTTGGAGGAGAGTTCGGCGACGATGCTTGCCTTGTCCTCCGGTCGCAGCTCGGCGCGCACGTCGTCGATTCCGGCGATTTCAGCCAGCGCCCGGGCGGTGCGAGTGTTATCGCCGGTGAGCATGCTCACTTCCACGTCGTTGTCGTGCAGGGACTGCACGGCATCGGGCACCTCGGGCCGCAACTCGTCGCGCACCCCGATCGCCCCGGCGAGAGCGTCATCGACGGTGACTAGGACGCAGGTCTGGCCTTCGGACTCCATGCGCTCAACGTCCGCCTTCAGTGGCCCGGCGTCGATCCATCGGGGGCTGCCGACCAGCACCCGTCGGCCTTCGACGGTGCCGCCGATGCCATGACCGGCTTCCTCGCTGATATCCAAGGCGGTGGGCGCTTCGGGCTCCGCTGCCACGATCGCCGCGGCGAGGGGGTGCGTCGATTGCTGCTCAACCGCCGCCGCGAAGGAAAGCACCTGCGCCCGATCGAATCCGTCTGCCGGGACCACTCCGGTAACCTCGGGCTGGTTGCGGGTAAGGGTTCCGGTCTTGTCTACCGCTAGGTGACGGATGCCGCCGAGTCGCTCGAACGCCGCGCCGGACTTGATGACTACTCCGAACTGGCTGGCCGCGCCGATCGCGGCCACGACCGTCAGCGGCACGGAGATTGCCAGCGCGCACGGCGACGCTGCGACCAGGACCACCAGCGCACGGGTGATCCAAGTCTCGGGGTCGCCCAACAGCGAGCCGATCACGCCGACCAGCACCGCCAGGATCATCACCCCGGGCACTAGGGGTTGGGCAATTCGGTCGGCGATCCGGGCGCGGTCACCCTTCTCCGCCTGCGCCTGCTCGACGAGGTCGACGAGTGTGGTCAGCGAGTTGTCCGTTCCAGCTGCGGTCGTCTCGACCTCCAGCACACCGGCGGAGTTGATCGCTCCCGCGGGTACCTCGTCGCCGGGCGCAACCTCCTCCGGAATGGATTCTCCGGTGATCGCTGAGGTGTCAAGGCTGGAGCGTCCGGACCGAATGATGCCGTCCGTGGCGATCCGCTCCCCGGGGCGTACGACCATTAGCTCGCCAACCTCAAGGTCCTTCGCAGCGACCTCGGCCGTCGTACCGTCGCGCAGCACGGTCGCGGTTTGCGGTACCAGCTTCAACAGTGCCCGCAGTCCGCCTTGGGCCCGGTCCATCGCCTTGTCTTCAAGCGCCTCGGCGATCGAGTACAGGAACGCCAGCGCCGCGGCCTCTCCGACGAAACCAAGGATCACCGCGCCGACCGCGCTGATCGTCATAAGCAAGCCAATGCCGAGCTTGCGCTTCGTGACAAGGTTCCGGATCGCTCCAGGTGCGAACGTGTAAGCGCCCAACAGCAGGCCAAGCCAATACAGTACCGTTGCGGGCGTCTCCAAGTCGGACCAGTCCAGCGCCAGTCCTGTAATGAGGGCTACGCCGGAGAAGATCGGTAGCAGTAGCTCGGGGTCCTTCCACCATGGCCGATCGAGCTCTTCGATCTCCGTGGCGGGTTCGTGTTCGCATCCACATGCTGAACTCATGCGTCCGTTCCTTTCTCGCCGCAGCCGGGCACCGAGCACTCGGTGTCGATGCAGGGGGCATTCTCGTCGACGGCCAGCGTCGCGTTGACCAGCGCTTCGAGCGCCGCCGCGAGGTGCGGATCGGCAATTTCGTAGCGGGTCTTACGGCCCTCCGGCTCAGCGACGACGATGCCACAATCGCGTAGGCAGGACAGGTGGTTCGAGACGTTCGAGCGGGTCAGATCCAAGCTTTGCGAAATCTCGGCCGGGTAGCCCGGACCGTCGAGTAGGGTCATCAGGATTCGGGAACGCGTCGGATCAGCCATGGCCCGGCCGAGCCGGTTCATGACGTCGAGGCGCGAAGCAATAGTCAGCATGTGCTGAACAATACAACGTGTGTTGAACTATTCAAAATGCACTGAACTGACGGTTCCGCGAAGGTCCTGCGACCTGCAGGAATTAGTCGATGGGATAGCAGATGACTGATCCTTTGTGGTTCGGCTGCCACCCAACGCGGGAGCGACGTGATCGGCGGGGTCAGTTCAGCATTCGAATCAACGACCAGTGGCGGATCTGTTTTCGGTGGTCCGCCGCGGGGCCAGAGGAGGTTGAGATCGTTGACTACCACTGACAAGCTCCCTCCGGTTCACCCCGGTGAGATCCTCATGGAGGACTTTCTCAAGGAAATGGGGATCACCCAGCACAAGCTCGCCGTCTCCATTGGCGTTCCGCCCCGCCGGATCAACGAGATTGTCCACGGAAAGCGGGCTGTAACCGCGGACACTGCTCTTCGCTTGGCTAAGTTCTTCGGAATGAGCCCCCAGTTCTGGCTCGGGTTACAGGCTCAATATGACTTGGACGTGGCGGAAGACAAGATCCTCTCGGAAATCGAGCGGATTCAACCGGTCCAAGCTGTCTCAGCGTAGCGGTTACCCGAACCAGGTCCGTCAGCGTGAGGATATGCACGCGGATGGTTCGAACTAGGAAATTTGGGGCTGCCGTCGCGTGGACTTGAGTTCCGAGCGCCGCTTTTTCGCTTCGAGACGGCGTCGCACCGAGCTCTGCGTCGGCTTGGTCCTGCGCCGCGGGGGAGGAAGCGGAGCGAGCGCCTCACGCAAGAGGGCGGCCATGCGCTCTCGCGCCTCGGTGCGGTTACGGACCTGCGAGCGCTGCGTCGACGCGCTCACGGTGAGCACTGTGCCGTCCAGGCGGTGTTCGAGGTTGTGAAGGACGCGGCGACGCTGGGCGTCGGAAAGCGATGAGCACGTAGCGATATCGACGGAAAGCTGCACTTTGCTGTCCGTAGTATTGACGCCTTGGCCACCTGGTCCCGACGACTTCGCGAACCGCTCCGTCAGGTCGGCGGCGACGATGACCAGACCCCCGGGGATCCCTGGGCCAGGCGCGATGGTCAGGTCGTTCATACCGCCCAGCTTAGTTAGAGTTGCTTCCGGATCAGACCCGCCGTGCGAGATCAGGGTAGTGTACGACCACTCCGTCACCGTCGACCTCCAACTCGACGTCGACTCCCCGTGTTCCGCTTTCGTATCGGACAGTTTCAGCATCGACGGAGCTGTAGTACTGGTCTGATGCGATCACCTGGAGGGACGGCATATCAATCCAAGCCATGATCAGTTGCGTTTTCGGAACCTGAGTCTCAAGCAGCGTCAAGCGACGAATAGGCATTGTGTTGGTGAGAGGGCACAGACCGAGATCGCAATCGAGTGCGGCTTTCAGGTCGGCTGACTGGACGATACCGGGGGAGGGCAGATCTTCAGGCTGGGCACCCTCTTCATTGGTTTCCGCCGACCACACGCCTTGCTCGGACCTAAACAGCTCGAGGCTTCGCCCCCATCCGTCGCCTTCAACGTTCACCGTCACACGTTCGGTCACCCAGTTCTCCGCGGCGCGCAGCTCCCACGTGGCCTCGTATCCATCGCCGTATTGCACTCCGGAAGCGGTCAAACCGGCTCCTAAAAAATGAACTGCGGCCTCGTTCCGGATGAGGGGAGTCTCGACATGCTCCCACTTATACGTGCGCTCCATGGTGAGGAATTTACCACGCTTGATGGTGCGAAAAGGCAGGTAGCTTTCGATTTGGACCGCGTACCGAGGAGGAGGCTTACCGGCAGAATGGTGTACTTCGTAAGCCCGCGGCGCAGAAGAATTCCATGAATGAGAGCAGGGCCAACGTGCCCGTTGCCGTCTGCAAAGGGATGAATCGTTTCAAACTGAGCGTGAGCAATTGCGGCCTGGATGAGAGCACCGTGCGAAGCGCCATCGAGGTAAAGACATAAGTCGTCCACGAGATCATGGACTAGGCCTGGGGGCGCTGGGATGAACTCGGCCCCAATGGGTGTGTGGTTACTTCCACCAATCCAGTTCTGAATAGTGCGAAGACCAGTGGGGATAGAGCCCTTCTCCCCCATCAACTCTCTTTGGAGCTTTTCAAGAAGGCCGATGGAGATGTTGGTTCGGTGGCAAAGCTCTTCTCAATGGAACACAGAACGGTGAGGTTACGCGCAACCTCTTCCGCGCTTTCCTTAAAGCCGCGGACTTCCTCCTTTTGGGCGAGTTCCGCGAGGACAACCTTGTCGACGTTGGGCGCAATACCTTTAATGCGTGAGGAAGAAATGGTCTCAGAACGCATGAGTAAGCGGGCCACAGACTCCAACTGGCCAGAAGCAGCATGACGGTTGCGATCCAAGATCTCTCGCTCGATACGTGCTGCCCGGCTGGTGAGCTCTGGGGAAAACTCCATGCCTTATTTACAAAATGGTCAGGGACATAGACCTAAAAAGGGCCTCCGGCCTTATCGCGCCGGGGAATGCCGGAGCCTGATTCGGGGATCCAGCTCTCGGTAACGTAGTGAGGCTTGTAGAGGCTATCCATTCGTCAGACAGCAAATGAGTGGTTGGATAACTCTTATCCAACCACTCATTGCGGTTTATGCGCTAGATAAAGCTTAAACATACGGGGTTTCAGGGCCATAATTTGGCCTCAATGAGAATATCAATGACACCTCAATGGGAAGATCAATGAGAACTCTTGTCATTGAAGAGGAATGAAGTTAGCATTGAGCCGTCATTGTTAACATTGAGGGCGGGTATTCATCGTGAACAATTGGTCCGAGAATCAGCTGAGAGAGCTATTGGCTGAGCTTGAGTTGCGCGGCGGTGATTCAACAACAGTCGAGGTCAAAACCGCTCAAGGGGGCATTCCGGACTCTCTACCGCAGACATTGTGCGCGTTCGCAAACATGCCGAGTGGCGGCCTTATCATTCTCGGTGTCAATGAGAAGGAAGGATTCATTGTCACTGGCATTGAGAATCCTTCGGAGATGGAGGCTGCTCTGGCCTCGCAGGCGCGTCATGCCATCACTCCTCCAGTCACAGTGCATACCGACAGTGTGGCAATAGATGGCACGCATGTCGTGATTGCGGAGGTTACGGGTCTTCCGATTATTGATAAGCCTGCTATCTACAGGGGAGAAGCGTATCTTCGAATGGCTGATGGGGACTACCGTATGAGTGCCTCGGAGCTGCGCATGATGGACGTGGCAAAGCTGCATGCCGAAGAGGCAGTGTCCTATGACACGACGATTGTGGAAGGCACGAGCCTTGCAGACCTAGATAGCGACGTGGTGCAAGATTTCTTGGTTCAGGCGCGGAAAAAGAATCGGCGACTATCGGGACTTACTCAAGATGAGGACGTCTTACGGGCGCTAGCGGTGACGACCGCGACTGGAGAGCTGACGCTTGCTGGCCTGTATGCGCTGGGTTTCTATCCCCAAGGGCATTTTCCCTCCTTAGCAGTAACGGTGGCGCAAAGGCTACCAAATGGTTCGAAGCACGGGCGAGTGTTGGGGTTGGAGACCTTTGAGGGGCCCGTTCCGGTGCTGTTGAACTCGGTAATGGGATGGGTAAGGCAACGTTTAGCCGCCGTACGGCGATATCGAGAGGATGGATCAATGGTGGAAGTTCCTGAACTTCCCCTTCCGGCCATTCGAGAGGCCGTGGCTAATGCATTGGTGCACCGTGATCTTGGGCCAAATACGTTGGGTGCGGGTAAATCGATTGATGTCCGCCTATTACCGGACAAGATGGTTATCTCCAGTCCAGGAGGCCTACGGGATCTGACGGTTGAACAGCTGAAGTCGAGAGATCTGGCGCGCCAGGAGATTAACCAGCGGCTCTATAGACTGTGCCGATATCTCAAAGCAGACGATGGCTCTTTTGTTATTGAGGGCGAAGGCGGCGGCGTGCAGCTCATGCTGGATGCCGCGCGAGAGCAAGGACTACCGGAGCCTGACCTGATAGATTCTGGCGTGCAATTTACGGTGAAAATGTGGCGGCCGGACACTCGTGGAGAGGCCCGTATCTGGGAGCCACTACGCAAGGAGGAATCAGGCACCGGCCCGGAACGACGAGTGGATGCACCAGTGACCTTGGAACGCCTGGGTGTTAACGCCCCGCGCGTAGCGGAGGCGCTGCGTACGGCGGCACAACCGCTGTCTATCGGCGAAATAGAAACAGCCACAAACCTTACTCGAGCGCAGGTCCGATATGCGCTGAAGTCACTGGTGAAGGCACGATTCGTGCGTATGGATGGCACGCGCGGTTCACAAGCGACAACCTATGAATGGCTAGCTAACCGCGGGGCTGCAGGCGCTTAACCAGCTGATCGTGGTGGACTGCGGCAAGGCAGCCGGCGTCCACGACGCGCCGGGCTAGCTCCTTGTCCCCCATCTTGGCTGCGAAGGCCATGCCCATGGTGATGTCATGGTCGGGGCGGCCGATAAGCGTAATTTCATCGCCAGGAGTGATGCGGCCAGGCTCGATGATGCGCAGGTAGGAACCGCAATCGCCGCGCTCCGTGAAGGACTTGAGCCAACCGGGCTCGTCCATCCAGCCGGAGAAAGTGGCGCAGGGCGTGCGCGGGATAGACACTTCGAGCACGCACTCCCCCACCTGAATGCGCTGGTTGATCAGCATATTCGGCCAGGAAATCCCTTCTGTGGTGAGGTTCTCCCCGAAGTAGCCATCACGCAGCACGCGGTTGAGCGTGCCCTCCCAGTAATCGAGCTCCTCACGGGCCACGGCATACACGGCCTTCTCGGCACCACCGTGGTGGGCGTGGTCACCGATGGAATCCCCCACTACGCCGGAGCCGTCACCGTAGTTGGGCCCGGGTATCTCCAGGTCCAGGAAGGGGCGTGGCTGCTTATCGATGCCCGTGTACTCGTGCCGCCCGTGCGGCTCGGGGCGGCGGACAGCGACGTTCGTGGAGATAACCTTCATGCTCACCCATTGTGGCACACCTCACGGGCTTACAGGTCGCGATCGTGGAAGAGCGCCTCCGCAGTCACGAGGTCGTAGAAGAAGAGGCGGGGGGCGAGCGGGAGGACGTCGGCAAGCATGGGCATGTCCTCCTTGAGCAGGGGGCTTTCCATGATGATGTCATTCGCCGCAGCGCGGGAGGCTAGGGCGAAGGCATAGGAAATATAGGGCATCCAGGCCGCTGCATTGAGCTCGTCGGCGGTGTTTCCGCTGGCAAAGGCGCCCAACGCGATGAGGGTGTGGTTGACGGACATGTCAACGCCCGCGTTTTGCACCAGCGAGGCCAGTGCCGTGGCGTCCTTGCGCAGGTGCTCGATGGTGCCCAGCGCATCGAGGGCGCCGTTGTTGGCAAAGCACTCGCGCAGCGCGGCGACGCGGCCGGCCTCCCCCATCAGGTCATCGACGGGCGGTGTGGGGCTGTGAATGGTCGCAGCATTGAGCAGCATCGGGCGGGTCAGGCCATCGGCGCCGGTCTCGCGCACGGCGGTGAGCTCGGGGTTCTCGCTGGCTGAAGGATCGAGGAGAAGATCCAGGTAGCTATCGGAGCTGGACTCGGCAGTGGGCTCCAGCGGCGA
Organism: Corynebacterium sp. HMSC034H07; assembly: GCF_001815175.1. Classification (NCBI taxonomy): domain Bacteria; kingdom Bacillati; phylum Actinomycetota; class Actinomycetes; order Mycobacteriales; family Corynebacteriaceae; genus Corynebacterium; species Corynebacterium sp. HMSC034H07. The sequence continues at coordinate 93,815 of NZ_KV819538.1, forward strand.
GTGGAACAAGCGCGTGCGCGCAAGCGAGCGGGCCTGCTGGTTCACGCTGACGCCGGTCCGCGCTAGGGCGTGGACCGCAGCCTCCGGTTGGGCGCGCAGGCGATCGATGGTGCTGTCGAACATCGCCTGCAGCTTCGGGTTGGGGCTGCGCTGTGAGAGCACGTGAAGCGCGCGGAAGGTGTCCCAGAGCTGCTCCGGGGTCCAGTCCTTTGAGGCGAGCGCCGCCGGTGAGCCTTCCGGCGTGATCACAATAGAGGCGCTGGAGGGGCGTGCAGGGGCGGCGAGGTTGGAGGAGGCGCGGAGTTCGCGGACGTCGACAAGCAGCGAGCCATGCTCAGCAAGCTCCGCGGGCAGTTCAAACCCCTCTTCGGTGGGCGTGAGTTGGGTGGGCGCTACGGTGGGCTCGGCCAATGGCCAGGCCCAGCCTACTAAATCTGCCTGCGGTTCTGCGTTCTGCTCAATGATAATCTCATCGCCGTTGAGCAGGCCGCGGCTGACGAACGGGGACTTTCGGACAGTGGCCAGCGCCGCATAGATCAGGCTGGTGGATGCGGAAGCTTCGTACTCGACGATGCGCCGCTCCAAGCTGCGGGCCTGGTGAGCCTCGCGCTCCCCCGCCGGGAGGGAGTCCAGGTAATCTTCGTAGGACAGTGTGGACCACATGAGGAAGAGCTCAGCCGTTGGTTGCTTGCGCACGGCGTTGGCCAGCGCGGCGTTGGGGACGGCGAGGCTGGTGACCGCCTGCGTCGTCTTTGAGGTGCGCGCCAGTTCCTTGATTTTCTGCCGGCCGTCGATGGTGACGAACTTCGCCAGCGGCAGTGGGCGCGGCGAGTGGACGGTGAACATATCGTCCTGATCGAGCTGGCCGGCAAAAATCACCGGCTTATCGGAGTGCTCGGTGGGCTCCAGGCCGATGCGCTTGACGCGGCTGAACAGGGCCTCGGGCCAGACATCGAATTCCAGTTCATAGCCGGCCTCGCTGGCCACGACCTCGCGGCGCGAGACCTCGGTGTCCTCGAAGGTGCGCAGGCCCTTCTCCAACGCGATGGGTTTCTTCGGCGGGGAGGCTAACGTGTAGCTGAAGGCCGAGTGCGCGCCGAGAGCATCGATGATGCGGAAATCCATGCCGCGCGGACCGTCGTTGGTGGCGCGCATGTGGAGGCCCTCGGCGAGGGAGATGAAGCGGACGTCGACAAGCTCCTCGTCGTGCCACAGCGACACCTTGTAGCGGCCCACCCACGGGTCTTCGTAGAGGTCACCCGGGAAAGGCTCGGCGATGCCCGCGTCGAAGGTCTGCTCCGAAATCTCCTCCTGTTCGCCGCCGAGGGGCGCATAGGTGAGATCGATGCGCCACTCCCCTTCCGCAATGAGGTGCACGCGCGGCGACTTGGTGAACACGGGCTCGTTGTCGAGGCCACGGGCGTTGGGGAGGATGGCGACGTCAAAGTCCCACTCAAAATCGCCGTGCTTGGCGACGTCCACCGGTTCCCTCTGCGGCACCCTGACCTGCTCCGGCAGCGGGCCGACTTCCCAGCCGGCCCAGATGCCCAGCGGCTCGGCATCCTCGAGCGTGCCCTGCGGCGCGATGAGGGTGGGGCGGTCATAGACGATGAAGGGTGCTTCATCGGTGATGCCGGTGAAGGTGACGGTCTCGATGAGGTCCTCATCGCCATCGCGCAGGGTTACCTCGATGCGGGTAAAAGGCCCGGGGATGCCGACTTCCAGCGGCTCTTCGGTGGCGAATTCACGCACCGAGTGGGGGCGATCGATGAAATGGGACTTGACTACCCATCGTGGGTCCGTCAGGTCCGCTTCAGGGTAGGTAGCCGGCAGCTCCAGCATGAGGATGTTGCTCCCCCGGCGCAGTGAAATCCGGGGACCCTGCTCGGCGATGTCGGTAGTGACCAACGGCGTTGTGGGAAGTGAATAAATCTCCGCGCTCATTTGCTTCATCATAGGACACCGTGGGGCCCTGTTGCCATGTCGCTGGTAGAGGGCTTGATTGTCCTAACGGTAGGACAAGTGTCCTAAGCATAGGACAGCTGGCTATAGTGGGGCTATGGACCCATTACAACTCCTCAAGAAAAGCCCGCTGAGCCTTAGCGAAATCTCGCGGCGCTCGGGAGTGTCACGAAATACGCTCAATCTGTGGTTGCGTGGGGCAGCTCAACCAAGCTTGGCCGGGTTGGAGAAGGTAATGCGCGTGCTCGGATACGAGGTTTCCGTACAGGTACACCGCATGAGCGATGCCGCCGCCGCGACAGCCGCCCGAGTTCTCCTGGGGGAGCTCAGCAGCGAAGAACCAGACGTTAAAGCCTGGATTGACCGCTTTGTGCAGTGGGGTGACGCTGCGGCCGTCGGTGGCAGCTACCAGGCTCTCATGGAACGGGCCGCGTGGGCCTCCAACCCATATGGCCGCCACGGGGCTCTCCACTTCTTACCGTCAAATCCCATAACGATTGCTTCAGCGGTTGATGCGAGTGGGCAAACTTGGGCGATGTCGGGTGCTTTTGCAGCGCAACGAGTCGCGGGGCAGATCGCAGGTGAAGAAGAACCTCAATCAACATTGATCTGGTGCACAAATCCAGCAGACATCGTGTCTTCATTGCCCACTCGGATCCGTGCCAGTTCTGAGCCCGTATCTGGAGGGATCACGCTCGTGCCAGTTGCTGGTGAAGAGCTAACGGGCGCAACAAAAGAATCAGGAATACACTACGTGTCACCGCACCAGCTTGCTATCGATGCGTGCGCAGAAAACTATGTGGGAGGGGCATAGGTGATGAGAAGAGCAACGAGCCGAGTGAGCTGGGAACACCATGAGCGGCCGCACGTTTCGGAGTTGGGGACCGACCGTGCGTTATTTCGATTAACCAAGCAACTTCCTGACTTGGTGTGGAATGCCGCCGCGCTGGAAGGAAACACGTTTACCCTCCCAGAAGTCCGTACGTTGCTCGATGGCGTCACGGTGGGTGGAAAGGCGCTTGCTGAACAGCAACAGATCTTGGACTTGTCAGAAGCTTTCAACCTGCTCCATGAGCTGGTCCTCAAAGAGGAATGTGCGGTGGATAAAGCCACCAGTAACGCACTCCATGCCGTGCTAGCAAGGAACGAGGCCCTGGACGCTGGTCTTTTCCGTGGTGAAGGCCATGTGGAGGGAGATGGCGGTGGAGTGCGGCTCATGGATGGCGGGTTCATCCCTTTCGACCCTGCTGATGAATTGGGTGAAGCTCATGCCGATTTGCTGGTCTCCCTTCAAGGTCTTGAAAACCCAGTCGAGCAAGCGTTGGCCTATTTCTGCTCTGCCACGCGTAGCCAGTTTTACTTCGATGGAAACAAGCGAACCGCACGGCTTGTGGCGTCAGGTCTCTTGATGAGCAATGGCTACGCAGCACTTAATATCCCTAATGCGAGAAGGCTGGAATTCAACCTTGCCCTCGATGAACTGTTCCGATCCGATGACGCTACGACCTTGATGGACTTCCTGTATGACTGCCTAGAGGAGTCCTCCCAGTAAGCGCAGTAGGCCCTCCGCTTCCGAAGCGGAGGGCCTACGTGGGGGCTGAATGCTCAGCGCATCCTTTAGTGCATAGTGCTGTAGTGCTTAGCGGAACATCTTCTGCAGAGCGGAGAAGTCAGCCTTGACCACGCCGACAGACTGCAGGAATGCGGCGATGGCGCCGAGCAGGGCAGCCACAACGCCTGCGCCCAAGAAGCCGGCGCCGACGGGGTGGCGTGGCTAAAAGGAACAGAGTTGACGACACCAGCGGACTTGTTGTGGTCAATTGCCTGCTCGGAGATTTCTTCAGGGAGTGGCCGTATGGGGACTTGCCCAGAACACTGTTGACGTCGGCAAGCACTGCGTGGACACCATAAAACGACAAACGGTGAACCCCAGGAGGTGGGATTCACCGTGGTGAGTGAATGGGCAGATTATGCCATCTGCAGCGTGGTCACGCAGGTACCGCCTTCGTCAGAGGTATCCAGGGGAACCTCGCCGGTCTTGCCGTCCTGCTCGATGGTGATGGTGCCCTTCTTGTCGGCCGGCAGCCAGTAGCCAATGAAGCCGTTGTCGAACGTCGTGGTGTCTTCGTTGACTAGCTCATTTCCTTCGTCATCCGTGATGGTGACGTGGATGTCTTCCTGGCTGAGCTCACCGGTGCAGGTGGTCAGGGAGTGGTTGAAGCAGTCGTGCGTACGGGAGAGGTACGGCGCAATAGAGAGGTAGAACTTGTCCTCCGGCAGCGGCAGGGAGGCCTGACCCTGTTCAGTAGCGAGGATGAGCTCGTTCGGGCGCACGGATGCGAGGAGATCGCTATTGCGCTCGTCCTTGGACTGGCGGTCCAGCTTGTCCACGATTTCCTGGCCATCCAACCCTTCGAGATCGAACTCGGCGAGGATCTCCTCGGCAGGCACCTGTTGGATGTCGGTGCTGGAAGCGGCGCTTTTCGAGGCTTCACTCGGTACGGGGCTGTCAGTAGAGCAAGAGGACAGGGTGATGGCTGCGGCGCAGGCAGTGGTGAGGGCGATGAGGCGTTTCATAAGTCTTCCGAATGGGTCCGATTGTGTTTACTCAAGCCTATACCCCACCCGGGTATCTATCAATGGAATGAGAGAAGGATCATCTTTTCGTGCTACGCAGGTTAAACTCTCCCCTATGTCTGATACTTCGGCCGCAACTCTGCCGCCCTGCCCCGAATGCTCCTCTGAGTACACCTACGAGATGCCGCCGCTTATCGTCTGCCCGGAGTGTGCGCACGAGTTCTCCACCGACGCTGTTGCCAGCGACTCGGCCGCAGAGGCAGCCGCCCTCACCATCGTGGATTCAGTGGGCAACGCGCTTGCCGACGGCGACACGGTCACCATCCCCAAACCCCTCAAGGTCAAGGGCGCGCAGCAGCCACTGAAGGCCGGCACCAAGGTGCGCGGCATCCGCTTGAACTTCGACGCCGGCACCGGCCAGGAAGACCACAACATTGATTGCCGGATTGATGGTTTTGGCGCGATGAAGCTGAAGCCTGCTGTGGTGAAGAAGGTTTAGTAGTGAAGACGATGTAGGGCTACCCCAGGACTTTTACTGGTCCCGACTTGGGTCATGGGGTGGGTGAGCACCGACTTGCTTGAGACCGCTGCCTTTTGTCAGACGCCTCCTGCAGGTCGATGGAGGCGCGCAGACGTTGCGCGCTGCGAGGGGAGCAAAGAAGGTAATCCGCTTCGCGAAGATGCGTACAGTGTTCTACGGGAACGGTCGTTGTGTCCCGACTTAGGTCATCGGGCAGGTGCCGCAACGTCACTCTTGACGCTGCTACCTTGCATTTTTCGACGGCGGGGTGGAGTTGTTCCGCACCAATTTGGCCTAAGTCGGGTTGGTAGTGAAGACGACGTAGAGGTACCCCCAAGACTTGTATTGGTGGTCGTCACTGTGGCGAGGGAAAGACAGCAAAACCTTGAGACTGGGCAGCGGCGTGGAGCTGTTTGTCGTAGGTGAAAAAGGTCAGGGTGAGGCCAGCGTCGCGGAGAAGACAGGCGCTCGCCAGGTGGATGGCATCCAGGGAGCGAACGCCGGTCAGCGAGCAAGCTCGACGAATGACCTCATCGCTGATGCCAACTTTGGAGACCCCCTCCGTGAACTTCCGGTAACCGGCGCCGGTGAGGCCACTGCGCTGCCACACTTTAGATAACTCGATGTCAATGAGTGCAGAAGAAAACAGTTGCTGGCCTTCAAGGAGTGCAGCGACTTCGGAGCTTTCGCGCTCGGGCAAGGCCAACTTCGCTAGTGCCGAAGTGTCGACGTAGATCATCACAAGCGGTCTTCCCTATCCAGTAGCGATACAACGTCTGTCCCGGAAGGCAGATAGTCTGTGGTGCTTGGCTGTGAGTAAGGCTTCGGGTTGTGGCTCAGGATTCCGGCAGCTACTAACTGCTCCACGGGGCTATCTAGAGATGAAATGGGAACAACGCGAGCAATGGGCCGATTGCGGTCGGTGATGACCACGCTTTGACCTGTAGCGGCAACTTCGCGAACGATGTGGCCAGAACGCTGGTTGAGTTCGCGCAAAGAAATGTTGGTCATTGCTCCAACCGCCTTTCCTTATTGGCTGGTGACTGTAAAAAGTTAAATGTAGAACAGTAGAACAATGGTGATTTTAGTGGCAGAGCTTAGAGGGGACAAGGGGGGGCGTCGTCAGTTGCGTGGCCGCGCTGCGGAACGGAATTGCGGCCTAGCTGGGTCTAACTGGGGAGATGTCCGTGCGGTGACTACACTGTCTAACCATGACTAACCCGAGCGATAACACCACCCACCGCTACACGCCGGAGCTCGCCGCGCAGATTGAAAGTGCCTGGCAGCAGTACTGGAAGGATAACGGCACCTTTAATGCGCCGAACCCAGTTGGGCCGCTCGCGGAGGACGGTAAGGAACTTCCCGCGGAGAAGATGAACATCCAGGACATGTTCCCCTACCCGTCTGGCGCGGGTCTGCACGTAGGCCACCCGCTGGGTTATATCGCCACGGATACTTATGCCCGCTTTAACCGCATGCTGGGCAAGAACGTCCTGCACACGCTGGGCTATGACGCCTTTGGCCTGCCGGCTGAGCAGTACGCCATCCAGACTGGTACGCACCCGCGCACCACCACGGAGGCGAATATCAACAATATGCGCCGCCAGCTGGGCATGCTGGGTCTGGGCCACGATCCGCGCCGCTCGGTGGCCTCGACTGACCCGGAGTTTTATAAGTGGACGCAGTGGATTTTCCTGCAGATTTATAACTCCTGGTTTGATGAGGAGCAGCAGAAGGCACGCCCGATTTCTGAGCTCATCAAGGAACTTGAGGTGGGCAAGCGCACCACCAAGGATGGTCGCTACTACGCGGATCTGACCAAGGAAGAGCAGCGCCAGGCACTCGATGAATTCCGTCTGGTCTATCTGTCTAACTCCACCGTGAACTGGTGCCCGGGCCTGGGCACGGTGCTGGCCAACGAGGAGGTCACCGCGGAGGGCAAGTCCGAGCGCGGTAACTTCCCGGTCTTCCGCAAGAACCTGCGCCAGTGGATGATGCGCATTACCGCTTACTCGGACCGCCTGCTCGATGACCTGGAGCTTCTGGATTGGCCGGAGAAGGTCAAGTCCATGCAGCGTAACTGGATTGGCCGCTCCCGTGGTGCAGAGGTCAGCTTCCATGCCGAGGGTTACAACATCGACGTCTTCACCACCCGCCCGGATACTCTCTTCGGTGCGGAGTACGTGGTGCTGGCCCCGGAGCACGAGCTTGTCGACGCCCTCCTCTCCCCCATCCCTTATGACGATGATGTCGATGAACGCTGGACCTTCGGTCATGATGATCCGAAGGAGGCCGTGGAGGCCTACCGCGCGTCCATCGCCGCCAAGTCTGATCTGGAACGCCAGGAGAACAAGGAAAAGACCGGCGTCTTCCTGGGTACTTATGCCACCAACCCGGTCAACGGCAAGCAGGTCCCGATCTTCATCGCGGACTACGTCCTGACCGGCTACGGCACCGGTGCCATCATGGCGGTCCCGGCGCACGATACACGTGACTACGAGTTCGCTACCGTCTTTGGCCTGCCCATCACCGAAGTGGTTGCTGGCGGCGACATCACTAAGGAGGCCTACACGGAGTCCGGCAAGGCCGTAAACTCCGCCAACGATTCCCTGGACATCAACGGTATGTCCAAGGATGAGGCCATCGCCGCCATTATCCCGTGGCTAGAGGAACAAGGAGTAGGCCGCGAGAAGATCCAGTACAAGCTGCGTGATTGGCTGTTTGCTCGCCAGCGCTACTGGGGCGAGCCCTTCCCCATCGTCTATGACGAGGCCGGCCAGGCCTACCCGCTGCCGGAGTCGATGCTGCCCATTGAGCTGCCGGAGGTAGAGGACTACAAGCCGGTGTCATTCGACCCGGATGATGCCGATTCCTCCCCGCAGCCGCCGCTGGCCAAGGCCCGCGAGTGGGTGGAGGTCGAGCTCGACCTAGGCGATGGCCCGAAGACCTACTACCGCGACACCAACGTCATGCCGCAGTGGGCAGGTTCTTCCTGGTACCAGCTGCGCTACATCGATCCGACGAATGATGAACTCTTCTGCGACTTGGAGAACGAGCGCTACTGGACGGGCCCTCGTCCAGAGGAGCACGGCGCCAACGACCCGGGTGGCGTTGACCTTTACGTTGGAGGCGTGGAGCACGCCGTGCTGCACCTGCTCTACGCCCGCTTCTGGCATAAGGTTCTCTTCGATCTGGGCTACGTGACCTCGAAGGAGCCTTACCGCCGCCTGTACAATCAGGGCTACATCCAGGCTTATGCCTACACCGATTCCCGCGGTGTTTACGTGCCTGCCGCTGAGGTAGTAGAACGCGATGGCGCGTTCTACTACGGGGATGAAAAGGTCAACCAAGAGTACGGCAAGATGGGCAAGTCCCTGAAGAACTCCGTGGCCCCGGATGATATTTGCCGCGACTATGGTGCCGATACCCTGCGCGTTTATGAGATGTCGATGGGCCCGCTGGATACCTCCCGCCCATGGGCAACCAAGGACGTCGTCGGTGCGCAGCGCTTCTTGCAGCGCCTGTGGCGCCTAGCCGTCGACGAGAACTCCGGTGAGCTGTGCACGACGGACGCAGAGCTTTCCGAGGATGACCTGAAGCACCTCAACCGCACCATCGCCGGTGTGCGTGATGACTACGAGAACCTGCGCCTGAACACCGTGGTGGCCAAGCTCATCGAGTACGTGAACTACCTGACCAAGGCCTACCCGAAGGGCGCGCCGCGCGCCGCCGTGGAGCCCTTGGCCCAGCTGGTCTCCCCCGTTGCTCCGCACATCGCGGAGGAGCTGTGGAAGCGCTTCGGCCATGAGGAGACCATCACCTATGAGGCCTTCCCGGAGTTCGAAGAAAAGTACCTCGTCGACGACGAGATTGAGGTTCCGGTGCAGATCAACGGCAAGGTCAAGGCACGCGTGATGGTGCCTGCCGACGCTGACCAAGCCACCGTCGTGGGTATTGCCAAGGAAGATGAGCGCATCGCTGAGCTGACTGCCGGCAAGAACGTGGTCAAGGAGATCTACGTGCCGGGCCGCATGGTCAACTTGGTAGTTAAATAAACCACCGCGGCTCCGTTAGATGGCGGCCGCAACTGCCCTAGTTGACGAAACCAGCGCCCTTCCAGCGAATGATCGTGGGGAAAATCGTCAGTTAGGGCAGTTTTGCGCCTAGGCGTGTACCTTCGTCACTCCCCTCGCAGCGCGCAACGTCTGCGTGACTCCATCGACATGCGGGAGGTAACTGACAAAGGGCGTCTGACAAAAGGCATCTGTCATAAGGCGTTTTCGCGGCCAAAAACGCCATTTACTCAGTGCAGATGGCGTTTTTAGACCCAAAGATGCCTTTTGCAGGACGCCTTCCTGTCCTAGGCGGATTTAGCGTGGAACAACCCCACCCCACCGCCGAACAATACTAGGTAGCAGTGTCATTAGTGGCGTCTACAAGGTCGCGACTTGGAACTAGTCCAGCTCTTGGTTCAGCTCCTTGCGCACCTTGGTGATGATTTCGCCGAGGAAGCCTTGGCACCCATCGGTGATGTCAGGGAACGTGGAGTCATCCTCGAGAATGCCCAGCGTGAACAGCAGGTCGCGGGTGATGGCGTGCGTGTAGTCGTATTCCGGATTGAACTCCCACTCACCGCGCAATAGGTGGACTAGTTCGAAGGAGAGCTGAGGAATGCCCTCCGGTTCGGCGTAGGCATAAGGGATGTTGTTCATGATGACCTGCGTTGCCCAGAGCGGATCGCTCATGGCCTTGCGGCCATATTTGGTGAGCTTGATCTGCGTCGTTGTGGTCTTGAGCCAATCCAAGTCCGTGAGGAATCCGCGCAGGTTCAACAGCGGCTGGTGGTAGTCCTCGCGCTTGACGTCATCAAAATCATTGGGGCTATTCAGCCCTTCCTTGAGGCGCGCGACAGCCGCCTGCTTGAGGTAGCCGGCCCCGGTCAGGCGTGGATATTCCTCGATGACCTCGAGGTATTCGCGTATACGCTGGCCTACGTGGTGAGCGGTGGCGTCGTCAAGCGCCGGCAGCTCATAGTCGGGGCGCAGCTCCGGGTAGGCCTCGTGGATTTCCGCGCGCCATTCCTCCAGCATCTCCGAGGAGGGCACCGGGATGTCCTCGAAGGGTGTGGAGCGGAAAGGATCCAGGGGGAGATCCCCAGGCAGTGCGGGCTTGGTGCCGCCCTCCAGGTTGGCGGCCTCCGTGCCCATGGTGGCGAGGCGCTGCGCCACTGCCGGCGGGAAGAAGGTGGTGAGGCGCTGGTGGATTTGGTCCAGTGTGTAGTTGGGGAAGAGCGCGAAGATGCGCTCCATGCTCTCGGTAGGAACAGCCATGTAGGCCATAGTCGCCTGGACATCGAGGACCACCTTGAACATCGCCTCGGCACTGCCCAGCTCACTCATCAGATCGGGGCCCTCACCGGCGATGAGGGCTGGCAGCCCCATGACGACGCGCGAGGTGTCCGCCACGCTGATGCTGATATTCCATGCGCCGTCCGAGGGGTGGTAGTGCGCTACTTCCCGGAAGGTCTCGAAAAAGTCCTGGTCAATGATGGTGAGGACGTCGATCGGCGTGCCTTCCTCGCCCACGAGGATTCCCGGATGAGAGGGCTCAAGGCCGAGCGCGGCGTGGACAATGATCATCATCTCGCCCACGGTGAGTTCCGCGGGGGCGGCGACGAAGCGGGAGGTGGTGAAGAAGGGATTCTCCACGTCGATGCGGACGTTCCTAGCGAGGTTCATAGTGCCCGACAGTATTAGAAAACAGTGCTAGCCGCGCGCCAACGCTTCGCCCACGCGCTTGCCCGAGTGGATGCACCCGCCCAGGAAGGTGCCTTCCAGCGCATTTTTGCCGTGCATGCCGCCACCGCCGAAACCGGAGGCCTCGCCGCAGGCATAGAGGCCAGGCAGAACCGTACCGTCGGCGTTGAGGCACTGGCCGTCCAGGTTGGTCTCCAGGCCGCCGAGCGTCTTGCGGGTCAGGAACTTCAGGCGCACGGCGATGAGAGGGCCCTTGGAGTTATCGAGGATGCGGTGTGGGGGAGCAACGCGGATGAGCTTGTCGCCTAAGAAGCCGCGGGCCACGCGGAGATAGTTGACTTGGGCGTCCTTGCTGAAGGGATTATCCAGCTGGGAATCGCGATCTTCCAGAACTTTCCTAAGTTGGGTTACATCAATGGTGGGGGAGCCCTCCGGAGAGATTTCGTTCATTCCGGCGACAAGATCCTCCAGGTTGTCTTCCACGACCCAGTCGATTCCGTTCTCCATGAAAGCTTTGACTGCCACGTGTGTGCCGGGGCCCAGCTTGCCGGCGAGCTTCTTGAATTCCTTATCCGTTAGATCCGGGTTTTGCTCAGAGCCGGAGAAGATGAACTCCTTGTCCACGATGGCCTTGTTGAGCACGAACCAGGAGTAACCGTGCTCGGTCTGGCCAATGTGGGCCAAGGCCGCCAGGTTATCGGTGCCGGGGAAGAGGTTGGTGGGCAGGCGGTTGCCTTCGGCGTCGAGCCACAGCGCTGACGGGCCCGGGATGATGCGGATGCCGTGGCCGGGCCAGATGGAATTCCAGTTGGTCATGCCCTCGGTGTAGGCCCACATGCGGTCCGTGTTGACTACGGAGGCGCCGGCTTGCTGGGCGATGTCGATGCCGCGGCCGTCGACATGCGCGGGAACGCCCGTGACCAGTTCCTCCGGGCACTCGCCCCAGCGCTCAGTGGGCCACATCTTGCGAACCTTCTCCAGGTTGCCGCCGATGCCACCGGTGGCGATGACCACGGCGGAGCCGTGAAGCTCAAAGTGCTTGACCACGTCCCTCGAGCTCGCCTCACCGCGTGGCTGGCTGGTGGGGGAGAGGACGCTGCCGCGCACGCCGACGACGCGCGGGCTGCCAGCGTCGTCGTTTTCGACGACGAGCTCGTCCACGCGGTGGCGGAAATGGAATTCGACCTGGCCTTGTTCTTCTGCTTTAAGGAGCGGCTCGCGGAAGACGCGCACGACCTCCGGGCCCGTGCCCCAGGTGAGGTGGAAACGCGGGACGGAGTTGCCGTGGCCGGAGGCATCGCCCGAACCGCGCTCGGCCCAGCCGATGGTGGGTAGGACGTTGAGGCCTAGGCCTTTGAGGTACGTGCGTTTCTCATTAGCGGCAAAGCGTACGTATTCGCGGCCCCATTTCGCGCCCCAAAAATCGTGCCGGTCTTCCTCGGTCACTGGGTCATAGTCGGCGGAGTTGGCCCAGTCGCGCCAGGCCAATTCTTCGGAATCCTTGACCCGCATCATCTTCTGCTCGGGGGAGTCGACATAAAACAGACCGCCGAGGGACCAGAAGGCCTGGCCGCCGAGGTTGTTGCGGTTCTCCTGTTCCAGGAAGATGACGTGCTTGCCGCCCTTGAGGGCCTCGTAGCCGGCGACCATGCCAGCGAGGCCGCTGCCGACGATGATGATGGAGCCAGTGACTGAGTTAATTTCTTTCATGACAGTAATGATAAAAGAAACCAACCTTCGATGTGTGACTTGGCTCGCACAACGTCATCTTTATGCCGAGACTGTGCCCTCGGCATAGGTGGTGTTCACCTTCTCCACGAGGGTGAGGACGTCGTAGGTCGCTACGATCTCATCCTCCTGGTTGTAGAGCACGGCGTCCCAGCACACCTCACCGTAGTCATCGGTGACGCGCGGGGTGATGCGCTTAGCGGTCAGCTCCACGCGGATGGAATCGTCGTAGGTCACCGGCGTGATGAAGCGCAGGTTCTCCAGGCCGTAGTTAGCCAGGACCGGGCCCGGTGCCGGCTCCACGAAGAGTCCCGCTGCCCAGGAAACCAGCAGGTAACCGTGGGCCACGCGGCGTGGGAAGAAGGGGTTAGCTGTGGCGGCTTCCTCGTCGGTGTGGGCGTAGAAGGTATCGCCGGTTTTCTCTGCGAACTCGAGGATCTCTTCAAGGGAAACGTGGCGTAGGTCGGAGGCGAACTGGTCGCCGATCTGCAGCGTGGCCAGGTCCTTGCGGAAGGGGTGGGTGCCCTGGCCGCTGTCGACGTCCGTCCGGGTCACGCGCTGGACAGTCGCGCCGCGGTGCCACTGGCCGGTAATGGCGGTGAGGTGGTCCGGGGTTCCCTGAACGGCGGTGCGCTGCATGTAGTGCAGGATGCCGCGCACACCACCCAGTTCTTCGCCGCCGCCGGCGCGGCCCGGGCCACCGTGGACGAGGTGCGGGAGGGGAGAGCCGTGGCCGGTAGACGTCTTCGCATCATCGCGGTCGAGGAAGTGCAGGCGGCCGTGATGGGCGGCGATGCCGAGGGCATACTCGCGTGCCAGCTGCGGGTCATGCGTAATAACGGAGGCAACCAGCGAGCCAGAGCCCAAGGCGGCGAGCTCGATGGCCTCGGCGGGGGAGTCGTAACCCAGGAAGGAGACGACGGGGCCGAAGGCCTCGGTGTCGTGGACCGCTGGGGCGCGGTTATCGGCAAAGCGCAGGATGGTGGGGTTGAAGAACGCGCCCTCGGCCTCCTCGCCGCCGTAGACAATCTCGCCGCCGCCGGCCTTGAGCTTTTCGACGGCTTCTGCGACGTCAGCTTTCTGATCCGCAGAGACCAGTGGGCCCATGGTGGCGGAAGCATCGCGCGGATCGCCCACGACCACCTTGTCGCTAAGGCGTGTGCTGAGGGCGTCAATGGTGGCGTCGACAAGCGCGTGCGGGACGATGGCGCGGCGGATGGCGGTACACTTCTGACCCGCCTTCGAGGTCATCTCGCCGAAGACTGCCTTGACGAAGGCGTCGAACTCCGGGGAATCCGCGGTGACATCGGTGCCCAGAATGGCAGCGTTGAGGGAGTCCGCCTCCGCGCTGAACTGGATGCCGCCCTCGATGACGTTGCGGTGTGCGCGCAGGGTATTCGCAGTATCAGCAGAGCCAGTAAAGGCCACGTGATCGCGATAGTCCAGGTGATCCAACAGGTCGCGGGCGGAGCCGGAGATGAGCTGCAAGCTGCCCTCCGGCAGGATTCCGGAATCAATCATGAGGCGAACACACGCCGCGGTGATGTAGCCGGTCGGTGTCGCTGGCTTAACAATGGAGGGCACGCCCGCGATGAAGGCCGGGGCGAACTTCTCCAGCATGCCCCAGACGGGGAAGTTGAAGGCGTTGATCTGCACCGCAACGCCAGGGATCGAGGTGTAAATGTGGCGGCCAATGAAGGAGCCGTCCTTGGAGAAGACCTCCGCCTCACCATCCGGCATGACGGTGGAATTAGGCATCTCGCGGCGGCCCTTCGAGGAGAAGGTGAACATGGTGGAAATACCGCCGTCGATATCGACGAAGTTATCGCGCTTGTTGGCGCCGGCCTTGTTGGCCAGTTCGTAGAGCTCTTCGCGGTGATCCTGGAGGTAAATCGCCAGCTCCTTGAGCTTGAGGGCGCGCTCGTGGAAGGTGAGCTTCTGGAGTCCCTCGCGCCCGGTGCCGCGTGCGTAGTCGATGGCGTCAGCGATGTCGAGGCCTTCGGCGCTAACCCTGGCGACGACGTCACCGGTGGAGGCATCGTGCACGTCAGCAACGCGCGAGGGATTGTCCGGGGTGAGCCACTGGCCGGAAAGATAGCTGGGGACGAGGGCTGCAGTCATAGCGAAAAGATTGGCCTTTCCATTAGTTTCCGAACGGTTGGTCAGTAAATACAGGCTAGTATAGTCTGCGTCACATTTCTAGGAGCAAGTAAGGAGAACGGCATGGCCGCAGAGGTATGGAAGATTCAGTTGGGTGAGCTGGACAAGAAGATGGGTGTCGAAATCCTCGAAGAGTCGGCCGAGAGGGTGGTTGCCACCATGCCGGTCGAGGGCAATACCCAATCCTTCGGTCTGCTCCACGGCGGTGCCATGGCCTGTATTGCCGAGGCCGTTGGCAGCTGGGCTGCGGTAATTCACGCCTCGACGCTGGGCAAGGTCGCCGTGGGCGTGGACATCAATGCGACACACCACGCCTCCGGGCGCACCGGCCTGGTTACGGCGACGGCCACCGCCATCAAGCTGGGCAAGACGCTGTGCTCCCACGAGATCATCATTACAGATGACGAGGGGAGGAGGCTGTGTACGGCGCGCATCACTAACGCGCTCGTGGCGTCGAAGGACAAGAAGTAGGAGCGCTAGGAAATAGTGGAGGGGGAGTGCGGCTTATTCGGAGTAGTCGTAGAAGCCCTTGCCGGACTTGCGGCCCAGCTCCCCGCGGGCGACCATGTCGCGCATGAGCTGCGGCGGGCTAAAGCGCTCACCCAGCTGGGATTCAAGGTATTCGGCGATGCCGAGGCGCACGTCCAGACCCACGATATCGGTCAGTTCCAGCGGGCCAATGGGGAACTTGTAGCCCAACACCATGGCGTTGTCGATATCGCGCGGGGAGGCCACGCCTTCCTCCACCATGCGGATGGCCTCAAGCGCGATGGCCACGCCGAGGCGGGAGGACGCGAAGCCGGGGGCATCCTTGACCACCACCGCGGTCTTACCCAGGCCCTCGACCCAGCCCTTGGCGGTGTCCACGAGTGCATCAGGGGTGGACTCGGCGACGACCACCTCCACCAGCTTGGAGGCCGGGACCGGATTGAAGAAGTGCAGGCCGATGACGTCGTTGGGGATGCTCTCTGCCAACTGGGATACCGACAGTGAGGAGGTATTGGTGGCGACGACGGCTTGCGGGGCGGCTTCGGCGATATCCTTAAAGGCGGCCACCTTGAGATCCATCGACTCCGGAACTGCCTCAACCACGAGGTCAAAGCCGGCAAAGGCGGAGGCGGCGGTGGAAAAGCTGAGACGCTCATCCCAGGATTCGAAGGTGCCTTCCGCCCCGCGGTCGAGGGAGCCGCGGATGGCCTTGTGCACGCGCTCGCGGGCGGCGGCCACGGCGTCATCGTTGATATCCACCACGGTCACGGACGCGCCGGCGGCCAGGAAGGCGTGAGCAATGCCGGCGCCCATGCGGCCGCCGCCGAGCACACCAACCTTGGCAGGAACCTGCAGTACTGGGGACATGAGTTGACTCTCCTTGTGGGTGGAAGGTTTATTTCTTGCGGTCCAGGAAGGCCTGCATCCGCTCAAACTTGGCGGGGGACTCAAAGAGCACGGCCTGGGCGATGTTGTCCACCGCCGGGTGCGCCGCATCAGGCATAGAGATGAGCTGCTTGGTCAAACGCACGGCCAGCGGGTCTTGTTTGGCAATGCGCCCGGCTAGTGCCAGGGCACCGTCGACCAGCGCATCCGGCTCGTGCAACTCGCTGACCAGGTGATTGACCAGCGCCTCCTCGCCGTTGAGGATGCGCCCGGCCAGCAGGATTTCTTTCGCCAGGGGCGTGCCGACGCACTCCTTGAGGCGCCACGTGGCACCCGCGGCGGCAGCGATACCCAGGCCGGCTTCGGGCTGCCCAAACTTGGCAAAAGGAGTGGACACGCGGAAGTCCGCGGCTAAGGCCAGCTCCAGACCGCCGCCGAGGGCGTAGCCATCCACCGCCGCGATGACGGGGGCGGGCAGCGAGGCGATGCGGTGGAAGATGCCGGAGTTGATGCCGCGGAGGGCATCCTCGCGGCGGCGCTCACGAAGCTGTGCGATGTCCGCCCCGGAGGCGAAGATGCCGCGCGGGCCCTTCGGGGTATCCACCGTGCAGCCGGTGATGATGAGGATGCGGGGCTCGGACTCGAGCTGCGCGCAGAGTGCGTGGAACTCCGTCACCATCTGCTCATCGATGGCGTTGCGCACCTCGGGGCGGTTGAGCTTGGCGACGACTATCTCGTCCTTCTCACCGCGCGTTGAAATCTCAATGGCAGTAGTCATTTACACCCTCTCAATCGCAATCGCGGTGCCCTGGCCCACGCCCACGCACATGGTGGCGATGCCGCGGCGCAGCCCGTCCGTTTCCAGGCGGTTGAGCAGGGTCAACGTGATGCGGGAACCGGAGGAACCCAACGGGTGGCCCAGCGCGATGGCGCCGCCCCAGGCGTTGACCTTGTCCTCATCCAAGCCCAGTTCGCGGATGCAGGCGATGGACTGTGATGCGAAAGCTTCGTTGAGCTCGACGGCATCCACGCTGTCCAGCTCCCAGCCGGCGCGCTCGAGCACGTCGCGGGTTGCCGGGATGGGGCCCGTGCCCATGATTTCCGGGCGCACACCGCGCGCGGAGTTGGCCACCACGCGGGCGCGGGCGGTCAGGTTGTGCTTCTTGAGCGCCTCGTCGGAGGCGACAATGACGCAGGAGGCGCCGTCGTTCAGCGAGGAGGCGTTGCCCGCCGTGGTGACGTCACCCAGGGAGGTCACCGGGCGCAGCTTGGCCAAGACCTCCATCGTGGTGCCCGGGCGGGGGCCTTCGTCGGTATCGACGACGGTGACGTTGCCCTTGCGGTCGGTGACCTCGATGGGCACGATCTCCCTGGCGAACTTGCCGGCCTCAATCGCGGCGAGCGCGCGCTCCTGGGAACGCACAGCGAAGGCGTCCGCATCCTCGCGGCTAATACCAAAGACGTTGGCCACCTCCTCGGCGGTCTCCGGCATGGAGTAGGTCATCTTCTCCTGCTCCGCGAACTTTGGGTTGGCAAAACGCCAGCCAATGGAGGTATCAAAAACCTGGCCTGGCTTGGCAAAAGGCTTGCTTGGCTTCTCCATGACCCAGGGCGCGCGGGACATGGATTCGACGCCACCGGCGATGACAATATCCGCCTGGCCGGATTCCACGAGGGCGGTGGCCAGGGCAATCGAGGACATGCCCGAAGCACACAGACGGTTGACCGTCATCCCGGGAACGGTGTCCGGGAACCCGGCGAGCAGCCAGGACATGCGGGCGACGTTGCGGTTCTCCTCGCCGGCGCCGTTGGCGTTGCCGATGATGACTTCATCCACCGCGGAGGGATCGAGTCCGGCCTCCTCCACCGTCTTCTTGATGGCGGTGGCCATGAGGTCATCTGGGCGAACCGAGGACAGTGCGCCGCCGTAGCGGCCCACGGGGGTGCGGAATCCGGAAACGAGGTAAGCGGTCATGTTTTTCCTTAACTATCTGTGTGTATTGCGCTGTGTGAACTGCGCGGTATGCGTTCTAGAAGGTCTGGAGGTTTTAGCGTCCGTGGAAGACCGGCGGGCGTTTCTCATTGAAAGCTGCAAAGCCCTCGTAATAATCCTCGGTATCGCAGAGTTTGCCTTGGGCGGAGTTCTCGGCATCGACGCTGGCCCACAGCCCAGTGCCGTTATCGCGGATGTCCTGGACCAGGGTGCGGCTGGTGAGGAAAGCCTGGGTCGCGCCGTGGGCTGCGCGCTTGGCGACGCCCCGGGTAAACTCCAGCAGCTCCTCTGCTGATAGCGCGCGGGAGAAGAGGCCAGCGCGCACCGCTTCCGCACCGGAGATGAGTTCGCCGGTGATGATGAGGTCCATCGCGCGGTGTGTGCCGAGGCGTTCGACGAAGAGGGAGTGCCCGCCCGAATCCAGGGTGGCGCCTAGGTTGGCGAATGGGGAACCGAACTTGGCATCTTCGGCGACGTAGACGACGTCACAGGCCAAAGCGAGACCGAGGCCGACACCCAGGCAGGGGCCGTGCACGGCGGCGAAGGTGGGGGCGGGGAAGTTATCGATCTTTGTGAGCACGGGGGGGACAACGTCCGCGAGGTAGGCAGTGGCGTCGTCTTCGCGCGGGTTGAGCCCCTTGATGTTGCGGCCTGCGCAAAAGCCCTTGCCCTCGCCGCGCAGGATGAGCGAGCGGGGTTTGAGCGCCGCGGCCTCATCGAGGGTGCGGGAGAGTTCGGCGAGGTCTTCCTCCGCGAGGGAGTTGAGGGCCTTCGGGTTGTTGAGTACGAGCTCGATAACCCCGGCTTCGGCGTCGTGGTGCAGGTCGATCATGGATGTTTCTCCTAGGCGTCGAAGTCGAGAACGATGGTGGGCGTGGTTGGGCGCGACTGGCAGGTGAGGATGTAGCCGGCCTTGACCTCATCGGCCTCGAGGGCGTAGTTCTCCGCCATGTCGACCTCGCCCTCGACCAGCTTGGCGCGGCAGGTGCCGCACACGCCGCCGGCGCAGGCGAAGGGGACGTCGGAGCGCACGCGCAGGGCGGCATTGAGCAGAGACTCGTTGGCAGAGACCGGGGACTCAACAGAACCGGAGAGGCCATCGAGCTGGAAGTTGATGGTGACGTTATCGCCTTCCGGATCCACCTCGACGTGGCGTCCAGATTGGTTCTGATCCCCAGAGGGCTTGCCGGTGGTAAACAGCTCGTAGCGCACGTCCTTCTCACCCACATCGCGGCCAGCCAGCTCATCGCGCACCAACTGCACTAGCTCGAAGGGGCCGCAAAGGAACCATTCGTCGACAGTGTCCGTGCGCACGACGTTATCCAGCAGGGTCTGGAGTTTTTCGGCATCGATGCGCCCGGAGAACAGCGGGTTAACGCGCTGCTCGCGGGACAGGACGTGGTGCACGGCAAAGCGCGTAGGGAACTTGTCCTTGAGGTCACCAATCTCCTCGGCGAACATGACGTCGCCGCCGCCCTTGTTGGCAAAGATGAGCTCGAAGGTGGTGTCGGGGGAGGTGTGGAGCACGGTCTGGGCGATGGCCATGATTGGCGTGATGCCGGAGCCCGCTGCAATGGCCACGAGGTGTGGGTTCTCCAGCTTCTCCAGTTCTTCGCGCACGGCCTCGGGGTTGTTAAGGCCGGTCAGGTGAGTCTTTGAGGTGAACGCGCCCTGCGGGTTCATCACGTCCATGGTGTCGCCGGGCTGCAGGGTGTCATTGGCCCACGTGGAGAAGACGCCACCGCGGTCGCGCTTGATGGCGACGCGCAGCACGCCGTCGCGAGGCACATCGCAGATGGAATAGGAGCGGCGGACTTCCTGGCCGTCGATGGTTGCCCGCAGTGCAACGTACTGGCCGGGGATGTAGTCATAGTCGTCCTGGAGCTCCGGAGGGATAGCGAAGGAAACCTCCACGGAGTCTGAAGTCAGGGCGCGCACCTCGGACACGGTCAGGGTGTTGAACGTGGCCTTCTTCTTTGCGGGGGCAGACGGGGTCGTGGTCATTAGTGCACCTTGAAGTAGTCGAAGGGCTCCAAGCAATCCTGGCAGTTGTAGAGAGCTTTGCAGGAGGTGGAACCGAATTGGGCAAGCTTACGTGTGCGGCGGGAGCCACAGTGGGGGCATTCGATGGCCGGCGGCGGTTCGAGTGTGAGCGGGATAGGACCTTCCGGCGTGGCCCGGGTTTTTCCGCTGGGCGGGGCAATGCCGTAGTCCTTGAGGTTTTGCCGGCCGGTCTCCGTCATCCAGTCGGTGGTCCACGCCGGGTGGAGAACGAGGTCGACGCGCACCTTCGCGTAACCGGCATCGGTCAGCGCTGTGGTGATGTCCGCCGTGATGTGTTCCATGGCGGGGCAGCCGGAGTAGGTGGGGGTAATCGTGGCCACCGCGGTATCGCCATCCAGGCGAGCGTCCCGAAGAATTCCAAGGTCGGCGATGGAAATCACGGGGATCTCCGGATCGGGCACCTCGGCGGCGACGTCCCACACGTGGGCGTCGTCAGGCTGCGTGGGGCGCAGCGGGTGGGATTTATCTGTGATGGACACGATGAAACCTTGGTCCTTTCCTTGTCTTTACCAGGTCGCGCCGGGGTGTTGGCGCGCCAAGGACTGCATCTCCGCGAGGATGAAACCGCGGTGCTCGGAGAAACGCCCGGTGCGCTGCCCGGAGCGGGCTTGCTTGACGTCCGGGATGGCCAGACCTGCCTTGTCTAGGACGTAGGCGATGCGCTCATCGAACTGCGCGCGCAGGCTCGAGGGCAGAACTGCGATGCCTTCTGCCGCCAGCTTCTCGTGAAGCGGGAGATCCTCGAAGAGCTCGTCAAGGTAGGGCCACATGTACATCAGGCCCTCCGTGATTCGGCGGTGGGACTCCTCGGTGCCTTGGCCCAGACGAAGAATCCACTGGTTGGCGTGGTCGACGTGGTACTCGACTTCCTTGATGGCCTTCGCCGCGATCGCCGCAATGGTTTCATCCTGCGACTCCAGCAAGGCCGTGTAGAGCCCGTACTGGTAGTAGGAGAAGAGCAGCTGGCGGGCGATGGTGTAGCCGAAGTCGCCGTTCTCCTGCTCGACCAAGCGCGCGGAGCGGAACTCCTCCTCGTTACGGAAGTAAGCCAAGTCATCCTCGGTCTTGCCCCATGCGGTACCGGCGTAGGTCAGTAGGAAGCGGGCGTGCCCGATGAGATCGAGGGCGATGTTGCCCAGTGCGATGTCCTCTTCCATCTCCGGCGCGCGGGAAATCCACCAGCCCAGGCGCTGGGCCAGGATGAGGGCGTCATCGCCCAGCATGAGCGCATAGCGAGCCGTGTCCTCGGGGGCCACTGCGCCGGAGGCGGCGATGTCTTCTGCGGTGATGCCGTTGCCCTGCGATTGCTTGGTCGCAGAATCGGCGGCTGCAAATCCGGTCACAGGTGCGGCACTCCTTCCGACTTGTCGTAGTACGTGGCGTGGCGGTAGCTCTTGCCCTGGGGGGATTCGAAGAATCCGCCCTTGGAGTCCGGGTCGGAGGAGGCAATGGCCTCGCTGGGCACGACCCAGACGGAGGTTCCCTCGTTGCGGCGGGTGTAGAGATCGCGGGCATTGCGCAGGGCCATGGTGGCATCCGGTGCATGGAGCGAGCCGGCGTGAACGTGGGAAAGGCCGCGGGAGGAGCGTACGAAGACCTCCCACATGGGCCAGGTGGAGCTAGACATGGAATCTTCCTTAAAGTCTCGAAGCTGGTTGAGCAGTGTGCTTAGGGGTTAAGCGATGAGCGAGGTATCAGCCGAGTGGTGCTTCTCGGCGTAGGCTGCGGCAGCCTCACGGACCCACGCGCCGTCGGCATGCGCTTGGCGACGTCGCTGCATCCTCTGCACGTTGCAGGGGCCTTCGCCCTTGATGACGGCCTTGAACTCGGACCAGTCGAGCTCGCCGAAGTCGTAGTGGCCGCGCTCTTCGTTCCATTTCAGGTCCGGGTCCTCGAAGTGCAGGCCAAGGGCTTCGGCCTGCGGGACAATCATGTCCACGAAGCGCTGGCGCAGTTCGTCGTTGGAGAAGCGCTTGATGTTCCACGCCATGGACTGCTTGGAGTTGGGGGAGTCATCATCCGGCGGGCCGAACATCTGGAGTGCGGGTCCGTAGAAACGGTTGATGGCTTCCTGCGCCATCTGCTTCTGCTCGGGCGTTCCGTGGGACAGCTCGTAGAGGATCTCCCAACCTTGGCGCTGGTGGAAGGACTCTTCCTTACAGATGCGCACCATGGCGCGGCCATAGGGTGCGTAGGAAGCACGGCAGAGCGGGACCTGGTTGCAGATGGCGGCGCCATCCACCAACCAGCCGATGGCTCCGATGTCGGCCCACGTGCGCGCCGGGTAGTTGAAGATGGAGGAGTATTTGGCGGTGCCGTCGAGAAGCTGATGCACCAGTTCGTCGCGCGAGGTGCCCAAGGTCTCCGCAGCGGAGTAGAGGTAGAGGCCGTGGCCGGCCTCATCCTGCACCTTGGCCATGAGGATGGCCTTGCGCTTGAGCGAAGGCGCGCGGCTGATCCAGTTGGCCTCCGGCTGCATGCCGATGATTTCGGAGTGCGCGTGCTGGGAAATCTGACGCGTCAAGGTCTTGCGGTAGGCAGCCGGCATCCAGTCGGTGGGCTCGATGCGGGAGTCTTCGGCGATGAGCTCGTCGAAGCGCTGCTGTGCTTGTGCTTCATCCGCGGCCGGGACGGCGGCGAGTGTTTTCTCTGATGGGGTCATGGGAGGAATCGTTCCCTCTCTGCTCAGTGTCGGCTCGGTGATACTTACTGACTGGTTGGTCAGTATATGGGGCATGTGTGAGCTATGTCAACCAAGTTTGTGAGCTGCGCCCTACTTGTTGCGGTTCTGGGGCTTGGCGGGCAGCACGCGGTATGTGCCGCGGAATTCGGCGATGGGCTTACCCTTGATGCTGAGGGTGACGTCGACAACGCCGTTGCGGCCCCAGGCTTGGCGGGTCACCCCAACCCCGTCAACGACATCCCCTTCGAAGGCGGGGGCGATGTAGTGAATCGAGTTGTGCGCGGCCACGGCCAAGTCGCCACCGGAGTTGCAAACGCCGGCGAAGATGGAATCGGCAAACATGTATAAATAGCCACCCTGTGCCGTGCCATGTCCATTGCACATCTCCGGGCGGACGGTGAAGTGGCCTTCGCACTTGCCGACGTCTAGCGCGGTAATCTTCGCGCCAATCTCCGCGGTGGCACGGTCATCGTCGAACATGGTGCGCACGTGGGTGAACTCGGGGCTTTCGGCGACGCCGGGGGCGAGGATGGGGTGCTCGGTGCTCATGGGAATTCCTCCTTGAGGTAAGGGGTTTCCGCAGTGCTGCCGAGGGAGCGAAAAGGGGTGTGGTGGCTCACTAGTCTAACGGTGCTCGGGGCTCTCTGCTTGAATGGACTGCGTGAAGAATGAGAAATCCACTGTCCAGGGCGCGGCACGTGGCCGCCCCGGCTACTCCCGTGAAGATGTCATTCGTGCAGCTGTCCGTGCTTTTACAGCCCGCGGCTACGACGCCACGTCGATGGATAATGTGGCGAGCGAATTGGGGATTTCTAAGTCCGCGCTCTATCACCACATCTCTTCCAAAGAAGAGATTTTGGAGCTCACGGTAGTGCAGGCACTGAGCCGTTTGGAAGCGGTTGCGGAAGAGATGGCCGCGGCCGATGTGTCGGCGGGGGAGAGGGTGCGCGGGCTGTTGCGTGGCTCGATTGAGGTGCTGTGCTCCGACCCGAAGTCTGTCGCGCTCTTGCTCCGTTTGCGTGGAAACTCCGAGGTGGAGCGGAGCGCGTTGGAGCGCCGCCGTACGCTGACGCGTTCCGTGGTTCCGCTGGTGGAGGCTGCTCAGGAGGAGGGTGCTATTCGCTCCGATATTGAGGCTCCGCTGTTGACCCGCATGATTTTCGGAATGATTAACTCGACGTCTGATTGGTACGAGCCGGAGGGTCGACTTGGTGCCGAGGAGCTGGCCAGTGCTTTTGAGAGTGTTGTGTTTGGCGGCCTAGCTCCGCAAGCGACGGGCTAGTCGCGATGGGCAAGTAGTTGATCAGCTAGTCGGGGGCGAGCGTTTCGCTCCGCCGTTGGGGCTCCATATGGGGGTGGGGGCTTCTTTTGTCGGTGAAACCGTCGTGGCCTGCGATGATGTGTTGCGCTTCAAAAACTTGGACTAATTGTGTTGTCTATCACGACAACGGCCTGTAGTGTACGTCACAAGACTTACCCAACCGAACGGTAAGTAATTAACGTACTTTTGTGCGTTGTCCCAGCTAACCAACTTCTTGCAGCACTTTCGAGGGAGCTTAAAGGGTGTGGTATTTCCCCTCTCCTCGAAATGAAAGGCAAATGACGTGACCGCAACGTTTGATATCTTCTCTGACCACCACGGCCCCCAGATGGGCATTGAGTACGCCTCCCGCGATGAAATCATTGCGCTGCAGACCGCGCGCGCGAAGAACGAGCTTCGCCACGCGTACTACAACGTCCCGCACTACCGCCGTGCGTTCGATGAGAAGGGCGTTCACCCGGATGACTTCAAGGAACTCGCGGACTTTGCGCTGTTCCCGTTCACCGACAAGGAAACCCTTCGCGCGGAGTACCCCTTCGGGATGTTTGCTGTTGGCCAGAACCAAATCTCCCGCATCCACGCTTCTTCCGGCACCACGGGTCGCCCGACCGTCGTGGGATACACCGAGAATGACGTGCGTATTTGGGCCGAGCTCGTAGCCCGTTCGCTGCGGGCAGGCGGCCTGCGCAAGAGCGATAAGGTTCAGATTACGTTCGGCTATGGCCTCTTTACCGGCGGCCTGGGCGCTCACTATGGCGTTGAGGCCCTAGGAGCCACGGCGATTCCGACCTCCGGTGGTCAGACGGAGCGCCAGATCCAGATCATGCAGGACTTCCAGCCGGACGCAATTCTGGGTACGCCGTCTTACGTGCTCAACCTCCTTGACCGCATGCGCAAGGAAGGCCTGGATCCGCGCGAATCCTCCCTGCGCGCCGGCGTCTTTGGCGCCGAGCCGTGGAGCGAGGGAATGCGCCGCGAACTCGAAGAAGGCTTCGGCATTACGGCCACCGATATCTACGGCCTCTCCGAGGTAATGGGCCCTGGCGTGGCCCAAGAATGTGTCGAGGCCAAGGATGGCCTGACCGTCTGGGAGGACCACTTCTACCCAGAGATCATCGATCCGGAGACCATGCAGCCGGTTCCAGACGGCGAGTACGGCGAGTTGGTCATCTCCTCCCTCACCAAGGAGGCCTTCCCGATCATTCGTTACCGCACCCACGACATCACCCGCCTGCTCCCGGGCACTGCGCGTTCGATGCGTCGCATCGACCGTATCTCCGCTCGTAACGATGACATGATCATCCTGCGTGGCGTGAACTGCTTCCCGTCGCAGTTCGAGGAGATCATCACTGAGGACCGCGTGCTTCGCCCGCGCTACCAGTGCGTGCTGAGCAAGCGTGGCCGCATGGACCACCTCACCCTGGTGGTTGAGCACTCCTCGGAGGCTACTCCTGATCAGATCGATGCCTCCGCCGCGTGGCTGAAGAAACAGATCAAGGAGCGCATCGGCGTCACTGTTGGCGTCGAGATCACTGACCACGTCGATTGCGGTGAGGGCAAGGCCAAGAGGATCGTCGACAACCGCGATCAGTAAAACGCTGCCGCGTTCTCGGCTTCTTTGGCACGCCCCGCCTCACCATTGTCCCTTTCGTTCACTGGCTTTAACTGTATCCACCGTGCTTCTGCACCCATAGAGAAAAGACTCCCACTATGTCTGCACCAGTCACCCAACAGCCTGCCCAAGGGCCGGGAATCACCACAGAGCACAAGCGCGTGCTCGCCGGTTCGATGGTCGGCACCACTATTGAGTGGTTCGACTTCTTCATCTACGCTCAGGCCGCCGGCCTGATCTTCGCTACCCAGTATTTCGATCCGGTCTCCAACGAAAGCGCCTCGCTCGCTCAGATCATTGCCTGGGCGTCGCTGGGTATCTCCTTCCTTTTCCGTCCCCTCGGGGCCATTCTGGCCGGCCACTTGGGTGACCGGCTCGGACGCAAGCCGGTTCTTGTCGTCACGCTGGTTGGCATGGGCTTGGCCACCATGCTGATGGGTGTGCTGCCTACCTACGCCTCCATCGGCATGGCAGCACCTATCCTGCTGGTGCTCTTACGTATCCTTCAGGGCCTCTCCGCCGGCGGTGAATGGGGCGGTGCGGCGATGCTGGCCGTTGAGCACGCCCCGCACGGCAAGCGCGGACTTTTTGGTGCGTTCCCGCAGGTAGGAGTACCCCTCGGCATGTTCCTGGCCACCATCTTTATGCTGGTGCTCTCCGCCGTCCTGACTCCGGAGCAGTTCCTCGCCTGGGGCTGGCGTATCCCGTTCCTGTCCTCAGTCGTGCTCATTCTCTTGGGCTACCTGATCCGCCGGGCGGTAGAAGAGTCCCCGGCCTTCGCGGAGATGGAAGAGCTGAAGGAAAAGTCCACCGCACCGCTCGCGGTCCTGTTCAAGGGCCACCTCGGAACCGTCATCAAGTGCGCAGTTATCTTCGCCGCCAACAACGCGATTGGCTACTTCGTCATCGCCTACTTCACCGCCTATGGCACGAAGGTTGTGGGCTATACCCGCCCCCAGGCCCTTGGGGTAGCCCTGATCGCGTCGATTGGTTGGTTTATCGGCACGCTGTACTTCGGCCACCTGTCTGACCGGGTGGGGCGGCGCACGACGTTCATTGGCGGCTACATCGTCTTGGCGCTGTATATCACCCCGGTGTTCTGGGCGGTTGACTCGGGCAACGTCATGTTCTTCGGCGTGGCCGTGTTCCTCCTAGGTGTCATCCTGGGTGCGACCTATGGCCCGCAGTCAGCGATGTACGCGGAGATGTTCCCGGTGCGGGTGCGCCTGTCGGGCGTGTCCATCGGCTACGCCTTCGGCTCCATCATCGGTGGTGCCTTTGCCCCGATGATTGCAGAGATGCTGTACACGCGGTACGAGACCTCGATGGCCATCGCCGCCTACGGCATCGCGATTTCGGTCGTGTCCCTCATTGGTGTGCTCGCCGTTCCCAAGGGGATTCAGGATCGCGATTTGCACGTCTAGTTTCACCATCTTCTTCGCTCACTCTTTGCCCTTCATCGCTCAGCTACTTTCCGGGACCCAATGTTTCGGACGGGGAGCAGAGTGTTGAGGGGCAGTGGCGGTTTTAGGCCTCTGGCCATGGGGTTAAGGCAGAGGTAAAGCTTCAGAAATAAATATTCAAAACGGTACCTATAGGTTGGCAGTTAGACTAAGCTTCTCGCTAATACTCGCCGTACGCGGTCCGTATAAACAATTCCTACGGTCTTGCGGTGCGCGATATTTGCTCAAGAAGAAAGTTCTCTCATGACCACAACAACCCCGCATAAGACTCGCTCTACACGCGATACTTTTAATACGCGCTTCGTCTTCCTCATGGCCGCCATCGGCTCCGCCGTCGGCCTGGGTAATATCTGGCGCTTCCCCTACGTTGCCTATGAAAACGGTGGCGGTGCCTTCCTCATCCCGTACATGGTGGCCTTGCTGACCGCCGGTATTCCCATCCTGTGGTTCGACCTCGCCATTGGTCACCGCTTCCGCGGTTCTGCACCGCTGGCATTTCGCCGTATCAGCAGCCGCTGGGAAGGAATCGGCTGGTTCAAAGTCGGCGTGAACTTCTTCATTGCCATCTACTACGCTGCCATCATTGCGTGGGCGGCGCTCTACACCATCAAGTCCGTGAACCAGGCGTGGGGAGAAGCTCCCGCGGACTATTTCATGGTTGACTTCCTCCAGGCGGACCCAGAGGCAACCTACTCGGGCCACGTCGTCCCCGCCATTCTGGGCGTCATGATCCTCGTATGGGTTGTCTGCATCGCTACGCTGGCCACGAGCATCAACAAGGGCATCGGCAAGCTGACCTCCATCTTCCTGCCGGTCCTGGCCGTCATGTTCATCATTCTGGTGATCCGCGCCTTCTTCCTCGACGGCGCCGCCGAGGGCCTCAACGCCTTCTTCACTCCGGACTGGTCCGTGCTGAGCAACCCGTCGGTGTGGATCGCCGCCTACGGACAGATCTTCTTCTCCCTGTCCATCGGTTTCGGCATCATGATCACCTACGCGTCCTACCTCAAGCCGCGCACCAACCTCACCAACACGGGCCTGGTTACTGCCTTTGCGAACTCCTCCTTCGAGGTTCTCGCCGGCATCGGCGTCTTCGCCACTCTGGGCTACATGGCCGCCCAGCAGGGCGTGTCTGTCGATGAGGTGGCTGAGTCTGGTATCGGTCTGGCCTTCATCGCTTTCCCGACGATCATTAACCTCATGCCGCTCGGCTGGCTGTTCGGTGTCCTCTTCTTTGGCTCCCTGTTCCTGGCCGGTGTGACCTCGCTGATCTCCATCATGGAGGTCGTTGTCTCCGCCGTGGCAGATAAGTTCAACATTTCCCGCCGCGTTTCTGCCATCAGCGTTGGCAGCGCGATGGGAGTACTGTCCTGCTTCCTGTTCGCCACCTCCTCGGGCCTGGTCACTCTGGACATCATGGATAAGTTCACCAACAACTTGGGCATCGTCTTCGGCGCCATCTGCGCCCTCGTAGTCGTCGGCTGGGTGACCGGCCGCCGCCGCGAGATCCAGCAGCACATCAACGCCGTGTCGCAGTTCAAGGTGGGTGGCTTCTGGCAGTTCCTGACTTTCGTCGCGACCCCGCTGCTGCTCGTCTACTTCCTGGTCAACGAGATCACCACGATTGTCCGCGAAGGTTATGAGGGCTACTCCTCCACCCAGATTGGTCTTTATGGCTGGACCGTGCTGGGCGTCATTCTGCTCGCCAGCTTCATCATGCCGCTGGTGGACTTCCGCGGAAACAAGTACCTGGACGGCATCGAGACGTCTGATTACGGCGTCCCAGTGGGCGGCCGCCCGGCCGGTACTCCGAACCCACTTGCCGCAGGCAACGCCGCCGCACCGAACACGGACGACAAGTAGCGGCTATAAGGAAAGGAGAATAACAATGACTACAAGCGCAATCCTGCTCTTTATCCTCTTCGTCGTCGTCATCTGGGGCGGACTGGTGGTGTCCTCCATCTGGTTGGCGCGCAGCGACGATGAATTCACCGGCGAGCTGGGTAATGCCCCCGGCACCGACGACGAATCGCTATCGCACCGCGTGCACCACTAAAGGGGCCGGGCAGTATAAGGCTGCCCGCTCACACCTGCCCTGCCTATATCTCGACGACCGTGCGCCCATGGCGGGAGCCGGCGCGCAGCTCTTGAGCGGCAGTGGCGACATCGGCCAGCGGCACCGTTTCAGTAATAGAGTTCAGCATGTTGAGGTCGAGGTGTTCGTCGAGAAGCTGCCAGGCGGCCTCACGCACCTCGCGGGGTGCATCGACGGAGTTACCGCCGGCCAGCACGATGCCGCGCAGGATGAACGGCAGCACCGAGGCAGGAAGATCCGGACCAGCCGCCATACCGGTGGCCGCCACCACGCCGCCCCAGCGCACCTGCGCCAGCACGTTGGCCAAGACGGTGGAACCGGCGGTGTCAATGGCGCCGTCGTACAGCGCCTTCTGCAGCGGGCGGCCGGTCTCAGACAACGCTGTGCGGTCGAGCACGTGATCCGCGCCGAGTGAGGTGAGGTACTCCGACTGGGATTCCACGCGGCCGGTGACGGCGGTAACCTCGTAGCCGGAAGACTTGAGCAGCTGGACCGCGATGGATCCCACGCCGCCGGTGGCCCCGGTGACGAGGATATGGCCCTTCGTCGTGCCGTGCGTGCGCAGCTGGTTCACGCAGATAGCGGCGGTGTATCCGGCCGTACCAATTGCGGCGGCATCGTGCGCGCTGAAACGCTGGGGTACAGGGATGGTGGCTTCACCGTTGACGCGCTGGCGGGTGGTATAGCCGCCATGGCGGAACTCGCCCAGGCCATCGCCGCAGGAGACGACAAGCTGGCCGGGGTCCAGGCGAGAATCAGAAGTCTCCGCCACGGTGCCCACCACATCGATGCCGGGGACGAGCGGATCGATGCGCATGACACCTTTATCGCCCTCCAAGGCCATGGCGTCTTTGTAATTGAGGGAGGAAAACTGCACATCCACGACCGTGTCACCTTCCCCGAGCAGGGGCTGCTCTTGGAATGAGTGCGTTACTCCGGAATCCGTGCGAGTGACAATCAGTGTGTTCATGGACACTATCGTACAGAGGATGTGAAGCAGTGTTTTCTGGCTTCTGCTTCAGCCGATTGCCAGCGAAAACCACTAGGGTGAGGCGCATGACTGGGATAGAAGCTCAACGCTCGCGCAATCGGCTGCGGCCCGCGCCGGATCCGTATCGCCACCTGCTTCGTGATTCCCTCCTTGTCGCGGCCCTGTCCCTAGTGGTCGTGGTGTTGGCGACGGTGGGCAAGCCCTTCATGGACATCCCCGGCGTGGTGGATGGTTCCGCGCACGCGGTGCGAAGGGTCAACCTGCAGCTCTTTGGCGGTTTTGAGAACGCCTCCGTGTGGTACGGCGGGTGGACCGATCTCCTGGGGAATATTGCTCTCTTCATGCCGCTGGGAGCGGCGATTTACGTGGCCGGGCGCAACCGTGCCAGGATCCGCTGGGGCTTGGGCGGGGCGATGCTCATCGGCCTCGTGGTTAGCCTGTGCATAGAAAGCGCCCAGTACATCTTTGCCCTGGGCTTTAGCGACATTGATGATCTTCTGTACAACACCGTGGGCTCTGTCCTCGGCGCCGCACTCATGGCGCGCGTGGGGCGCGAGGAGCAGATGAAGATTCTGCGTCGCCTGGGATTCCTGCTTGCGCTGGCAGCGGTGGTGCTCCTCGCCATGGTTGCGCTCTAGCGCCTAGCGGGAAGAGCGAACGAGCTTGGCGACGTCCGCCGCCACCTGCCGTGCATAGGGTGACACACCGGTAATCGTGGCCGAGCCCGGACCAGTCCACGAGCCATAGCCCACGGGGAAGAAGCCTTCCACCGTGGGCTTTCCTTCTGCCAACAGCCCGGGGAACGGGCGCAACGCTGGGCGGAAGCCGGTGGCCCAGATGAGGTCGCTGAAGCCTTCGCGGTCCAATTCATCGAGCGAGGAAAACATGTCGGTGGCGCGCAGCAGCCCACTATCGCGGGCCTTGAGCACCGGCGGGACCATGACGATATCCCCCAGTTCTGTTTCGGGGCCTGGGTCCGGTTCGCCGCGAAGCTTCGCCAGCATGCGCTGACGGTTGCGGCTAAAGAGCACGCGCCCATCCACATCATCCGGCATCCAGCGCGGCGGGTGCGAGGTGAACCACGTGGTGTCCACACCGGCGAGGGCTAGCTCGGCGGCGATCTGGGCACCGGAGTTGCCCGCGCCGACAACGGCCACACGGCTGGTATGGCCGCTGCTGGTGCTGGTTAAGAAAGGATTCGGCCCCGGGTAGCTTGCCGTGTGCCACTGGCGCCCCTGAAACTCACCGGGGTAGAAGGGGATGAACGGCGCGGACCAGGTGCCCGTCGCCGCCACGACGGTCCGGGATCGGAACTCACCGTGAGTGGTGAGAAGGCGGAAGCGGGGATCGTCGTCAAGCACGCGCTCCACCGCCACCCCGTGCCGGACCGGCAGGTCATAGCGCTGCTCATAGCGGGTGAGGGAGTCCACCACATGGGAAGCCGGCGGGAAACCCGGGTAAGAAGGCATGGGCCAGCCGGGCAGCGTGGAGGAGTGGGCATCGCTAAAGAGCGTGAGTGAATCCCACACGTGCTGCCAGGCCCCGCCGGGGGAGGAGTTGGCGTCGAGGATGAGGAAATCGAGCTTCTGACGGCGCAAGTAATAGCTGGTGGCCAGGCCGGATTGGCCGCCACCCACCACGATGCAATCGTAGGTATGCATCTATTGGATGAGCTTTCGCTCGCGGGCCGCGGAGACGGCCGCCGTGCGGGTTTCCACGCCGAGCTTTTGATAGACGTGGATGAGGTGGGTCTTGACCGTGGCCTCGGAGATGAAGAGCCGCTGGGCAATCTGCTTGTTGGAATCTCCCGTTGACAGCGCCTGCAGGATCTCCAGCTCGCGCGGTGAAAGTGCAGTCTCCGGCTGTGCCAAGCGCTCCGCTAAGAGGTTGGTGACCTCAGGCGCCAAGGTCCGCTTTCCCGCGGCCGTGTCGAGCACCGCGGCGTGCAGGGTTTCCTCGGGGGCGTCCTTGAGCAGGTAACCCAGCGCGCCCGCCTCCACGGCGGCCAGGATATCCGCCTGCGTGTCATAGGTGGTGAGAATGAGCACCGGTGGACCGTCGAGCTCGCGCACGCGCCGAGTGGCGGCGATGCCGTCGACGTCCGGCATCTGGATATCGCAGACGACCACATCGATATGGGGAACATCAGCATCCGCCAGCTTTTCGACGGCCGAGCCATCGGAGCCTTCCAACACCACCACGATGTCGGGGAAGGCGTTAAGAATCGCGCGCAGCCCGGCGCGGACTACGGGGTGATCGTCGATGAGCATCACGTTGACCATTGCTGCTGCTTCCTGTTGGGATTCGCACCGCGAGTGCGGTGCCGGCGGGTGAAGATTCTACCTGGACGCTGCCGCCAACGCTGCGAACACGCTGCTCCAGGCCGGTCAGCCCGAAGCCCCGTGGTCCTTCGATGCCGCGGCCGTCATCGACGACATCGAGGATGATTCCATCCTCGAAAGAGCCCAGAGTGACCACGGCGCGGTCGGCGTCGGCGTGTTTCATGACATTGGTGAGACCTTCGCGCGCGGCGCGCAGGATGACGTGGGAAAACTCGGTGGGGACGTCGGCACTGCCGGTGAGCTTGAGCCCGAAGCGGGTGCGCAGCCCCAGGCCCTTAGCCTGGGCTTGGAGCTCATCCACAAGTGTGCGCAGTTCCGCGTCGATGGAGGAGGCAGGCGCCGCCAGCTCTTTGACGAAGCGCCGGGCCTCCGCCAGGTTGTCCTGGGCCACTTTTTCAATGAGCGCGAGCTGCTCGGTGACATCCTGTTGAGCGGAGGTGTTCTTGGCGGCGCGGCTGAGCAGGACGATGGAGGACAGCCCCTGCGCCACGGTGTCATGAATCTCGCGGGAGAGCCGCTCCCTCTCCTCGAGGCGCCCGGCTTGGTGCTCGCTGGCCGCTAGCTCCTCCTGGGTCTCACGCAGTTGCTTGGCGACGGCCGCGTGGTGCGCCGCCTCCGCCTGAACCCGGCGGGCGGCGTGGTAGACGCCCACGGCAAAGCAGGTGCCGATGAACGGCCCGATGGCTGCGGCCGCGGTCCAGAATTGCGGGTGGATCCATGCGGGGACGAAGGCGGCGACGGCCCACAGCACCACGCTGGCGACGATTCCCGGCCAGAAGGGAAGCGCATGGATAAAGACGAAGACCAGCGGGAACTCGAGCCACATGAAGTCTTGGGCGTGCACCATAAGCCCGATCCACAGCAGGCACAGGGCGGCGAGCCACAGCGTGGTGGGGACGGGGCGGGTGATGGGGCGGGAGCCGAAGATGGCAAACCCCGTGTAGACCACTGCGAGTGCGATGGAGAGGCCGAGAGCGCGGGCGTCAAGGCGGTCATCGGCCCACGCGCGGAGCACGCCGAAGACGAGGAGAAAGCCAAACATGGCGTGCAGTCCCACGGTCCACAGTTTATTGCTCATCATCACGGCGCTCCAGCTTATCCTCTGGCTGGACGAGGGGGAATCAACCAACTGGTTGAGTGGAGGTTCAACTGGCTACTCGATTACTTTCTGCGCTGGCCACAGCAGGATTAATAGTATGTTCCTGGCATTGAGAGAGATAGTCACCGCCCGCGGTCGGTTCTTCCTGATCGGCGGCGTCGTGGCTCTAATTACGTTGTTGCTCGTTATGTTGTCCGGCCTGACCCAAGGCCTGTCCAAGCAAAATACTTCCGCACTCGAGGCACTCGGGGAGCAGACTCCTTATGTGACCTTCTCGACGGAAGACCCGTCCTTCACCGAGTCGGAGATCTTCGCCGAGGATGTCCCCGCTTCTGGCATTCCGCTCGGTACTTCGCAGACCAAGCTTGAGGGCCACGGCGGCGTGGCGGTCTTCGGCCTGCCCGAAGGTACCCAGATCCCTGGCTCCAGCACCGTGATTCCGGAGGAGGGCATGGTCTTGAGCCAATCCATCGACGACGCCCTGAACGCGCCATCCCGGGGCACCCTCGGCGGCGTGGACCTGGACGTGAACGCGGTGGTTGAGGATGAGTACTATTCCCACTCCCCGGTGGTGTGGGTCTCCACCGCAACTTGGCAGAAGGTCTCCCATTCCCCCGAAGACATGGTGGGTGTGGCCGTGCTGTCCCACGAGCCGACCGACACCTCCGTGTCCATGGGCAAGGCCCTGTCCGGCCTGCCGGCTTATAGCTCGGAGCGCGGCTCCCTGCTGACCATGCAGGCCTTCCTCTACGGAATCTCCGCGCTGGTCACCATCGCTTTCCTGAGCATCTGGACCATCCAGCGCACCCGTGACCTGTCCATCCTGCGTGCCCTTGGCGCCAGCGTGAAGTACCTGCTCAAGGACGCCATCGCGCAGGCTGCCATCATCCTCGCGATTGGCGTAGGGGTCGGCGCGCTCGTCGGCTGGTTGCTGGGCCTTGCCGCCCAAGGTGCCGTGCCCTTCGAGGTCTCCGCCATGACCGTCATCGTCCCCGCGCTCGGTATCTGGCTGCTCGGCATCGCTGGTGCTTTCCTGGCCACCCGCCGCGTTTCCAAGATCAACCCGCTCGACGCCCTAGGAGGCAACGCCTAATGACTACCACCGCT
The DNA here is from genome assembly GCF_001815175.1 of Corynebacterium sp. HMSC034H07. Taxonomy (NCBI): domain Bacteria; kingdom Bacillati; phylum Actinomycetota; class Actinomycetes; order Mycobacteriales; family Corynebacteriaceae; genus Corynebacterium; species Corynebacterium sp. HMSC034H07. The sequence goes on from NZ_KV819538.1 coordinate 128,662, forward strand.
TCTTCCCCTGCACTGTCCCTTCGCGACATCGTGGTGACCTACCCAGACGGCCAGTCCCGCACCACTGCACTCGACGGCGTCAGCTTGGACGTCAAACCCGGCGAGCTCACCGCCGTCATCGGCGAATCCGGGTCCGGCAAGTCCACCCTGCTGTCCGTAGCCGCCGGCCTCATCGAGCCGGACTCCGGCAGCGTGGAGCGAACCGGCTCCCGCGGGCTCATCTTCCAGCAGGCCAACCTGCTGGCCGCCCTGACCGCGCGCGAACAGCTGCTCATCATTGACCACATGGAGGGCCGCAAGCCGCGCCAGGATCGTGCCGATGAGCTGCTCAGTTTCGTGGGCTTGGAGGGCTTTGGGAACCGCCGCATGAACCAGCTTTCTGGCGGCCAGCGCCAGCGCGTCAATATTGCCCGCGCACTCATGGGCCAGCCTTCCGTGTTGCTTGCGGATGAGCCCACCTCCGCCCTCGATTCCAAGCTTTCGCGCGACATTGCCAAGCTCCTGCGCGGTGTCACCGAGGACTTCGATACCGCAACCCTGTTCATTACCCACGACCGCAGCTTGCTCGACTATGCCGACACTGTGGTCGAAGTCAAGGACGGAAAGCTCTCCGAATACTCCGAGCTAGCCGCGTAAAAACCCTCTCATCTCTCACGTGTTCATACAAAGGGGTAAATTAATACCCCGTTATGATACGACCCCGCAAGCCCCGAGTAAGCCCAACTGACTACCCGCGCATGCAGCAGTGGACTGCGCTGCATGCGCTCATGTTGAGCATCACCGTGGTGGCCTGCGGGGTCTTTATCGTCGCTGCCCGCAGGATCAAGGGAACCTCCCGCGAAACCTTCATCCGGCGGATGGTGGGCTGGGCCTTGCTGGTGGCGGGTACTGCGTGGACGGTCATCTCCCTGGACCCTAAGCAATTCGATATCCGCGAGTCTTTGCCTTTGCACCTGTGCGATGTGCTGCGTCCGATCCTGGCGCTGGGCCTTATCACCGGCAATGAGCATGCCCTGACCCTGTCTTACTTTTGGGGCATCATCCTTAACCCGCAGGCCATCATCACCCCGGACGTCATCTACTACTTCTCCCCGCGCTGGCTGCGGTTTGGCACCTATTGGTTCTTCCACATCGTGGCCCTCGCTGTGCCGCTGGCGCTGACCTTTGGCTTGGGTTACCGGCCGACGTGGAAGGGCTATCGCTTCGCCGTGAAGGTCACGCCGCTGTGGATGGCTATCGCGATGGCAGTCAACGCGAAGACCGACGGCAACTATGGCTTCCTCAACCACGCGCCGGGAAGCCCCTCCATCATCAACCTGCTGGGACCCTGGCCGGGCTACATCGCGGCCGAGACCCTCGCCGTCGCAGCAGCATGGGCCGGGATGACGTGGCCGTGGGAGAACACCTCGCTGCGCCGCGGCACGGTGGCGGTGGGCCCGCGCGGGCTCATGCGCAAGTCTGTGGGTACCGCGTCCGGGACACTGCGCCGGGCCAAGGTACGTTTTCGTAAATAGTGGCCCGAAAATCGCGAAATTCTAGGGCTTCGTTGCGAAAACGTACCAAGGTGGTGGCGGCCAGGTACGGATCGATCAAACAAGGTCCCAGATTTTCAAATTTCTGGGCGCTATTTGATCGAAACGTACTTAGCGGCGGAGCTAGCGCCGGGCCAAGGAGCTAGCGCTCGGCGTTGAGGAGCCGCGCGATGGCCCGCGGGATAGCCGCAGCGATCTGGGAGGCCGAACAGGGCGCGAAGCCCTCGGGGGTTTCGGCCGCGATGGCCGCCGCGTGCGCGTGGATGGCACCGGCGTGGAGGACCTCGGCGATGACCCCGGCAGGTGACGCGGCGGGAGCGCTGGCGAAGAGCTGGGCCATGACCGCGCCGAGGATACCGGAGAGCACGTCTCCGGAGCCGGGGGTCGCGGCAAAAGAGTGACCGGCGTTGAAGGAATAGAGCGGCTGGCCTGGAGCGGTGACGCGGGTCAAGCGGCCTTTGAGCAAGATGATGCTGTCCAGCTCCTCGGCTAGCTCGTGGAGGGCAGTGCCCCACCCAGCAGACGCATCGGGAGCAGATCCGAAAGTGGCCTCGTAGAGGCGGATGAACTCGCCTTCATGCGGGGTGAGGATGGTCATCGGGTGCTTGGTAACTTGCTGGCGCAGGGAGGTATTGCGCGCTAGAAGCGTCAGGGCGTCGGCGTCGAGAACGGTGGGCAGGTCCTGCGCTAGCACCTTGCGCAGTTCGGTGGCCGCCGCGGCATCGGTACCGCGGCCAGGGCCCACGACCCAGGCCTGGGCCTGTCCGGCGGAGGCCACGTCAGGATGGCAGACCAGCTCGGGCAGCAGAGAAGTAATCGAGTTATCCCCGATGAAACGTACCATCGAGGGCGTGGCGCGCACCGCCGCGGTGGCACAGAGGATCCCCGCACCCGGGTAGGTGCCGCTTCCGGCGGCCAGGGCGACGACCCCGCCGGAGTACTTATCGGAGCGCGCGCCTGGTGTGGGATCGGTGATGGGGCCCGTGCAGCCAACCGGCCAGGGGCGGGAAGCGCGCCCGCCCGGCAGATCGAGTTCGCCCGGCTGCCACGCATAGGGCGTCGGCACGGAGGGCTCGTGAGCGATGAATGCCGCTGGTTTATCCAGTTCAGCGAGGGTCTCAGCGAAGGAGGGTGCGCCGGGCAAGAAGAGATCGGAGACCACAACCTGCCCGCATTCGGCGGCCAGCGCGTGGCCGAGGCGTGGCGAGCCAAAGGTGGCGGTGACATCGGCGTTAACGGCATCCGCGGCGCAGACTCCCGTGTCGGCGTCGACGCCGGTGGGCATGTCGACGGCTAAAACCGCGGCCCCGGCAGCGGTGGTATCGCGGTAGAGGGGCAGGGCTGCACCGGAGAGACCGCGGGCGGATCCGAGGCCAGCGATGGCGTCGATTAGCAGTGTGCTGCCTGAGGGCGCGCTGCCGTTAGGCAGCGCATCGGCAGAAAGGACCGTACCACCGGCGCTGCAAAACGCAGCGAGGGCCTCCTCGTGGCAACGCTCTGGGACCAGGGCATGGACCGTAACCCCGCGTGAGGCCAGCGCCGCCCCGGCGTAGAGCCCATCCCCGCCGTTGCCGCCGGAGCCAGCGAGAATGAGCACCGCGCCGGGGCGTGCCTCCAACATCACTGATGCGGTTTCTGCCACCGCCGCGGCGGCCAGCTTCATGAGCTGATCCTCATGAGACTGTTGTTCTAGCAGGCGCTTCTCAGCGGCACGGACAGTGGCGACGGTATAAGCAGGGCGCATAACCCACACCCTAGCGCGCGGGTTGGCAGGTGGGGCACCAGAAGAGGTTGCGGCCCTGCATGACCTGCTCCCGGATCTCGGTGCCGCACACGTAGCAGGGTTGCCCGGCGCGACGGTAGACATAGACCTCGCCGCCATGGTCATCTTTGCGGGGCTCGCGGCCCATGGCCTCCGGCGTATGGGCGGGGCGGACCGTGTCGATGCGGCCGCGTTCGACGCCGTAGTCCATGAGATCGACCAGATCAGACCAGATGGCATCGAACTCTGCTCGGTCGAGCTGGTTGCCGGGGATGAAGGGGGAGAGTTCTTGGCGGAATAGGGCTTCTGCGCGGTAGATATTGCCCACGCCAGCAAAGAGGCCTTGGTCCATGAGCATCGCGCCGATGCTGCGCCGCGAGGCATGCACGCGGGCCCATAGGGCATCCGGGTCGGCATCCTTGCGCAGCGGATCCTGGCCCACTTTCGCCACCTTGGCCTGGTATTCCTCCTCCGTAATGAGCGTGCAGAACTGCGGGCCGCGCAGGTTCGCGGCTGTGGTGCCGTTATCGATGCGCAGCCGGATTTGGCCCCACACATCGGCAGACGGCTCAAAGCGTAGGGAACCGATGAGGCCCAGATGGATGTAGATAACGTGGCGCGGGTTATCCGCATCGAAGTGGAGAAAGAGGTGCTTGCCAAAGGCTTCGGCGAGTAAGAGGCGGGAGTCGTCGACAAGCGCGGCCTCCGTAGCGAACCGACCTTGGGGGCTGCTCACGGCCAGCGGCTTGTTACGGAAATCCGCATTGAGTGTCCGAGCAAGGCGGTGAATAACGTGTCCCTCAGGCATGTCAGGAAGTCTACGCGGGGGCAGTGCTGCTGTAGACTTTCCGGGTACTACCCGTTGAACGGAAGGGCCTAAATACTATGGGGCGCGCGCTCGGTTTTGATCGTGAAAAATATATTGAACTGCAGTCGGAGCACATCAACGCTCGACGCAAAGAAATCGGCGGGAAGCTTTATCTCGAAATGGGCGGCAAGCTCTTCGATGACATGCACGCCTCCCGCGTTCTGCCCGGATTCACCCCGGATAACAAGATTGCCATGCTCGAGCGCATCAAGGATGACGTAGAAATCCTCGTCTGCATCAACGCCAAGGATATCGAGCGCCAGAAGATGCGCGGTGACCTCGGGATCCTCTACGAAGATGATGTGCTGCGGCTTGTCGACGTCTTCCGGGACCGCGGCTTCCTGGTCAATAACATTGTCATGACCCAGCTCGAGGAGGGCAATAGCCAGGCGGAGACCTTCATCGAGCGCCTTGAGCGCCTAGGGCTCACCGTAGCGCGCCACCACATCATTCCGGGCTACCCCGCCAACATCGACCTCATTGTCTCCGAGGATGGTCTGGGCAAGAACGACTACGTGGAAACTTCTAGGGACCTCGTCGTGGTCACCGCGCCGGGGCCGGGCTCCGGCAAGTTGGCCACCGCGCTCTCGCAGGTCTACCACGAAAACCTGCGCGGCGTGCAGGCGGGCTACGCCAAGTTTGAGACCTTCCCCATCTGGAACCTGCCACTCGATCACCCGGTGAACCTGGCCTATGAGGCGGCCACCGTGGACCTGAACGATGCCAACGTCATCGACCACTTCCACCTCTCCGCGCACGGCGAATCCACGGTGAACTATAACCGTGATGTCGAGGCTTTCCCGCTGCTGAAGTCCCTGCTGGAGCGGCTGACCGGCACCGTGCCCTACCAGTCCCCGACGGACATGGGCGTGAACATGGTGGGCTTCTGCATCACCGATGACGAAGTCTGCCGCGAGGCCTCCCAGCAGGAGATCATCCGCCGCTACTTCAAGACTTTGGTGGAGGAAGCCCGCAACGGCCTCGACACCACGCAATCCGAGCGCGCTGCCGTGGTCATGGCGAAGGCCGGCATTAAGTCCACCGACCGTCCGGTTGTGCTCCCGGCACGTCAGAAGTCGGAAGAGACGCAAGGCCCGGCAGCCGCGCTGCAGCTTCACGACGGCACCATCATCACCGGCCGCACCTCCCCGTTGCTGGGCTGCTCCGCAGCCGCGCTGCTCAATGCGCTCAAGCACTTGGCCGGCATCGATGATGACCTGCACTTGTTGTCCCCGGAATCCATCGAGCCCATCCAGACGTTGAAGACCAAGCACTTGGGCTCCCAGAACCCGCGCCTGCACACCGACGAGGTGCTCATCGCGCTGTCGGTATCCGCGGCGAAGGACGAGAACGCCCGCCGCGCGCTCGATGCGCTCAAGGAGCTTCAGGCCTGCGATGTTCACACCACCACCATCTTGGGTTCGGTGGATGAGGGCATCTTCCGCAACCTGGGCGTCCTGGTGACCTCCGATCCGGTCTTTGCCCGTAAGAGCGCGCTGTACCAGAAGCGCTAAGACTTCGCCGAAAGATTGGGGATCTTGCCACTAGCAGGCCTAGACTTGCGGGCGTGACTATTGGCAAGATTCTCCTCTACTACTGCTTTACTCCCATCGAGGACCCCACCGCGATCATGCTGTGGCAGCGCTCCCTGTGCGAAAAGCTCGGGCTCAAGGGCCGTATCCTCATTTCGGAGCACGGCATCAACGGCACCGTGGGCGGGGACATGGATGCGTGTAAGCGCTACGTGCGCGAGACCCGCGAGTACCCGGGTTTCAAGAAGATGGAGTTCAAGTGGTCCGAGGGCGGAGCGGAAGACTTTCCGCGCCTGTCGGTCAAGGTGCGCGATGAGATCGTGGCCTTCGGCGCGCCGGGCGAGCTCAAGGTGGATGAGAACGGCGTCATCGGCGGTGGTGTTCACCTCAAGCCCGAAGAGGGCAACAAGCTGGTGGAGGAGCGCGGTGAGGAGGTCGTCTTCTTCGACGGCCGCAACGCCATGGAGGCGGAAATCGGCAAGTTCAAGAATGCCGTGGTGCCGGATGTGCGTACGACCCACGACTTCATCGCTGAACTCGAATCCGGCAAGTATGACTGGATGAAGGACAAGCCCGTGGTCTCCTATTGCACGGGTGGTATTCGCTGCGAAATCCTCTCCGCGCTGATGAAGAACCGCGGTTTTAACGAGGTTTATCAGATTGACGGCGGCATCGTCCGCTACGGAGAAAAGTACGGCAACGATGGCCTGTGGGAAGGCTCGATGTACGTCTTTGACAAGCGCATGCACCACGAGTTTGGTCAGGGCCTAGAGGATCCAGGCTTTATTCAGCTCGGCCACTGCGTGCACTGTGGGAAGGGGACGAATACCTTCCACAATTGCATTAATGAGGACACGTGCCGCAAGCAGGTGCTCATTTGCGATGACTGTATCCAGCACGTGGAAACCCAGCACTGTGGGCGTCCAGATTGCGCCGAGGTGGCTGCGGCCCAGGCGCAGGCCTAGCTTTCGCTAGTTTTCAAGCACCGGGGTGAGCAGGATCTGGATGTCGTTGATGCACCAGATCATGAAGTTGCCGGCCATGACCCAGAAAATCGCCATCCAACCGCGCCAGCGCACGTAGGCCTTGAGTTTGCGCACCATGATGACGGCGCAGCCGATCATGCCGATGAAGGGGATGATCAGCGTCGTCGTGGCGAACACCGTGCGCTGGGTCCTTGTGCACAGCCAAGCGGCGAACTCCACGCGGAGGCAGTCGGTCGTGGTTCCGAAGAACCTGAAGAATCCAGCGAGGAGGAGCGCGTACAGCGCCGAGCTCACGAGGATAGCCACCATAAACCACAGCGCCTGGCGCGAGGAGCGGCGGTTGGCCTCGGCGACGGCGAGGGGATCGGGCTCGTCGGCAAGCTCATCAAAGCTGCGGGGCTCGGGGCGAGGCAGGTTGGTATAGTCCGCGTCGGACGTGAGATCATTTTCGGGGTGCTCTGCTGCCATGCTGTGCAAGTCTAACGTGCTTCGGGGTCATAGGTGCTAGGGCAGACCAGGACCGGCACTCCCACGTGGGGGAGAAGTTCGGTGGCGGTGCTGCCGATGAAGACGCGTTCGATCGGTCCCATGGGGGAGGAACCCAAGCAGAGTAGGTCGCCCTTCTTCCACTTGAGCGAATCCACCGCGCCGGACCAGCCGTGACCGCTGCCGATGTCCGTCGTGACGGAAATCTCCGGGAAGGCCTCTGCGATGAAATCGTGGGCGCGGTCCAACAACGAGAGCGAGTGCTCGCGCCAATTGGGGGCGTCGGAAGGAAAAGTGGGGGAGTATTCGAGGGGGACGTCGACCAGCCCCTTGGCGGAAAACGCCAGGATACGCAAGGGAATACCGCCGCGCTGCGCAATGCATGCCGCGTGCCGGAGGGCGGGATCGTCGGCACGGCCAAGTTCGGTGAAGGCGAAATTGATGCGCGTCACCCCGTGCTTGGACAGCTTGATACCGCGCGGGGTGAGACCCACGGGAAGCGGCGAGTAGTGCAGCAGCGCATCGGCGGTAGAACCGGAGAAGAAACGGCCCTTCGGCGCGGACTGGTTGGCCCCCAGGAGGATGACGTGAGCGTTGAAATCCGTAGCCGCTTGCTCCAGCAGCTGCGGGCGGGACGGTCCCGCGATGAGAACGGAGACGTTCTTATCGAGCTGGTCCTTGTCCACCCCGGCTCCGTCCAAGGCCTGCTTAACGGCGCGTTCGCAGGTTGCGCGCTCCTTCTTGAACCACTGCTTATAGGAGCCGCTGAGCTTGCTGAGCGACGTCACGGTGAGGGGTTGCGAAATCGTGGATACTACCCGAATCTGAACGGGCGTGGAACGCGCAAGCCATGCGGCAAACTCGATGGCCTCGGTGCCCGTGGAGCTAGGACTCCACGAGACGAGTACGCGAAGCGGGGGGATACGGTCTTCCGAGGAGGACTGTCCTTCCGCGGGGTGTGAAGATTTCTTAGCCATTCATCAAAAGGATCGGGGTCGTTTCCTTCATTATCGACCCTTCACGCTTTAAAATAAAATCTGTTCTACCGGCGCTTTTTGGTCTATTTTCCGTCCATGGTGGGGCGGTACACATCCGCGAGTTTGGAAATCAGGTTGACCAAAGAATTGGCGTCCTTGATGTCCTCCGGTTCAAGCCAGCGCAGGATCTCGGCCAAAGCTGCCGCACGCTGGCGGGAGACGATGGTCAGCTCGGATTCGCCGAGCTGGGTGAGGGCGACGAGAACGCCGCGGCGGTCCTTTTCATCGCGGTGCCGTTCCACGAAGCCTTGGCGCTCCAATTGGTACAGTGCATTGGACGCGGTGGGCATCCGGATCAACTCTGCTTGGGCGATGGTGCTGACGCGAGAGGGCCCACGCAGGCGCAGCTGATTCATGATCGAGACCTGCGAGGTGGTTAGGGACGTGCCCTCCGTTGTGCGCTGGAAGATGAGCATGAGCTTATTGAGCGCGGGCTGGATCTGGCGGGCAACATCCAGTGCGTCCTCGTAGGGGATCGGGGATTCGATAGTTTCTTCACTCATGGAAAATAAGTGTAGCTACAAACCACCCTCGTCGGTAGTTAGCTGAGTAAAAAATTAGGTTTTGCGTCACGAAGCGCCCAAAGGGAGCCTAGATTGTTGACGCTGCCCGCACTACACTGTCCGGCGTGAATTCTCCGTCCAAGGCAGAGTCTGCAAAGACAAGGCCAGAAGTGGCCTACCGCAACGAAGTCTCCTATGAATGGGAGCGCGCGCAGCATCTGCGCGAGCTTCGCGCGGGAAAAGTGACGCGCGAAGAACTGTGTGATGCTGATTTTCTCCTTCGCGCGGCGGCGGAGCACCACGGCGTTGACATGCAGAAGCCGTGCCCGGTGTGCGGCGAAGAGCTGCGACTGACCCGCTGGGTTTATGGCGACTCTTTAAAGCGCCGTGCGGGAAGCGCGCGCAGCGCGGCGGAAATTGCAGAAATGGCGGCCGAGAGGCTGGAGTTTACAGTGCATTTCGTGGAAGTGTGCCCGGCATGCCGCTGGAATCATCTGCTTCGAGCGGCCACGGTCTATGCTCGAAGGTAGTTTTGGCTTCCCAGTTCACGCCGGTAAGCTGCATGTATTTACAGTTTCTGTACAGGATTGATGAGGACACGGATTAGTGACCGAGAAGGAAACCTCCGGGCGAAAGTCAGGTAATCGCAAGAAGAGCGCCTCGCACAGGAGTAGGCGTTCGTCCGGCCGCACACGCCGCTGGCCGTGGATCGTGCTCGCTGTCTTATTCGTAATTGTCGGCATCCCCGCCTTGCTCTTTGGGTACGCGTATACGCAATACGACGTCCCCGAGCCCAAGGAGCTGCAGCCGAGCCAGATTTCCACGATTGTCGCCGGCGACGGCGAAACCCAGCTGGCCAAACTAGTTCCACCGGAGGGCAACCGCCGCCAGGTGACCCTGGATGAGATCCCGGATTACGTTGAGGATTCTGTCCTCGCGGCCGAGGACCGCGAGTTCTGGACCAACTCGGGCTTTTCCTTTACAGGTCTGGGCCGTGCCGTCTTGGGCAAGCTCACCGGTGATGCTTCCGCCGGTGGTGGCTCGACGATTACTCAGCAGTATGTGAAGAATACTCTCGTTGGTGACGAGTACTCCTACGTCCGCAAGATTCGTGAGCTCATCTACTCGGTGAAGATGACCAACGAATGGTCCAAGGAGGACATCCTCAACGCCTACCTCAACACGGTCTACTTCGGCCGCAATGCGTATGGCATCGAGGCTGCATCCAATGCGTACTTTAATAAGGACGCCAAGGACCTCACTAAGGAAGAAGGCGCGCTGCTGGCGGGTGTTATCCAGTCCCCGTCCGTCCTTGATCCGTGGGTAGATGAGGAACGGTCCCAAGCTCGCTGGAATTACGTCATGGATGGCCTCGTTGAGATGGGTGACTTGGATCAGGCTGAACGCGATCAGTTGGTCTTCCCGGAAACTCGCGATCCGTCTGAGTATTCCGCTTACACCGAAGCGCCAGGCGCTTATGGCCACATCAAGAACCAGGTCATCGATGAGCTGTCCCGTGTGGGCATCACTGAGGATCAGCTGGCCACCGGTGGTCTGAAGGTGACGACGACCATTGATATGACCGTCCAGAATGCATCGACGGATGCTGCCCACGCAGAGCTGGGAGTGCTGCAGGAAGATGCACGCGCGGCAGCAGTCACCATTGACCCGGCCACGGGTGCCGTGCGTGGCTACTACGGCGGTGACGATTCCAACGGCTGGGATTATGCCAATTCCCCGCTGCAGACAGGTTCAACCTTCAAGATTATGACCCTGGCCGCAGCGCTCCAGCAGGGCATCGATCTCAATACTTATTACTCCTCGGCGCCCTACCAGCTGCCTGGATCGCAGCTCGTGACCAACGACGTGGGTGCCGGCTGCGGTAGCTGCTCCATCGCTGAGGCAATGAAGAATTCTTATAACACGTCCTTCCTGCGCCTCCAGGATGACTTGGAAAACAAGACGCAGGACACCGCGGATATGGCGCATGCGTTGGGCGTGCCGCGCAGTCTTCCGGGGATTGAAAAGACCCTCACTGAAAATGGTGGAACGCCGTACGAGGGCATCGTGCTGGGCCAGTACCAGTCGCGTCCGCTCGATATAGCGACGGCAATGGCCACCTTGACCAACCAAGGCATATGGCATCAGCCGCACTTCGTGGAAAAGGTAGAAAACGCTGCCGGCGAAGTCCTCTACGAGAACCCGACCGACGGCGGTGAACGCCGTGTCTCCGCCAACGTGGCCAACAACGTGATCTCCGCGATGCAGCCAATTGCCGCATGGTCCAATGGTGCGCTAGCTGGCGGACGCCCGTCTGCCTCCAAGACTGGTACGACGCAGCTGGGCGATACGGGCCAGAACAAGGATGCGTGGATGGTCGGTTCCACGCCGCAGCTGGCTACAGCAGTGTGGGTAGGCACGGCCGACAACACCTCCGCAATCTTTAATCAGTGGGGTGGAATCATGTACGGCTCGGATGCACCGACAAAGATCTGGAAGTCCATCTTGGACACCTCTCTGGCCAACGTGGAGCAACAGCCCTTCCCGCAGGCTTATCCGGTTCATTACGGCGTCGGCAGCTGGGGCTCGGGATATGTCTATGATCCGAGCCAGACCACCACGTGGAACCAGACGCCGGCGAGCCCGGAGAGCGACAGCACCGAGGGTGAAGAGGAAACACCTGACGAGGGCGGCGAGCACCACGACGAGGGTCAGGGCGGTAGCCCAGAGCAGCCGGCCCAGCCTGAGCAACCTGAGCAACCCGCTAACCCTGAAGTACCTTCACTCGATGACATTCTTAATGGAGATGGCCTCGACCAATTGCTTGGCCAATAGGAGATTGATCCCCCGGTGAGCCATCACACTTCTTCGCAGCTTGTCCCACTCTCATCCGAATCGATGACCCGTGGCGCCATCGATGCCCTCGGCGGGCCGACGGGGCGCTTCGCCCGCTCGGCCCATTCTGGTTGGTGGACGCCGCTGCGCGTCATCATCACACTGGCGTGGACGTTCCTGGCGTTTGGATTCTTGAGTAAGGCAACCTGCGCGGGCAGCCGCCGGGGCGAGGACGGCCTCATCAGCCTGAACTGGGATGGTAACCGCCAGTACACGTCCTTTTGTTATAACGACATCGTGCCGCTCTATGGTGGGCGCGGCTTGGATCAACCTGGCTTTCCCTATGCCTACTCCTGGGCGGAGGGAGACCTCACGCGCTACATGGAATACCCCGTTCTGGCGGGCCTGTTCCAGGGCGTCGTCGGCTGGCTGGCGCGCACCACGTATCCGGCCGTCGAGTGGATTGGTATGGCCGAGGTCAGCTGGTACTTCGGGCTGACCACGCTCATCTTGTCCCTCGTGTGGGTCGGCACCGTGGTCATGGTATTCCAGCTCACGGGCAACCGGGCATGGGATACCGTTCTCATGGCGGCCAGCCCGCTCGTGGTTATCCACGCTTTCACCAACTGGGATATCCCGTCGGTAGCGTTCATGGTGGGCGCCCTTCTCGCAGTGAAGAAGCGCAAGAACTGGCTCGCCGGCATTCTCATTGGGCTCGGCACGGCATTCAAGCTGTGGCCTCTGTTTATCTTAGGCGCGTTTCTGGTGTTGGCCATCCGCCTCAAGCGCTGGGCGCCTTTCTTCAAGATGTTCGTGGCAACCGCCGCGACGTGGCTCGTGGTGAACCTTCCCGTGGCGCTGGCCTACCCCGAGGCCTGGCGCGAATTCTTCCGGCTCAATCAAGAACGCGGTGCCGAGTGGACCACGATCTATGCGCTCTTGAGCCGCGTCGCGGGCGTGAGTTTTGAGCCCGAATTCCTCAACACTTTCTCACTCGTGGCGTTTCTGGTGAGCTGCGGGGCGATTGCCATCATGGGTCTTAAGGCGCCGCGCGCGCCGCGAGTAGCCGAAATGATCTACCTCATCATCATGGCCTTCCTCATTTTCAACAAGGTGTGGTCCCCGCAGTACTCCCTGTGGCTGGTCGTCCCGGCACTCCTGGCGCTTCCGCGGTGGCGGCTCATCTTTAGCTGGGCGCTTGCCGACGCCCTCCTCTGGCCCATCCTTACCTGGCACATGCTCGGCTCGGAAAACAATGGTCTGCCGCACGAGATGCTCGATATCGCGGTGCTGACGCGCGATGGCTTCATCATTGCCATCGGCGTGCTCATTATCCGCCAGATGTGGGGCAAGTCTGAGGACAAGGTCCGCGCCGCTCATGGCGGCAGGGACCCGTTGGCGGGGGATTTTGCACGATGACTATCACCATCGTGGGCATCGTCTCCATCACGCTGGGCTTCCTTTGTGTGTTGAGCGCCTACTACCTGTTTCAGCGCTCTCAAGACCGCACCTGGCCGGTTGTGCTGGGCTTGCTGGCTTTGCTGTTTCTCACGGTGATCCCGGCGGGATCGGCGATCTTCGTCGCGGCGACCCACTAGCGGCAGCCGAGGAGATGGGGGATTTCCTTTTCCGCCGGTCAGTGCGGTACTGTGTGAGGGTTGCTTGACGCAACAGACCCTCCTGCCATATCCGCAAAGGTGATATGGCCGATACCAATTACTAGACCATAGGAGGTGATGAGGTCCGTGCGTCACTACGAAGTCATGATCATTCTGGATCCTAACCAGGATGAGCGCACCGTAACCCCGTCCCTAGACAAGTTCCTCGAAACGATCCGCAAGGATGGCGGCAAAGTCGAAAAGGTTGATGTGTGGGGCAAGCGCCGTCTTGCATACCCGATCAACAAGAAGGAAGAGGGCATCTACGCAGTCGTGGAGCTGGAGTGTGAATCCCACTCGGTTCTCGAGCTTGATCGCCGTCTGAACCTGAACGACTCCATTATGCGTACCAAGGTTCTGCGCACCGACAGCAAATAGCGGATACTGGGTTTCGAGCAATCCACGTAACCGATATTAAGGAGTAAAGACATGGCTCAGGGAGATACCAACATTACGGTTGTCGGCAACATTGTGGCCGACCCGGAACTGCGCTTCACCCCAGCGGGTGCCGCAGTGGCAAATTTCCGTGTTGCCTCCACCCCGCGTCGCTATAATCAGCAGACTTCCCAGTGGGAGGACGGCGAGGCCATGTTCCTCACCTGCAACGTGTGGCGCCAAGCCGCAGAAAACGTTGCGGAGACCTTGACCAAGGGCATGCGCGTTATCGTTACTGGCCGTTTGCGCCAGCGGTCTTACCAGACCCGTGAGGGCGAAAACCGCACTGTTTTTGAAATCGAGGTTGATGAGGTCGGCCCGTCCCTGCGTTATGCATCCGCACAGGTTAACCGCAAGTCCGGCAACGGCGGCGGCAACTATGGTGGCGGCCAGCAGCAGGGTGGTGCTAACTACGGCGGCGGCAACCAAGGTGGTTTCTCCGGAAACCAGGGCGGTTTCTCTGGAAACCAGTCCCAGTCCTCTGCCCCGCAGCAGTCTCAGCAGCAGTCGGCTCCGAGTAACGATCCGTGGAATTCTGCACCCCAAGCGGGAAGCTTTGGTGGTGCGGATGCAGAACCCCCGTTCTAAGACTGTCACGCAAGTATTCATTTAACTCAATTGAAAGGCAGGGATCATGAAGCTGATCCTCACCGCTGCCGTTGAGAACCTCGGCGCCCCCGGCGAAATTGTAGAGGTTAAGGACGGCTACGGACGTAACTACCTGCTTCCGCGCGGCCTGGCAATCGTTGCTACCCGCGGTGCTGAGAAGCAGATCGAGGGCATCAAGCGCGCCCAGGAAGCTCGCGCAATCCGCGACCTGGACCACGCACGCGAGATCCGTACCCAGCTGGAGGAGCTCAAGGACGTTAACGTCCCCGTGAAGACCTCCGAGTCCGGCAAGCTCTTCGGCTCCGTGTCCGCTGAGGACATCGTGAACGCCGTTGCCGCCGCTGGCGGCCCGAAGCTGGACAAGCGCATCGTTGTGCTGCCCAAGGGCCTGGTCAAGAAGACCGGCAACTACCAAGTCGAGCTGAAGCTGCACGCTGACGTTATCGGCAAGGTGAACTTCTCGGTCGTCGCTGCCTAAGAATTAAGGCGCACGACGGTCACCCTCCGTTCGCCCGCGTGTGAGGCGCGGCGCCGGTACGCAGGATGTGACCTTAAGACAACAGCAAGGCTTTAAGGCCGTGCTCCTTTCACTATGTGAGGTGGTGAGAGGAAGCACGGCCTTGCGCCGTTTTACGCGGGGTCGCCTTTTTGGAGATCTAGCACCGCGGGAGGCAGGGAAATGTCGCCAAGCGCGGCCTGTGGATAACTCTCCCAGCCTGTGGATAAACCTGCGTTCAGTTAACGGTGAATTCACTCATGCCGCCATGTGTTAACCCGCTGGTAGCGGCGATATCGGGGTAATGGCCCTACTTCTCCACGGAATTTGTGCGTATTTTCACACCTCAAAAAACGCGCCTTGACCTGCAGGAATAATCTTCGCTGGTCACAGCGTTGCAAAGTTATCCACAGCTCTGACCTCTGGCTTTGTACACCATGTCTTTGCTGACCTGGGAATTCCACAGCTCTCTGTGGATAACTGTGAGAGTTATGCCCAAGGGGTAGTGTCTTGACCCTCGGCTACACTGTTGTGTACTACGCGCGGTTGCCGCTTGGCACTGCATCGAAGCCTGGCCGTCCGGCGCGGAGAAGAGTGAGAACTTCAGGCACGGCCAGGGTGGGACTAATGAACGGTGGGATTGATGAGCAATGACTAATGCCAGTTTTGACGACGACCACGTTCCACCGCCGCCGGAGCCGGTAGAGGAGGAACCTCGCCGCTCTTACCGGCAGGAAGAGCCAAAGCGCTACGGCGAATTTCGCCAGCCGCCCGCGGACCGCGAGGCCGAACAGGGCGTCCTCGGCGCCATGCTCCTGAGCCCGAATACGGTCATGGAGGTCATTGAGGAGCTGGAGCCGGAGGACTTCTACTATCCTGCGCACACGCTCATCTACCAGGCCATGATCGATCTTTACGCGGCAGGCACGGATATTGACGCGGTGATTGTTGCGGCCCGTCTCGATCGCTATAACAACCTTGAACGCGTTGGCGGTGCGCCCTACCTGCATACCCTGCTGGCCACGGTGCCCACTGCGGCTAACGCCCGCTATTACGCGGAGATTGTCGCGGAGAAGGCGGTGCTGCGCAAGCTGGTGGACGCCGGAACCAGAGTCGTCCAACTCGGCTTCCAGGGCTCCGAAGACATGGAGATCGAGTCCGTGCTGGACCGCGCCCAGCAGGAAGTTTTCGCCGTGGCGCAGAAGAAGACGACTGAGGATTACCGTGCGCTGAGTGATCTCATCGACCCCACGATCGATGAGCTCGCCGCCCTGCAGCAAAACGGCGTGGAGTCCGGCGTGCCTACCGGTTTCATCGACCTCGACAACCTGACCAATGGCCTGCGTGCGGGCCAGATGATCATCGTCGCCGCCCGCCCTGGCGTGGGCAAGTCCACGCTGGCCATGGACTTCATGCGCTCGGCCTCCCTGCAGCACAACAAGACCTCTGTGGTTTTCTCCCTGGAGATGTCTGCCTCCGAGATCGTCATGCGCCTGTTGTCAGCGGAGGCGGAAGTGAAGCTGTCGGATATGCGCGGTGGCCGCGTGTCCACGGAGGATTGGGCCAAGATCGATGACACCCTCAATCGCATCCAGGATGCGCCCCTGTTCATCGATGATTCCCCAAACCTCACCATGATGGAAATCCGCTCGAAGGCCCGCCGCCTCAAGCAGCAGCACGGGCTCGACCTCATTGTGTTGGACTATATGCAGCTGATGTCTTCGGGCAAGAAGGTGGAGTCCCGCCAGCAAGAGGTCTCGGAGTTCTCGCGCCAGCTCAAGCTGTTGGCCAAGGAACTGGAAGTTCCGCTCATCGCTATTTCCCAGCTGAACCGTGGCCCAGAGTCCCGTACCGATAAGAAGCCGCAGCTGGCGGATCTGCGTGAGTCCGGCTCGCTTGAGCAGGACGCCGATATGGTTATGCTGCTCTACCGCCCGGACTCGCAAGACCGCGATGATCCCCGCGCCGGTGAGGCGGATATCATCCTGGCCAAGCACCGTGGCGGCCCGATCGACACGGTGAAGGTGGCGCACCAGCTGCACTACTCCAAGTTCGTCAACATGGCGCACGGTTAAATTACAGGTCCACGACGGCGTTGGGGTCACCCAACCGTGGGCCGAGGATGACCAAGACCAGGAAGACCGCAGCCGCGGCGAGCGCCAGCCACCGCCACACGGGGAAGAAGCGCTCGCCGCACAGCCGGGCGAATGCCGCGCCGATGAGCGCGCCGATCGTATTGAAGATGAGGTCATCAATATCAGTGCGTCCGAGCGCGAAGGCATACTGGACTGTTTCCAGCGCCAAACTCAGCGCGAATCCCCACGCGGCCGTTGCCTTGATTGATCGGCACATGCTGAAGACGAGCATGCCGAAAGGAATGAAAAAGGCGGTATTGCCCGCATACTCAAAAAGCGGGCCAAACCAGGTGCCTCCGGAGAACTCATCAAGTGGCACCAAACGCAGGTCACGGACCCGCTGGTTCTCCGGCTTCCAAAGGTAGCCGATCTGGTAGAAGGGCTTAAGCGTGGTGAGCGCGGCCATGACCGCGACCCACGCGCCAAGGGCGATCCTATTGAGCAAGGGTCCTACCCTTGAATTCTGGCAGGGTCAGTGCCGCCGCAGCGGCGAGTCCGAAGGCCGCTGCGAACAGCACGAAGAGCCAGCCCGTGCCCGCCACCGCGATGAGCGGCGGAACGATAAGCGGCGCCAGGATGGAGGCGAGTCGGCCGAAGCCCGCGGCCGCACCAGTACCGCGCCCGCGCAGGGCGGTGGGGTAGAGCTCCGGGCCGATGGCGTATAGCGCGCCCCACGCGCCGAGGTTGAAGAAAGACAGCAGGCAACCAGCCAGGATGATCATGGCTTCAGTGTTAGCGAAACCAAAGAACCCGGCCGACAGGGCGGAACCCACGAGGAATATCGCTAGGGTCGAGCGGCGGCCCCAGACCTCAATGAGCCAGCCGGCTGCGGCGTAGCCGGGTAGCTGGGCGAGGGTGATAATCAGCGTGAAGCTGAAGGACTTCACCAGGGAGAAGCCATCCGCGACAAGCAGTGACGGAATCCAAATGAAGGCGCCGTAGTAGGAGAGGTTGACGCAGAACCAGATGGTCCACAGCGCCAGCGTGCGCCCGCGCAGGGATTTCGACCAAATGCTGGTGGCGGTGACATCTTCCTCGGAGTAGGTCGGTGCCGGGGTCGTGCGGTCGATGTCCGCCTCATCCACCTCGGCCTCGAAGGAAGCGACAATCTCTTCTGCTTCTTCGTGGCGGCCCTTCGACTCAAGGAAGCGCACGGACTCCGGCAGGTGGAGGCGCACGTAAAGCGCATAAAAAGCGGGCACCATGCCGAGTGCTAGGGCCCAGCGCCAGCCGCTTTCCGACGCCCCCACGACGAACGTTCCAATTACCGCAGCGAGGATCCAGCCCACGGCCCAGAAGGCCTCCAGCAAGACCACCATGCGTCCGCGGACCTTGAGGGGTGCGAACTCGGAGATTAGCGTGGAGGCCACCGGCAGCTCGGCGCCGAGGCCAAGTCCGATGAAGAAGCGCAGAACGATGAGGAGCGTGAGGCCCGTCGCCAGGGCGGAAGCACCCGTGGCAAGGCCGTAGACCAGCAGGGTTAGCGCAAAGATGTGGCGGCGGCCGAACTTATCGGCCAAGAGGCCGCCGAAGGTAGCACCCAAGGCCATGCCGATGAAGCCCACGGACGCCAGCCATGAGGACTGGGTCGGTGTGATCCCCCAGTGCACGGCCAGAGCGGCCATGATGAAGGAGATGAGGCCCACGTCCATGGCGTCGAGCGCCCAGCCGATGCCGGAGCCGAAAAGAAGACGTTTGTGTTTTCCGGTGACGGGAAGGCGGTCGAGCCTCTCCGTGCGTGAGATAGAGCGATGATCAAGACGATTCATGCAGGCTAAGCTTACTCTGCGGGGGTAAAGCTTTTTAGCCGCAGAGAATTGGTCACCACAAAGACTGAGCTCAGGGCCATTGCTAACCCCGCCAATAGGGGGTTGAGCAGGCCGAACGCTGCCACGGGAAGAAGAATAATATTATAGGCGAAGGCCCAAAATAGGTTGCCCTTGATGATACGTAGGGTGCTGCGCGCGAGCCGCACTGCCTCGGCGACGGAGCGCAGGTCGTTGTTCATCACCGTGATATCGGAAGCTTCGATCGCCACGTCGGCTCCCGCGCCCATCGCGATTCCGAGGTCCGCCTGCGCGAGCGCTGCGGCGTCGTTGACGCCATCGCCCACCATGGCCACAGTGCGCCCCTGCTCCTGCAGACGAGCAATAGTATCCACTTTGTCTGCGGGCATGACCTCCGCTGTTACGTTGGCATCATCAATGCCAACGGCCCGCGCCACTGCACGTGCCGCGCCGGCGTTATCCCCGGTGAGTAGGTGGGGGGTAAGTCCTAGCTTGTGCATTGCCGCGATGGCGGCGGCGGAGGATTCCTTGATGCGATCCTGTAGCTCGATGGTGCCTGCCAGGGTGTCATCGACGTAGACGCCCACCTGCGTTCCGGTGCCGTCATAGCCCGCGGGCGGCCGGCCTACCCGCACCCGGGAGCCCTCAATCGTTGCCTCGATTCCCTGGCCGGGAAGCTCGTGGAAGCCCTCGGTTGCGGGTAACTCGCCCTCGTAGGCTGTGCGGATGGCTCGTGCGATGGGGTGCTCGGAACCCTGTTCCGCGGCGGCCGCGAGGCGGAGAACCTCCTGCTGCGTGTGCCCTGCCTTAGCTTGGACTGCTCCCACCGACATCTGGCCTTCGGTGATGGTGCCGGTTTTGTCCAGAACGATGGTGTCGATCTGGCGGGTCGATTCCAAAATCTCCGGGCCCTTGATGAGTATTCCCAGTTCGGCGCCGCGCCCGGTGCCGACGAGGATTGCGGTGGGCGTCGCCAATCCCATGGCGCACGGGCAGGCGATGATGAGGACGGAGACGGCGGCCACGAAGGCCGGGGCGATACCGCCGAACCAGAGGTGCGCCACGAGTGCGAGGATGGCGATACCGATGACGATGGGGACAAAGACGGCGGCGATACGGTCCGCGAGGCGCTGGACCGGTGCCTTCGAGGTCTGGGCCGCAGTAACCAGCGCGCCCATCTGGGCCAAGACGGTGTCGGAGCCAACGCGGGGGGCGCGCACCTCAAGGCGCCCAGAGGCGTTGATGGTCGCGCCCGTTACTGTGCTGCCGGGTGAAACCTCAACCGGCATTGACTCGCCGGTGAGCAGGGATTCATCCACGGCGGAATGACCGCTGAGGACCACGCCATCGGTGGCGATCTTCTCGCCGGGGCGGACCACAAAAACATCGCCTACGCGGAGCTCGCTGGCGGGAATGCGGGTTTCGGTGCCGTCGCGGAGCACGGTGGCTTCTTTAGCCCCCATGGTTAGCAGCGTGGTGAGCGCTTCGGAGGAGCGCCCCTTAGCTTTGAGCTCAAACCATCGTCCAAGCAGCAGGAACGTGATAACCATGCCGACGGACTCGAGATAAATATGGTCCATCTGCGCGTCATTGGAGCGTAGCGTCATGTGCATGGTCATGCCGGGCATCCCGGCATCACCGAAGAAGAGCGCGTAGAGTGACCAACCGAAAGCCGCGGTGGTGCCCAGAGTGATGAGAGTATCCATCGTGGCGGCGCCATGCTTGAGGTTGGCCCAGGTGGCCCGGTGGAAGGGTGCTCCGCCGATGACGTAGACGAGTGTGGTGAGCATCAAGCAGGCCCACTGCCAATGCTGAAACTGCAGGGCCGGGACCATGGAAAGCAGCATCACTGGTAGCGAGAGCGCCGCGGAGATCAGAGTGCGCTGCAGGATGTCGGAGGCCTCGCTTTCGCGAGCATCCTCCGCCGTGCTGGCCGGCTCCTCCCCCTCACCGTTCATGGTGAATGCTCCGTAGCCTGCGCCTTCGACGACGTCGATGAGATCGGCGGGCGTCGTCGTTGCAGGGTCATAACTCACGGAGGCAGACTCCGTGGCGAAGTTGACCGTGGCGTGGACATCGTCGAGCTTGTTGAGCTTGCGCTCGACGCGGGAGGAACACGACGTGCAGGTCATCCCGGTGATGCCGAGGGTGAGACTGGTAGTCATGGTGCTTAGGCCAACTCGTAGCCAGCTTCGGCGACGGCGGCGGCGACTTGGTCGTCGCTAAAGCCCTCCCCGGTCACGGTGACGGCGCCGGTGGTGTGGTCGGCAGTAACGTCGGTGACGCCACTGATCTCTGAGATCTCTTCCTTGACGGAAAGCTCGCAGTGGCCACAGGTCATGCCGTTAACGGTGTAGGTTGTGGTGCTCATGGTGGTGGATCCTTCTCCTTACCTTGGGGGTTAATGTCACTGTCGAGGATATACCCCCCTGGGGTATGTGGGCAAGGAATAATCGAGTCTTGTGTACCGTTGGGGGTTGATAGAACCGAGAAATATCCCCGAGACTGATAGGAAAAGACATGGCAACGATTGACATTACTGAGGACACGTTCCAGGAGACCGTTTCCGGCGACGGCATTACGCTCGTCGATGCTTGGGCGGAATGGTGCGGCCCGTGCAAGCGCTTCGGCCCAGTCTTTGAGAAGGCATCTGAAGAGCACCCCGATGCCACGTTCGCCAAGCTGGATACCGAGGCCAACCAGGAGCTATCCGCGAAGCTGCAGATTCAGTCCATCCCCACCTTGATGGTGTTCCGCGACGGCATCCTGGTCTTCCGCGAGGCTGGCGCTCTGCCGCCGGCGGCACTGGAGGATCTCATTGGCCAGGTTAAGGCCCTCGACATGGACGAGGTCCGCGCCCAGGTGGAGAGCCAGCAGGCGGAATAGAACTGGTTAGTCCTTGTCTGCGGTGAGGTCCCGGTGGCCCCGCCGCGCGCGCTTTCCTGTGAGTATCGCTACACTCGCAGGAAAGCGTCTTTTTATATAGGGCACCAATAAGAGCTGCATTAACTACTGCTGCAGGAACCACAAAGGAGTGAGTGCGATGGCAAATCCATTTAGCAAAGGCTGGAAGTATGTGATGGCTTCTTTCGATCAGAAGATCGACGAGAACGCTGACCCCAAGGTCCAGATCCAGCAGGCCGTGGAAGGCGCGAAGAAGCAGCATCGCGAGATTTCCGAACACGCAGCGGAGATTATTGGACGCAAGACCCAGTTGGAAATGCAGCTCAACCGCCTGGTGAAGACGCAGCAGGATTATCAGGACCAGACCCGCCGGGCGCTGGAGTTGGCGGATGCCTCTGAGGATCCGCAGAAGGCCGCCGAGTACAACCAGGCGGCAGAGGTCGTAGCGAGCCAGCTGGTCGCCGTGGAAAACGAGCTGGCTAACCTGAAAACGCAGCACGAGGCGGCTAGCCAGGCTGCCGAGCAGGCGAAGGCCCAGCAGCAGCAGTCGGAGGCCCGCCTGAAGGAGCAGCTGGCACAAGTCGACCAGTTGCTGTCCCAGGCAGATCAGGCAGCGATGCAGGAAAAGAACGCCGAGGCGTTGAACTCAATGAACGAGCTCAAGCCGGATGATTCCACGCCGACCTTGGACTCGGTGCGCGCCAAGATTGAGAAGCGCTACGCGGATGCGCTCGGCGCCCAGGAGCTCCATCAGGCGGCGGGTGGTAGCCGCATTCAGGAAATTACGGCCGCGGGCCACGACATGGCCGCTACGTCCCGCTTGGACGAGATTCGCGCCGAGATGGCCAAGAGCAAGGAGCTGGAAAACTCGCCCTTCGCCAGCGACCAAGCGCTTGAGGCCGGCGCCGATTCTGATGCTAGTGATGCCAACGCCGAATCGGACTCCGCCGAGGGCAAGCAGTAGCCACTGCGAAGCAAGCCACTACACAGAAAAGGGACCTTCTAGAGCGGGCCGCGCAGCGCGGCCGGGGTGTTTCAGAACCCCACGCTCTCCAAGGTCCCTTTTGACGATTTTCGGTTTAGCTATCTTGGCGGCGGATATTGATGAGCACGCCGCGGATGCCCGAGTGAAAGCCATCGCGCAGGTTGACGCGCTGGGTTTCTGTCAGCGTGTACTCGTGCAGCGTTTCGCAGGCGAACTGCAGCAGCGGGCGATCGATCTCCGGGGGCAGGCCGCCGCCCGAGAGCAGGTGGGCCTGGTCGCGCTGATCGGCGCTCGCGGCGTTGTCGAACCACCACGAGGCATATTGCTGCCCCACGTCAAAGGGGGACTGGAACCCGGCGGAGCTCCACACTTCTTCGGGGAGCGGAACATACTTCGACCGCAGCTTGCGGCGCGGCGCCATCATCGAAGGTTTGGGCGCAGCTGGCTTGGGCGTTGGCTTCGAGCTTTCGGGGGCTGCGTCCGCTTCCTCGCCCGCAGGCTCCTGCGAGTCGATGCCGGGCGCGGAAGGCTGCTCGCCGGAGGGGAGAGGCTCCTCTTCCTTGCGGGAGGTATCGGGCGCAGCTGATTCGGGATGAGAGGCAGTCGCGGCGACGTCCGTCGCGGCGGCAGAAGGTGTGGCCGGGCCGGGCTTGGGGGCGGAGGGGAAGGCGGCTTGCGCCTCGGTGGGCTCGTCGCACTCCTCTGCGTGCTCATCGGTGGCAACGGCTTCGCCCTCGCTGCCGTCCTCGGAGTGCTGGGGCTCGCGGATGGTCGGCGGCAGCGGCCCTTCGAGGACCTCGAGCTCCATTGCATCGGCGAAATCTTCCCGCGGATCCAGGATGGTGGTGGAGTCGCACGCATGGCGCAACGCCGAGGACATCGAATCCCAGCCAAAGCCATAGAGGTGCACGCGTACGCCGTTGTTCACGGCTTCTTGGACGCCGGGAATCATGTCGGCATCGCCGGAGACCAAAACAAAGTCCGTGACTTGGCCCTTCATGGCGGAGACGATCATGTCGGCGACAAGGCGGGTGTCCACGGCTTTCTGTGTGCGGCGCTCGCCCCACTCGATGAGCTGGCCGGTGCGAAGCTGGACGCCGTCGCAGACGCGCAGTGCGCGTTGGTAGCGGTGGGGGCCGGTATCCGGGATTCCGTCATACCAATATTGGCGGTGAACGCGGTTGCCCACCTGGGTTTCAATCATCGAACCGAGGGAGCTGACCACTTCGGGTAAATCAATCTCTAGCTGGGCACGGGCGCCCGTCTCCCAGGAGTTATAGAAACTGGCGAGTAGATATGACGTGTCGACGAAGACAAGTGTTCGTTCAAGCATGGCTCCTAAATTCCGTTCTATTTCTTCTAACTAATTTTCTTAGGTCACTTCTGTGAGGTCTTCCAGCCTACGGCCGGTGTAGTCCAGTGTGCCCCATTAGCCACAAAACGTCGATAACCTTGAGGAAATTCCCAGGTCAAAGATATGGAATGGGGAGACCTTGCACTGGCCGAAGGTTGGTTATATGGTTAGTTACATGAGTAACCAACCAGCTAAGGGGTCTGCATGGACAACTCCGCGCAGCCGCTCTTTCGTCAGATAGCGGTGCTCATCGAGGACGCCATCATCGAGGGCACTCTCGCCGAGGGTGCCCAGGCACCGTCCACGAATGAGCTCGCCGCCTTCCACAGCATCAACCCCGCGACCGCCCGCAAGGGGCTGACCCTCCTCGTGGATCTCGGAATCCTCGAAAAACGCCGAGGCATCGGCATGTTCGTTACCTCTGGTGCCGCCGAACTGATCCGGGCGCGGCGTCGCCAGGAATTCGCGGCCGAGTACGCTGCGCCGCTTATCGACGAAGCCGTGCGCCTGGGCTATACCCGCCAGCAACTCCATGACCTCATCGACCTTGTCGCAGAAAGCCGAGGACTCTATTCATGATTTCTACCCCGCACTTCACGTTTGATGACGGCCTGACTCACGGGCTTGTCGGCCCCAACGGCATTGGTAAGACCACCTTGCTGCGCAAAATCGCCGGGCAATTGGGTGGCTCCGGCATCAAGGTCGACGGCGACAAGCCCTATGACAATGAAAAGGTGCTCAACAAGATCGTGCTCATGGGTATCGATAACCCCCTGCCTGAAGGCTGGAACCTGAAGAAGATTTTCACCGTATCCAGCCTGCGCTGGACCACCTGGAACAAGGAGCGCGCCGAGGAATTGGTCGAGCGCTTCGAGCTACCGATGAAGAACTACTCGGGGCTTTCCCGTGGGCAGAAGTCGGCAGCGAGCTTCATCGTTGCGGTGGCTTCGGGGGTGCCGTACATGCTTCTCGACGAACCCTATCTCGGCCTCGACGCTTCCAAGCGGCAAGTATTCTACGAAGTCCTGCGCGAAGAGCACGGCCGCACCATTATTGTCTCCACCCACCACCTCAACGAGCTTTCCGGTTTGCTCGATACCGTGGCTCTGATGGGGGAGAACCCGCTGTCCGGTCCCATCGATGAGTTCATCGAAGGCGTCGTCCAGCTCACTGGCTCTGCCGAAGCCCTCGATCGTGCGCTGGGGCGCCTGCAGCTTCCGGTGCTTGAGCGCGAAACCTCAGCCGTAGCCGACCGCGCGCTTGTCGACGCCCGCCCCAACCACACCGCCAACGTCTTTGCCATGGCCCAGGAAATGGGGCTGCGCGCCGCCCAGGTATCCCTTGAACAGGCAGTTCTGGCACTGGGGGAGGCATGATGAAGCTCTATAGACATATGGCGCTGAGCTGGAACAGCTTCTTCTACGCTTTGTGGATTGTCATCCTTCCGGTGCTGGGAATGGGCCGCGGGCAAGGGTGGGCCATTGGTTACTCACTCTTTATGGTCCTTATGGTTTACCTTTCGCAGCCTGACTTCACGCGTTACCTGACCTTTGGCCTCAGTACCCGTATCTGGAACGGACACCGGCGCATCAATGCCACCCTGACGCTTTTACTGATTCTTGTTAGCGCGCCCTTCGCCTTTCCGTGGTGGGTTCTCATTGCCCCAGCGGCAACGTGGATCGTGTGCATGGTGAAGCGCTTCGAGCCTTCACGACTGACAAGTAGCTCCCTTATTGCGGGCAGTGATGGTGATTCTTCGACGGGCTGGTTCTCTGCCTCCCCGGTTTCCCAGATTGTGTTGCGCCCTCAAGCTCGCGCGTGGATGTGGGCTGCATTCGGTATAGCCATCGGAACTGCGATAAACATCGTGGTGAGCAAGCTGTGGGATACCGGCGTGGGCATCGTAGGCGCCATAGTCACGTTGATTGTCCTGCCGCTAGTGGCTGACACGGTTCGCAGTTCGATGAAGGATGCGATGACCTTTGGCGTTCCACGCGCGGCCTGGTCCAAAGCGACGTTATTGTGTACCGCGATTCCAGTGGGCTTGGGAGCTGTCACTGATGTGGTGACGTTGATGTGGACCGGAAGCCTCGCCGGATTCACCATCGTTCCCCTTGCAATGGCTGCCGTTCTCGTGAGCTTTGCGATCACCGACAAAGAGACATGGCCCTATACGGCTGTCACGGTCGGAGCCATTGCTGCCGTGTTGCTTGCGTGGCTACTTAACTCTGAGATCTCTGTGTGGTGGACGCTCACAGGGATGGCAATCATCTACGTCGTGTGGGTTGCCGCGTATCCCCGGATGGCTAAAAAGACCAACGTGTTTAGCCCGGGCCTCATGGGCTGGTTTGGGGCACACTGAGCGCCATCCAATGTCTGCGTTAAAAGGTTGTTTTAGTGCACTTCAAGAAGGGGTAAAAACCTTCATTGAAGTGCATATTTGTGTTTTATCAAGGCCGTGTGTAACTTTATATGAGTCAGCGCGACCGACAGCGCCCCACAGGAACTGAAGTTCTTGGAGAGTGGCGGTAGGAAAACAGGCCCTGACAACAAATATTTTCTTTACTCGCAGTACTGCGTTTCGCTCAAGGCGGTCCGTATGACTGTGTGGTGACGATGTCTGAGAACTCAATAGTGTGCCAATGTACTTT
>NZ_KV819539.1:0-36223 GCF_001815175.1 Corynebacterium sp. HMSC034H07
GACGTGTCTACTTTCCGGGGGTCAGGCCCATACGCGTGGTGGTGAGCAGTATCTCGAAGACGAGCGAAACGCCGGACTAGTCCCATCCGAAGAACAGCAGCCAAAACAACCAAGCCCGTGGGTACAAGGCCAAATTGATTGGGCTAACTGCCTCGAATCAGGGAAGACCAAAGAGCAGTGTCGGGAAGAACTGAACTAGAAATCCGACAGACAGGGCTGGAAGTTGTAGTCGGCTTCCACGCTTGTCTGCTTTGGGGCCAATCCACACGTACCCCTACACAAGCAGTGTCTGAGCCAACATGTCCGCGTAATTTTTGGACACTTTTTGGACACCTTCGCGCCTTTTTGGCCATCTTTTCCAGCGTTTCCGCTGGTCATGGTGCCCCCACTGGGACTCGAACCCAGACTGAATCGATTTTAAGTCGACTGCCTCTGCCGATTGGGCTATGGGGGCCAAACCGTGCCCACTTATCTTAGGGCACGGGTGGATGCATGCCGAAAATAGGGTCGGCATCCGTAGAACTGTGCCGGTCCGTGGGATGGTGCCTGCTTAGTTCGCTTAGTTTGCGACAAGGCCGCTAATGATGCCATCGAGGATGTCCTTCTCACTGATGAAGAAGGAACGGGCATCACTGTTGCGCTCAATCATCGTCATGATGCCCTCCACGGCCACGCAGCCGCCGCCGATGACATCGGCGCGGCCCGGGTGGATGACGGGGTTGAGGGCCCTCACGTCCGAGGACAAACCGATCATCTGTCGAGTGAGCACCCGCAGGGCGTCGAAGCGCAGCTCGGATCCGTGGATGGAGTCAGCATCGTAGCGTTCCATGCCCTGCGCCAGCGCCGAGAGCGTCGTGAAGGTACCGGCGCAGCCGACAAAGGTTTGGGCCTTGTCGATGGGCACGATCTTTTCCACTTCAGCCATGCGTTCAGCGACGTAATCAGTAGCGATCTCTATTTCTGCTTCGGTAGGCGGATCGTTGCGCATCATGCGCTCAGTGAGTCGCACGCACCCCATCTGCGCAGAGTGGGAGCCGAGAATCTCGCCGTCGATTGTCCCAACGACGAACTCCGTCGAACCGCCGCCCAAGTCGATGACACAGTAGGGCCCCTTCTCAGAGCGCAGGTCCCCCACCGCACCGGTGAAGGACAGCAGTGCTTCCTCCTCCCCGGAAATGATCTCCGCGCGGGCACCCGGCTGGACCTGACTAAGAAGCTCCTCGGTCATATCGAAGAACTCGCGGTGGTTTTTGGCATCACGCGTTGCCGAGGTTGCCACCATCCGCACGCGCTCAACCTTCTCAAACTTCATCTGCTTGACGTATTCTTCGAGGGCCGCACGAGTCCGTGCGAGTGCTTCCGGCTCGAATTCACCGGTGGCGTCGACGCCCTGTCCGAGGCGGACGATCTCCATCGTGCGGGAGATATCCCGAATCTTGCCATCCTCTTGGATCTCACTGATGAGCAGGCGGATGGAGTTGGTTCCGCAGTCGACAGCAGCGACGCGAGTCATAAGGCTAGCCTTTCTCTTAACCGGCGTTAGAAAAATCAAACTGGGTCATATCAATGCCCAGGTCCCCCACGGTGGGCCAATCCTCCGGGATGGCGCTTCCCCGGAGTTTACCGTGTTCTGCAGCCATCGCGACGGCCTCGGTGCCAAAGCGCACCCGGCCCGGGCCTTCTGCCAAGGCATAAGCAATAAGCACGTGGAGGCACTTAACGCGCTCAGGCATGCCGCCACCGGAAAAATCAGTGCCCAAGTCCTCCATGGCATTGCGGGTTTCCAGGTAGTGTTCGTGCGCTGCCTGGTAGTCCTTCTGCAAGTCCTCATCCGCCGCGAGACGCTGCTCCATCCATTTCATGACGTGGGCAACTTCAAGGCGCGATGCCTCGGCGGTCAGGCGCGGATCAGTGAGGTAATAGAGGGTAGGAAACGGAGTGCCGTCGGGAAGCTTAGGCGCCGTCTTAATCACAGCAGGGGCTCCGTCGGGGGTGCGGTAAGCAATGTCCACGACGCCGCGCGGGGTGCGGCCCAATTGTTCGCGGACGACTTCAAGATCAGCATCGGTCACGGTCATAGGAACCATTGTGACACGGAGGCGCGGGTGCGTCCTATTCAGCAGGAGCTTCGACTAGGTCTTCCGGCGGGTTCTCCGCTTCCGGTGGGGTTTCAGTGTTCGGTGGGGTCTCGGCATCCTGTGACACCGAATCCCACAGCACCGTGTACCACGCGCGCTCGTCGACGTCCTCGCGGCGTTCCGAGGTCACCGTATCGCCTGAGTCCATCCGCGGATCCATGATGCGGAACGCGGTTTCTCCTTCATCCATCACACCGAAGCGGCGGCGCGCTTCTTGTTTGACGTATTCCTCCGAACGGTATTTATCAATCTCGGTGAGGAGGTTTTCTTTCTGCTCCTGTTTGGCGGCGATGGAGCTTTCCAGGCGCGCTATCTCCGACTGGCCGTGGTAGTAATTGCGCAGCGGAACGGCAATGGTTAAGAGGACTACGAGCACAACGGCAATAATGACGCCCACTCCCAGAATGTCGAGACCCTTAGGCTGGGTCGGATTCTTCTTCGGCTTGGTGCGCTGCGCGTCGCGGGCACGCGTGTGGACCGGAACGGTGTTCCGGCGCTTCGTGCGGGAAGAAGTAGTGCGTGCCATCGGGAAGTCATTGTATCCCGCTACAGCCCAGGTGGTGCGCGGCGCGCGTCGTGTCTCAGAAATAACATGCGCCACAGCGCTATGGAGGCCACCCCGACGAAAAAAGGTGCCACAGTTTCCTGTGACACCTTTCGCTTCGACGCTATCTCAGCGAGTGGCCGGTTCCCGGCTATTCCTAGAAATTAGCCCTGGAAGCGCGGGAATGCGGAGCGGCCGGCGTAGACGGCTGCGTCGCTGAGCTCCTGCTCGATGCGCAGCAGCTGGTTGTACTTGGCCACGCGCTCAGAACGTGCCGGGGCACCGGTCTTGATCTGGCCGCAGTTGAGGGCAACCGCGAGGTCAGCAATGGTGGTGTCCTCGGTCTCGCCGGAACGGTGGGACATCATGGTGCGGTAGCCGTTGCGGTGAGCCAGCTCGACGGCGTCGAAGGTCTCGGTCAGGGTGCCGATCTGGTTAACCTTCACCAGCAGTGCGTTGGCTGCCTTTTTCTCGATGCCCTCCTGGAGGCGGGCCGGGTTGGTGACGAAGAAGTCATCGCCCACGATCTGGACCTTGTCACCGATGGCTGCGGTGAGCTTGGTGTAGCCCTCCCAGTCATCTTCCTGCAGCGGGTCCTCGATGGACACAATCGGGTAGTTGGCAACGAGATCCTCGTAGACCTTGGCCATCTCCTCAGCGGTGTGCTCGCCGCCCTCGAAGTGGTACTTGCCATCCTTAAAGAACTCGGAGGAAGCAACGTCGAGTGCCAGTGCGATGTCCTCGCCCGGCTTCAGACCGGCCTTCTTGATTGCGTCAACGATGAGGTCGAGTGCAGCCTTGGTGGACTCGACGGACGGGGCGAAGCCGCCCTCGTCGCCCAGACCGGTGGACAGTCCCTTGTCCTTGATGACGTTCTTGAGGGCGTGGTAGACCTCGGTACCCTGGCGCAGCGCCTCGGAGAAGGACTCTGCGCCGATCGGAGCAATCATGAACTCCTGGACATCCACGCCGGAATCAGCGTGGGAGCCACCGTTGAGAATATTCATCATCGGAACGGGCAGGACGTGAGCGTTCGGGCCACCGACGTAGCGGTAGAGCGGCAGGCCAGCAGACTCGGCAGCAGCCTTGGCAGCGGCAATGGAGACGCCCAGGATGGCGTTGGCGCCGAGGCGGGACTTGTTATCAGTACCGTCCAGCTTGATGAGGGCCTGGTCGATCAGGCGCTGGTCATCGGCCTCAAAGCCGGCAAGTTCATCAGCAATCTCTTCGTTGACGTTTTCAACTGCCTTGAGAACACCCTTGCCCAAGTAGCGGTCACCCCCGTCACGCAACTCGTGAGCCTCGTGAACACCGGTGGAAGCGCCAGACGGAACGCCGGCCACACCGCGTGCTCCATCGTCGAGGAATACTTCAGCCTCAACGGTGGGGTTGCCGCGGGAATCAAGAATTTCGCGTGCCATTACGTGGATGATGTCAGCCATGCTGCTTTCACTCCTATAGAGCCAAATTGATCTTGGGTTCGTGTTCTGGGAGGGGCTCCCAAACCACCTGCAGCCAATTGTTCCAGAAAACTTCGGAACGTGTCGGGCGGAAACGGACAACGTGATAAAGATCTAGAAAGGCGCTAGGACGTCGCAGGCTGTTCGATGGCATAGGAATTCGCCGCAGCGGCCACTTTACGCAGGTAATCCTCGGATTGGTTGTAATTGAGGATGGCTGAGCGCCAGCCTTCCGGCGTCGAAAGGTCCCTATCCCCGAAACACAACAAGGCGGCAGCACCCAGCGCGGCATCATCGATTTGATTTGGATCGGCTACGCCATCACCGTTGGCGTCGCGACCAAAATGCTCCCACGAAGACGGGATGAATTGCATGGGGCCTACCGCCCGATCAAACTCAGTATCGCCATCAAACACGCCGCCATCGCTGTCCGGAACGTGGGTGGTGTTGTTCGTACCGTCGAGAGGGATACCCACGATGGGCGGCTCGGGGTGACCGTTCTCATCGAGTGAAGAACGGTGGAAGATATTGCCGTTATAGGTCCCGTGACGGGTTTCCACCCAGCCAATCCCGGCGAGGGTATTCCAGCGCAGATTGCAGTTCGGCCACGACTGCCGCGCGATCAATTCGGCGTTTCCATAGGCCCGCAAAGCTTGGGCGGGGATGCTGGTGGCGTCGGCCAGCTGATCAGACCACCACGTCAATTTGTCCGCGGTGCGCCCTGGCGCTTCGACGTCAATATTGGGCACCTCTGCCCCACCGACGGGTGGAAGATCCTCCGGAACGGGGGACAGCTGCCGGAACGGGGAAGGCTTATCAAGGAAGGAAAGACTCCACGCCACCAGGGAAATGATCAGAATGATGGCCAAGACAATGCCGAGGCCACAGCCCCCAATCCTCCGTAGCCCCTGTGTCATAAAGGTGAATACTACAGACGGTTTCACGTGTGGGTTAGACCGACACAGAGGGCGCCGCTTGGCGACGAAAGGAACCTAGCTAAGCAAAAATATTTCGAGTAATTATGTCAAAGTATTCCCATGCGTAACATTGTGCGCTACACTGCACCGATGAACGGTCCGCCGCGCCTACGCCGGTCCTGCACGTTCTTTCAACGCCCTTTCTTCAATCTCAAGGAGTTCCATGTTCATCCGTCGTATCGCTGCCACTGCTGCCGCTGTTGTCACCCTGGGTGCTGTCGTGCCCGCCACCGCGTCCGCCGCATCCCTCGAGGAGTTGGGCGGCTTCCTTTCCCAGGGCATCCAGAATGCTGACTGCAACACCCTCCGCAGCACCCTGACGCTGATCGATCAGACGACCGAGGGCGAGCTGCTCGGCCCGGACACCACCCGCAACCAGCTATCAAAGAACCTCATGGCTCTGGGCAACACCGAGGAACTCGGCCCGCTGGCCCTCGCCGCTGTGAAGTACTCCGGCCAGACCGCTGACCGTGCCCTCGAGTGCAAGATCGTTAAGGAAGACACCATCGTCACCGGCGGCACTGGCCTGTCCTCCACGCTCACCGACTACGCTCCTCTGCTGTCCTCCATCATCCAGAAGGGCTAGTCCTTTTCTCGGGCCTTACCTTCGGCCCACAGGCGCTCCTGCTCCTCTACCTCCACGACGTCCTCCGTGCCGTCAAAAAGGTAGGGCGCGCGGGAGCGCATTTTGTTGACGAAGGACATGGCGACGTCATCGAGGCTAAAAGCTCCGCGGCGCGCCGCTATCTCGGCATGGAAAAGGACTTGTAAGAAAACATCACCGAGTTCCTTGAGCAGCTCGGCCTCAGAGGCGCGCTCCCGCACCGCCTCGGCGAACTCCGCGGACTCTTCCTCCAGATACGGCAGCAAGCTCTCATGGGTTTGATCGCGCTCCCACTCCCCGATGCGCCGGGCCCGCGTCATCACCTCGCGCGCCTGCCACATCGGCTCCTCCAGGGAGGGGGCAAGGATGAGCTCCGCGTGGGCGTCGATAAGCGCGCGCACCTGCGGGTGGGACGGATCTGTGCTCACCACAACACCGTGGCCTGCCGGATCCTCACCGCACAGGAGCTGGTCGAAATTCCACCGCACCTTCACCGGTACTTCATCGGTAAAAACAACAGGTCCCTGCAGTTTTCCAACGGCCTCCAGAGGGATTAGGGTGGGCCAGCGCGGATCTAACAACAGGACAGTCATAAGCAACGAGTATAGGTCCCGGGTTCCATGAGCTTTCGCTGCAGTTGCACAAAAGCCCGCCTTAAGGGGTATTTTTAACCAATGACCACTTCCAATCTCACCGAATCGCCGCGCACGCACTCCGTGACGCTGTGGACGCTTGTCGCGCTCATCATCGGTTCCACGGTGGGCGCGGGTATCTTCTCTCTCCCGCAAAACATCGCCTCCGTCGCCGGCCCGGGCGCCATGCTCATCGGCTGGCTCATCGCCGGCGTGGGCATGCTCTCCGTCGCCTTCGTCTTCCAAATACTGGCGCACCGCAAGCCGCACCTCGACTCCGGTGTGTACTCCTATGTCCGCGCCGGCTTAGGTGATTTCATCGGTTTTACCTCCGGTTGGGGCTACTGGCTCGGCTCCGTGATGGCGCAGGTGGGCTACGCCACCTTGTTCTTCAACACCATCGGCCACTACGTCCCCCTCTTTGACGCCGACCACCGCTGGGTTTCCGCCATTGCGGTGTCTTTGCTGTCGTGGGGTATTTTTGCGGTGCTGGCCCGCGGCATTAAGCAGGCGGCCATCATGAACATGGTCACCTCCGTGGCCAAGATCGTGCCCATCGTGGCCTTCATCGTCATCCTCGCTTTCGTGGGATTTAGCTGGGACAAGTTCACCCTGGATATCTGGGGCAAGGCTTCTGATAAGTCCCTCTTTGAGCAGGTGCAGGGAATCATGCTCTTCACCGTGTGGGTCTTCATCGGCGTGGAGGGCGCTTCGGTCTACTCCAAGCAGGCTCGCACGCGTGCCGACGTCGGCCGCGCCACCGTCATCGGCTTCATCAGCGTCTTGGCGCTGCTGGTGTCCGTGTCCACGCTGAGCTTCGGCGTCCTTACCCAGGAAGAGCTCGCAGCGCTTCCGGATAACTCGATGGCCTCCGTGCTCACCGCCGCGGTCGGCGAATGGGGCGGCGCGCTCATCTCCCTCGGCCTGTGCCTTTCCGTGCTTGGCGCCTATGTGTCCTGGCAGATGCTGTGCGCGGAGCCTATCGTCATGATGGCTGTCGATGGTCTTCTCCCCCGCAAGATCGGCACTGTGAACATCGCCGGCGCGCCCTGGGTTGCGCAGCTGATTTCCACGCTGACGATTCAGCTCTTCGTCATCGTCTTCTTCCTCAACGAGACGTCCTATAACGCGATGGTGCAGCTGGCCACCATCATGTACCTGCTGCCTTACATC
The DNA here is from genome assembly GCF_001815175.1 of Corynebacterium sp. HMSC034H07. Lineage (NCBI taxonomy): Bacteria > Bacillati > Actinomycetota > Actinomycetes > Mycobacteriales > Corynebacteriaceae > Corynebacterium > Corynebacterium sp. HMSC034H07. The sequence goes on from NZ_KV819539.1 coordinate 7,529, forward strand.
TTCTCCTCGCTGTACCTGGTGCTCTTGGCGGTGCGCGGCAAGGGGCTAACCCACCCGCATGCCGGGGTGCGCTTCGACTTGTCTGGCCCGGAGGTGAGCCGCCGTGAGAACCGCCGCCACCTCTACATCGGCCTCGTCGCCTTCATTTATTCCGTCTGGCTCATTTACGCCGCCGACCCGGTCTACGTGCTGCTTGGCGCGCTGGCTGTGGTCCCGAGCATGATCCCTTATGTGGCCACGCGCTTGTACAAGAAGGAGCGCGTGTTTAACACCTTCGAATGGTGCGTTGTGGCGCTGGTGATTGTCGGCGCTGTCGCCGCAGTGTGGGGCTTGGGCACCGGGCGCCTCGTTCTCTAGAACACCTCAGGTGCTGAGCGGTGCGAGAGCACCGCGTACGTGATGCAGCTTGCGAGCCACATCACGTGGCCGATGCCGCTGATAACGAGGAGGATGCCGCCGGTGATTGTGGCCGCTTCCTCGTTGCCAAACCACCACGTCGGTACGGTGGCCGGTCCGATGTCTCCAAAATCCGGCAGGTTGGCGTTGCCCAGGATGAAGCCGATGAACACCAGGGCCATGGACACCCACGCCCACTCCAGCTTGCTCTCGTAATCACTGCGGATAAAGAGCGGCAGCAGCCCAAGCAACACCCAGACACCAACCAGGATTACCCCAAACATCATCAACATGAAGGTGAGCCAGCCGCCGTTCTCACCGCTGAACTTTATGACCAGCGAGACGGGGATGCTGATCAACGCCGCGAACATCCACACCGCCACCATGACGATCCGTTGATTCGCCCGAGGATAGCCAAGGCGGTTGTTCGCGGCGTCCATTACTTCTCTCCTACGCTAATGACGTTTTTCTTAGTCTTAGCACCACTGACGTCAACGTGCTCGAGTTCAAACATCGACGCTAGGAAATCCGCCACCCATTGCAGCAGCTCAATGTCACGCAGCTTGGGGTCTGTGACATTCCGTCCTGCCTTGGGGAAGCTGAGCTGGATTGCTTTAGCCGCCGCACGGTAGTTGGAGCCCGGGTAGAGGCGCTTGAGGCGTACCTGTTTCGAATCCGCCAGCTCCACCGGGTGGACCTTGATGCGCGTGCCCTGCACCGTGATGTCGCTGACCCCAGCCCGGCGGGCCTGGTGGCGCAGGCGGGCCACGGCGAGAAGGCGTTCCACCGGCTCCGGAACGGGGCCGTAGCGGTCCTGCATTTCCTCCACCACGTGTGCCAGGTCCGCGTTGTCTTTGGAGGCTGCGAGCTTGCGGTAAACCTCTAGGCGCAGGCGCTCGGAGTTGATATAGGACTCCGGGATGTGGGCGTCCACCGGCAGGTCGATGCGGATTTCCTTCGGCCCTTCGTCCGTGACCACGGGGGTCTCCCCACGCGCGAGCGCCTTGAAGGTCTCCACCGCCTCACCGACAAGGCGCACGTAGAGGTCGAAGCCCACGCCGGCGATGTGGCCGGACTGCTCCGCGCCCAGCACGTTGCCGGCACCGCGCATCTCAAGGTCCTTCATGGCCACGGCCATGCCCGCGCCCAGATCGTTGTTCTGGGCGATGGTGGCCAGACGGTCATAGGAGGTCTCCGTCAGCGTGGCGCCCTTCGGGTAGAGGAAGTAGGCATAGCCGCGCTCGCGGGAGCGGCCCACGCGCCCGCGCAGCTGGTGGAGCTGGGATAGACCCATGTGGTGGGCGTTTTCCACGATGAGGGTATTCGCATTAGCGATATCCAGACCGGTCTCCACGATGGTGGTACATACCAGCACGTCGAACTCGCGGTCCCAGAAACCTTGGACGGTGCGTTCAAGCACGTCCTCGTTCATCTGGCCGTGTGCGACGACGATGCGCGCCTCCGGCACCAGGTCCCGCAGTTCGCGGGCCTTCTTTTCGATGTCGGCGACTTTGTTGTGGATGAAGAAAACTTGGCCGTCGCGCAGCAGCTCGCGGCGGATGGCCGCTGCCACCTGCTTATCCTCATACGCGCCCACATAGGTCAGGACCGGGTGACGGTCCTCCGGAGGCGTCAAAATCGTAGACATTTCACGGATGCCCGCCATGGACATCTCCAAGGTGCGTGGAATCGGTGTCGCGGACATGGTGAGCACATCCACGCTGGCTTTGAGCGCCTTGATGTGCTCCTTGTGCTCCACGCCGAAGCGCTGCTCCTCATCCACCACGATGAGGCCCAAGTTCTTCCACTGCACGCCCGTTTGCAGCAGGCGGTGGGTGCCGATGACGATGTCCACGGAACCATCCGCCAAGCCGGCGAGAATCTCCTTGGACTCCTTGGCCGAGGTAAAGCGCGAGAGGACCTCAATATCCACCGGAAAGCCCTGCATGCGCTCGCGGAAGGTATCGGCGTGCTGTTGCGCCAGCAGAGTCGTGGGCACGAGGACCGCCACCTGCTTACCGTCCTGCACGGCCTTGAAGGCCGCGCGCACCGCAACCTCGGTCTTGCCATAGCCCACATCGCCGACGACCACGCGGTCCATCGGCACCGTGGATTCCATATCCTGCTTGACGGCATCGATGGCCAGCATTTGGTCTTCAGTCTCGACGAAGGGGAAATTATCCTCCATCTCCGCCTGCCACGGCGTATCGGGCCCAAACTGGTGGCCAGGGGCTGCCTGGCGCTTGGCATAAAGCTCCACCAGCTCACCGGCGATCTCACGCACCGCGGCACGCGCCTTCTTCTTGGTGTTCTTCCAATCCGAGCCGCCCATCTTGGACAGCGTCGGCGCCTCACCGCCGGTGTATTTGCTCAACAGATCCAACGAATCCATGGGCACCCACAGCTGGTCGGCCGGCTGACCGCGCTTGGACGCCGCATACTCCAGCACGATGTACTCGCGGCGCGACGTCTCATCACCGGACTGTACGGTGCGCTCGGCCATCTTGAGGAACTTGCCGATGCCATGGGTCTCATGCACCACGTAATCCCCCTGCTTCAGGGCGAGGGGATCCACGCGGTTGCGGCGCTTTGCTGGGCGACGCTTCGCACCCGCAATATCACCGACGCGGTTACCCGTCAGATCAGTTTCCGTAATAACCACGAGCGGCAGCGCTTCAGCATCCTTCAGCTTGCGCACCTTTGGGAAAACCAGACCCGCATGGGACAAGGCCTGATAGAGGGTAACCTCGCCGGGGCTCGGCTCCCACCCAGGCGTGGCCACCTTGGTGGGAATCCCCTTCTCCGCGAAACGCTCCACCATGCGCTTGATCGCACCCTGGGCAGGAGCAATAAACGCAGCCCGCCCACCGGCGGTGGTGTGCGCTAGAAGCTGCGCCATCATCGCATCAATCTCTGAGATATCACCGCGTGGGGTAGGTCCGGGCTCAAAATCCAGCGGCAGAGTCTCCGATTCAGCGGCGGCGAACATCCCCGGCGGGGCAAAAGTCCACAGCGGGGCCTCGATATTCCGGCACGTCGCCTCAAGCGACTCATAGGAGCGGTAACTCGACGCCGAGGTATCCAAGCCCTCGGCAGCCAGCGGACCATCCGCGCCCATCGCGGCGGCCTCCCAGCCAGCAGCCAAGAACTCCGCATCGGTGGATTCCAGGTCCGCAATGCGCGTGCGGATCTTTTCCGGTGCCACGAGCACCACGTGCGTGCCCGCCGTGAGGAGTTCGGGGAGGGTGACAAAGGGGTCGTCGGCTAGCACGGCAAGCAACGCCTCCATACCGTCGGCAGGGATGTGCTCGCCTACCTTGGTCAGCAGTTCTGCCAGAGCCGCATTCCCGCCAAACTTCTGAGCCAGCTCACGGGCGCGTGCGGCAACCTCATTAGTAATCGGCAGCTCGCGAGCGGGATAGATGGCGACCTCGCCGACCTCAATCTCCGGGATGGCGCGCTGATCCGCCACGGAGAACTGGCGGATATCGGTAATCTCATCGCCCCAGAACTCCACACGCACCGGGTAGTCCGAGGTGGTGGGGAAAACATCGAGGATGCCGCCGCGCGTGGCGTACTCGCCGCGCTTGGCCACCATATCCACGTGCTTGTAGGCGCGAAACTCCAACTCCGAAAGGATATGTGAGAGCTCGTGCTCAGCTTCTTCCTTCAGGAAGATGGGCTCGCGGCCTTCCACTTTGCTCAGGATAGGCTGGCAATACCCGCGGGCAGAGGTCACCACCACTTGGGCTTTGCCCGCCCCCACTAGGTCGAGCACACGCGCGCGCTTGCCGACGATATCCGGGGCCGGCGACAGCCGCTCATGCGGCAACGTCTCCCACGCGGGAAAGTAGGCGACCTTATCCCCCAGCATGGCTGCCAGCTCTGCGGTGAGGTCCTCCGCCTCACGCCCGGAGGCAGTCACCACCAGCACCGGCGCGTGGTGAGCCAGCGTGCCAATGGCCCAGGGGCGCGCCTGGTCGATGCCCGTGATGTGCAGCGACGGTGTGCCCACTTGAGTAGCGAGACCTTTGAGTTTCGGATCTGAGGCGGCTACTTTGAGCAGCCCGCCCAGCATCGGCGTTGCCACCTACTTGGCTCCCTTCAACTTCGGTGCTGCTTCCATGCCAGAAAGACCATTCCAGCACAAATTGACGATGTGCGCTGCGACTGTCTCGCGCGAAGGCTCGCGCTCATCTAGCCACCACTGGGCCGTGGTGGCCACCATGCCGACGAGCGCTTGGCCGTAGAGCACCGACAGCTCGGGGTCGAGACCGCGGTGTTCGAAGGCCTCACCGAGGATATGCGCAATCTGATTTACCGCTGTGTTCAACAGCGTGGAGAAGCTACGCTCCTCCCCTGGCTTGGAGTCGCGCACGAGGATTAAGAAACCATCGGTCTCCTCCTCCACGTAGGTCAGCAAAGCGACGACCCCCTGCTCGATGCGCTGGCGCCACGAACCCGTCTGCAGTGATTCCGTGACGACCTTTTCCAAAGCGACGAGCTCGCGGTCGATGACGACGGCGTACAGGCCTTCCTTGCCGCCGAAGTGCTCATAGACCACCGGCTTGGACACGCCGGCGCGCGCGGCGATGTCTTCCACGCTGGCACCATCGAAGCCGCGTTCTGCGAAGGCCGCGCGCCCAATGGAGATCAATTGCTCACGGCGCTCACGCCCGGTCATCCTTTGTCGAACCATGTCTTCTACTGTATCTCCCCCACTGGACATCGCCCGCACCAGCTAAAAGTCGGCAGCTTGCAACGCAATAAAGAAGATTGGCCACCTGTTTAGGTCTCGCCCGCACCCGTCAGGTAACATGTCCCCCAGCGCCCACGTTGTGTGCGCAGTTTCCCCATGGTGTAATCGGCAACACTACGGTTTTTGGTACCGTCATTCTAGGTTCGAGTCCTGGTGGGGAAGCTGATTAGCATAGCCCGTCTACCTGCGTTTTCAGGTGGCGGGTTATTGCGCTGGCGATACTTCGGAACCTGTGGAAACCGCTCCGGGCACTTACAGACCAACAGGTAATCGCAGATGTAGCGCGCCGCATCAATAATATACTCGCCCACTGAGCAGAAACCTTTGACCACGTGGTCGAACGTGAAGATATCCCGTATCTTGACCCCCATGTCCGGTGCCTCTGTTTCACTGCAGGATGAGGATGACAGTGCTGTCCGCGAGCTTGACCACGAGCCGGACAAATTCGCTGCGGACTCGTCACTGAATAAGCAGGAAGAACGAGAAAATCGAGGAGAGGATACCAGTGACTACCCCCGACCAAGTCGCTATGTACACCACCCAAGATGGTAAAGCACACGTAAGACTCCAACTAAAAGACAACGACGCCTGGCTCACCCAGAAGCAGATGGCCGATCTCTTCGACGTCACCACAGCTTCCGTCTCGCACCATATTCAGTCAATCACACGCTCAGGCGAATTAGGTGCAGAAGCTACTTTCAAACAACTTTTGAAAGTACCAGGTCAAACCAGGTCCGTTAATCACTACAACCTAAACATGATTCTCGCCGTTGGCTACCGCGTACGAAGTCCACGCGGCTCGCAATTTAGAAAATGGGCCACAGAAGTTCTACGGGAATACCTCACCAAAGGCTTTGCCATCGACGCTCAAAAACTCAAAAACGATGGTGCTGACACCCACTTCGACGAATTACTTGAAACCATTCGAGAGATTCGGGTCTCCGAACGCCAATTTTTCCGCAAAATCTGTGACGTCATAGCCGCAACCAGCGCTGACTACCAGGAAAAGAAATCATTTAAAGAAGTCCAACAATTCTTCGCAGGGATTCAAAACAGACTCCACTTCGCCACCCACGGCCGAACCGCAGCAGAGCTAATCTGGGAACGCGCAGACCACACTAAGCCATACGCTGGGCTCACGACGTGGGGCGGAGAATCGCCCCACAAAAGCGACATGGGCATTGCGAAAAACTTCCTTAACGAAGACGAAGCTAGGCGTATGCGCAGGCTCACCACAATGTATTTGGACTATGCAGAAGACCAAGCCGAGATGGGAAAAACCATGCTCTTGAAGGATTGGGTGGAAAAAACGGAAGCCTGGCTCATCTTCAACGAACGCGAAGTCCTCAAAGGATATGGGAAGAGGAAACACGAGCAGGCAGTAAACAAAGCCGAGGAAGAATGGGATGCTTACCAACGCCAACTCGATTCTAAGGTCAACGAAATAGACATGAAAGCTCTAGAAGCCGAAATCAAGACCTTGAAACGGGGTGAGGATTAAATTGATTAATCGGGCACTCCTAAGACACATGATCATCACGCGGTGGCAGTCGCCCGAGAGGTGATCGAGAAGCAGGTTAAGCGGCGTAAAGATCATGGTCCGAAAGCACTATTGCGGACCGAGCAGCGAGGCGGGCAGCTGAGCGCCCCGGGCACCGTACATGGTTCGACGGTGCGATGACACGTATGGAGAAAAGCGAAGGAACATATCGAGAAAGCGCTGGACGAGAGCCTTCGGGGGCTGCGTGGAACTGACCGTATTGCGCAAGTGATAGGTTCAAATCCCGCGAGAACCTATTTACGATTTCTGCGGCCACGCCGAAAACCCCTAATTTCGGCTCTCCGCGCGATCGATGCCACCTGCGCCGCAGTGTAATTCAGGGGCGCTACACCTGCTCGCGGAAGCACCCACCCGCGCCAATACGCCGTAACTGCCAGACCAAAGCCCACGAAGGGCGAGACGATCATACCGAGGGCAAACTTATCGAAGTGTGCGAAGGAAGCCATCACGATTCCGGTAAGTACCGCCGGCACGGCATACAGCGGGCTGCCGCCAAAGACCGAGGGAATCTGCCCGGAAGCAACATCGCGCACCATACCGCCGCCCACTGCGGTCAGAACACCTAAGAAGACGCAGGCAATAAACGGCATATCGTAGGCCAGCGCCTTCACACAGCCAGTCGTACACCACACACCCAAGATGACAGCATCCGCGTGCTCAAGGAAGATCTCCCAGACCTTGCCCTTGAGGTCCATCAAGAAAGCAATGAGCGCACCCACGCATGCCAGAGTGAGATACCACGGATCAGAGATAGCGGCTGCTGGGCCATGAGAGATCAGCATGTCACGAATCATGCCGCCCGCCAGCGCCGAAAAGAGCGCCAGAAAGACGAAACCAATAATGTCGAATTCCCTACGGCGTGCAATGGTGCCACCAATAATGCCGTTGAGCACCACACCGATGAGGTCAAAGACCTGGTACAGGGAATGGATGAGCGGGTCGACGTCCTGAATCACAGATACTGACCCTAGCGCACTACTCACATAACGATAGTGAATTTGTTGCAGTTCATTATTGCTACCCCCGTGCCGCCTCAAAGTGCCTTACTCAGGCGCCCTTGACGGCCACCGTTTCCAAAAGTGCAGACCTGGAAGTGCATTCACGCAGGTGGGCGTCGTGAAGCGCCAACGCACTGCTTGTCGACGACCAGCAGATCTGCACTTCCAGGTCTGCACTTTTGCAAACATCGAAACCGTCTACACCGCTAGCAGGCCGTGCCTACGAGAGAATCGTGAACGGTTAGGTCTTCGCCTCCGGAGTCGCATAGGGGCTGCGGGAGGAGTCCACCACCTGGCCGGCGTGTGCGGAGTGGGCGGTGGCGGTTTGGTCGAAGACTAAGGCGGCGGGTTTGACGCGCACGTCGGGCTTCTCGCCTTTGTTGACCATGACGTACTGCCCCATCATTCCCTCGTCCTCATGCAGCAGCATGTGGCAGTGGTACATGTACGGGATGGTCTTATCCGGGAAGTGACCGAACTCCACCAGCAGGCGTGCGGTGACCTTCGGCGGAAGGTTGACAATGTCTTTCCAGCCGGAGTTGAACACATCCATCTTCTCGTCGCCGTCCCACTCCAGAACCTTGAAGCGGGCGTTGTGGATATGGAAGTTGTGCGGCCAGTCAGAGTTCTCATTGGTCACGGTCCAGATCTCCGGGGCGTCATGATCAATGACGGTATCCACCCGCGCCATGTCCATCTGCTCACCATTAATCATGAAGGTGTTGAGCACGAACTCACGCTCCTTAAGCCCCTCATCCGATGGTGTCTTTGCCGCGGCGGGGTCCAGCGTTGCCGGCAGGGCCGATGGCTCCGAGGCGTTTTCCGCCGGCCCGGAAATGGTGAGCAGGTCGAAGGAATCTTGGAAGCCGAAGTCGGCCGCGTCCTTGTCCTTGGGCACCCCAAAATTATCCTTGCGCGGCACCGAGCGCAGCTGGACCCCCTTGCCGGGCTCCAAGTCCACGATGATTTCGGCGCGCTCGCCGGGGCCAAGGAAGAGGGCATCGGTTTCCACGGGGGCGTCGAGAAGCCCCGTGTCCGTGGCGATGACATGGAAGGGACCGTTGCTGAGCTCCAGCGTGTAGAAGCGCATCGAAGCACCGTTGAGCAGGCGCAAGCGGACCCGGCGCGTGGTGGCGTCGAAGCGCGCATTGGTGATGCCATTGACCAGAGGCGTGGTGCCCAGAAGGCCCAGAGTGTTATCGCTCTTTTCATCAATCTGGCCATCGTCGGTGAACTTGGCATCCATGATGACTACCGGGATGTCGTCCACACCGTAGTCCTGCGGCAGGTCCAGGTCATCGGCCACATCGTCACCGATGAGGAACATGCCCGCCAGCCCGCGGTAGGCATGCGTGGCCGTGGCCATGTGCGGGTGCGGGTGGTACCACAGCGTGGCCGCGGGCTGGATGATCTCCCACTCGGGCTTCCAGGTCTTGCCCACCTCAATCGGTGAGTGCGGGCCGCCATCCGAATAGGCCGGAAGCTTCATGCCGTGCCAGTGCACCGTGGTCATCTCAATGAGGTCGTTGGTGATTTCCGCGCGGACTTTCTCGCCCCGCCGAGCCCGCAGAGTGGGGCCCAAGAAGGCGCCGTTGAAGCCCCACGTCCGCGTGCGGTCGTTGCCGGGGAGGATCTCCGAGTAGCCGTCCTGGGCGGTGAGTTTGAATACGCGCGTGCCGTCGACGACCTCCCCTTCCTCCACGGGCGGGATGGGCAGGGCACGCGGCTCGCCGTCGTAGCCCAGCGGCTCCGGTTGATTCTTCGACCCCGAAGTGGAGCAGGCGCTCAACCCCATCACGGCGGCACCGGCAACAGTCAGCACGGAACCCTGGACAAAAATACGGCGGGATACTGTAGGGCGAGCGGAGATAGACATGCCTCCCAGGATAGAGATCAGGTGAACCTTAGACCCCGGATTGGAGCGAGCCGGGCTTAAGATCACAGTCATGGCTTCGCGTTCAGCATCTCCCCACGGCTCCTCACCGTCCGAAGAGTCCGCCAATGCCCGCCGCTTCGTCTGGTCGAATGGCCTGCAGGGAGTGGGCGATCAATTGCTCTCCGGAAAGACGGTCCTACCCTGGCTGTTTAGCGTGGCCGGGGTGCCGGGCTTCTTCACGGGCCTACTGGTCCCCTTGCGCGAGTCCGGCTCCATGCTCCCGCAGGCGGCGCTGACCCCGTGGGTGGTGTCCCATCCAGCACGCAAACGCCTGTGGGTGCTGGGCTCGGTGGGCCAGGGTCTGTGCGCGGCGATCATCGCGGCGGCTGCGGTGCTTGTCGACGGCCCCCTCCTCGGCCTCATCGTCTGCCTCGCCCTGGCAGCTCTCGCCGTGCTGCGCGCGCTGTGTTCGCTGACCGGCAAAGACGTGCAGGGCCGCACCATCTCCAAGGGCCACCGCGGAGTAGTGACCGGCCGGGCCACGCAGCTCGGCGGCGCGGTCACCTTGATTACCGGTGGCATCCTCGCCGTGCTGGGCGAGCTCCCGCGCTGGGGTTTGGCGGCGTTGCTGGCCATCGGTGCGGCCACGTGGTTCTTGGCGGCAGCAGTCTTCCGCACCATCGAGGAGCCGGTGCCGGATGACGCCGGTCAGAAAGGCCTGAACCGCAGCTGGTGGACGGACACCTGGAAGCTATACACCCAGGATTCCCGCTTCCGCAGCTTCGTCAACGTTCGTGCCCTGCTTTTGGTGTCTGCCCTGTCCACCTCCTTTATCGTGGTGCTTTCGCAGAGCATCGGTTCGCAGGCTTTGAGCGGGCTCGGCGGCTTCGTCTTGGCCTCGGGCTTGGCCAGCCTCGTGGGTGGCCGTGTATCCGGCGTGCTCTCGGATAAGTCCTCCCGCTTGGTCATGTCCTGGGGTGCGGGTGCCGCAGCGATCATCCTGCTGGGCATCGTCGCGTGTGCCGCGTGGGCGCCGGCAGCGGTAAGCATGTGGGCATTGCCTCTCGGTTTCTTCCTGGTCAACCTGGCGCACACTGCCATTCGCGTGGCGCGCAAGACCTATGTGGTGGACATGGCTGGCGAAGACAAGCGCACCCGCTACGTCGGGGCTGCAAACACCATGATGGGTGTCATTCTCCTCGTGATTGGCGGCATCTCCGCCGTGATCGCGCTGGCTGGTCCCTCGGCAGCCATTCTGTTCTTGGCCTGCATCGGTCTGCTCGGCGCCTGGCGTGCCCGGGCACTTCCGGAGGTCTCACGCGAAAAATAGAACGCAGGCGTTATGATGAAAAAAGTAAGTCCTGACATCCCCAATCACAGGAGAAGCACACACTCGTGGCTGAAGTAACGAACTGCGCCGCCATCGTCCTTGCCGCAGGCGCAGGTACCCGCATGAAATCCTCAACCCAAAAGACGTTGCATGAGATTGGCGGGAGGTCACTTCTCGGCCACGCCCTCCACGCAGCCGCTGGCTTGAACCCGGAGCACCTCGTGGTCGTCGTGGGCCACCAGCGCGACCAGGTCTCCCCTGCCGTCGATGCCATCTCCGAGGAGCTGGACTGCGAGGTCTCCCAGGCCGTCCAGGAAGAGCAGAACGGTACCGGTCACGCCGTCCAGTGCGGCCTGAGTGCGTTGCCTGACTTCGACGGCACCGTCATCGTGACCAACGGTGACGTTCCGCTTCTGCGCCCGGAGACACTGCGCCAGCTGCACGAGACCCACACCGGCCAAGGCAACGCCGTGACCGTGCTGTCCATGACCCTGGAGGATCCCACCGGTTACGGCCGCGTGCTGCGCGCCGAGGATGGATCGGTCACCGCCATCGTGGAGCAAAAGGATGCCTCCGAGGAGCAGCGCGCGGTGCGCGAGGTCAACTCCGGCGTTTTTGCTTTCGATGGAGCCGTGCTTCGCGACGCCTTGACGAAGCTCAACTCCGACAACGCCCAGGGCGAGCTTTACATCACCGATGTGCTGGAGATCGCCCGCGAGGGAGGCCACCGCGTCGGCGCGCACGTTGCTGTCGATCCGGAGGAGCTCTCCGGTGTGAATGACCGCGTGCAGTTGGCCGCGGCCGGTCGCATTCTCAACCGCCGTGTGGTCGAGGAAGCCATGCGCGGCGGCGCCACCATCGTCGATCCCGATACCACTTGGATCGGCGTCAACGTGACCATTGGCCAGGACGTTGTCATTCACCCCAATACCCAGCTGTGGGGTGCGACAACCATCGCCGATGGTGCTGAGGTGGGCCCCGACACCACCCTGACCAATATGCAGGTGGGCGCTGGCGCCAGCGTGGTGCGCACACACGGCTTCGACTCCGTCATCGGCACCAACGCTCAGGTGGGCCCGTTTACCTACATCCGCCCGGGCGTCATCGTGGGTGAAGAGGGCAAGCTGGGCGGCTTCGTCGAGGCGAAGAAGGCGCAGATTGGCCGCGGCACCAAGGTGCCGCACCTGACCTACATCGGCGATGCCACCGTGGGTGATTACTCGAATATCGGTGCCTCTTCCGTCTTCGTCAACTACGACGGCGTCAACAAGCACCACACCACCATCGGCAGCCACGTGCGCACCGGATCGGACACCATGTTCATCGCCCCCGTCACCGTCGGTGATGGCGCCTACTCCGGTGCGGGTACAGTAATTAAGGACGACGTTCCCCCGGGAGCGCTCGCGGTCTCCGGCGGCAAGCAGCGCAACATCGAAGGTTGGGTGCAAAAGAAGCGTCCGGGCACGCCGGCAGCGGAAGCCGCCGACAAGGCACAGGACGCCCAGGCTGACGATCAGACCACTAACTAACGACAAGTAAAGGGATATCTACTGATGACTGGCAAGGTTACCGGCAGCAGCAAGAACATGATGCTCTTCACCGGGCGCGCTCACCCGGCGTTGGCTGAGGCTGTGGCCAAGGAGCTCAAGACCGATCTGGTTCCGACCACCGCCCGCGATTTCGCCAACGGTGAGATCTTCATTCGCTTCGAGGAGTCCGTCCGTGGTGCTGACTGCTTCGTGATGCAGTCCCACACCCAGCCGCTCAACAAGTGGCTGGTAGAGCAGCTCATCATGATTGATGCGCTCAAGCGCGGCTCTGCTAAGCGCATCACCGCCATCCTGCCCTTCTACCCGTACGCGCGCCAGGACAAGAAGCACCTCGGCCGCGAGCCTATCTCCGCCCGCCTAGTGGCGGACCTGCTCGCCGCTGCCGGTGCCGACCGCATCGTGTCCGTGGATCTGCACACCGACCAGATTCAGGGCTTCTTCGATGGCCCGGTCGACCACATGCACGCCATGCCGATCCTGACCGACTACATCAAGTCCAAGTACCCGATGGACAACTTGGCCGTGGTCTCCCCCGATGCCGGCCGCGTGAAGGTGGCAGAGAAGTGGGCACACGAGTTGGGCGATGCCCCACTCTCCTTCGTCCACAAGACCCGCTCTAACACCGAAGCCAACAAGACGGTGTCCAACCGCGTCGTCGGTGACGTCGAGGGCAAGGACTGCATCCTGCTCGATGACATGATTGACACCGGTGGCACCATCGCGGGCGCGGTCCGCGTACTGGAGGAGGCCGGCGCCAAGTCCGTGGTTATTGCCTGTACCCACGGTGTCTTCTCCGACCCGGCTCGCGAGCGCCTGTCCGAGGGCGGCGCTGTCGAGGTCATCACCACCGATACCCTGCCGCAGTCCACCGAGGGCTGGGACAACCTCACTGTGCTGTCCATCGCCCCGCTGCTGGCTCGCACCATCCACGAGATTTTCGAGAACGGTTCTGTGACCACGCTGTTTGAGACTCACTAGATTTGGTTCTGCGACGACGCTGCTGCTAAAATCTTGTGCGTCTCGGCGAGGGAGAAATCCGTTATCGACGCGATAGCACAAGTTAAGCAGTGAATCTTGTATTAAGCCTGCGATGACTCGTCCAAGACGTCCATCGGCAGGCTTTTGTCGTATCTACACGGTTCTTCATGAGCCCTTGCCGCACAACGATACTTTAAGGAGATTTACTTATGGCTTCTGAGCGCCCCGTATTGAAGGCTGAAGTCCGTTCTGAGTTTGGCAAGGGCTTCGCTCGCCGTCTGCGCGCTGCAGGCAAGATCCCGGGCGTTGTCTACGGCCACGCCGTCGACGTTCTGCACTTCGCCGTTGACCGCCTGGAAATGACCGCACTGGTCCGTAACCACGGCGTCAACGCCGTGTTCGAGCTGGAGCTCGAGGGCGAGCAGCACCTGGTCATGGTCAAGCACGTCGACCAGAACGTCCTGACCTTCAACATCGACCACATCGACCTGCTCTCCATTAAGCGTGGCGAGAAGGTTGAGGTCGAGGTTCCGGTTGTCCTCGAGGGCGAGCCGGCTCCGGGCCTCATGTCCATCCAGGATGCCGACGTCCTCCTGGTCGAGGCAGACGTGCTCAACATTCCGGAGGAGATCGCCGTGTCCATCGAGGGTCTCGAGGATGGCACCGTGGTCACCGCTGGCGACATCACCCTGCCGGAGGGCACCACCCTCGTGGCCGAGGAAGACACCGTCATCGTCTCCATCTCCGAGCCGCAGGTTGATGAGGAGCTCGAGGCTGCCGCTGAGGCTGCCGAGGACGGCGGCGCTGAGGCTGGCGCCGAGTCCGCAGACGAGGGCGCCGCCGAGGAGAAGGCCGACGAGGAGTAAAACTCCCCTCTCCTTATCACTCCTCATTCTCTAGCGCACCGCTGCCTGCATTCTTTCTCACTCCCTCCCCTACATACCGAGGGGGTGAGCGTGCAGGTGGCGGTGCGCTCTTGTGTCTTCACCCCAGCGGCTTAGAATGGCTGCGTGACTTCTTCTCCTTTTCTCGTCGTTGGCCTAGGAAACCCCGGGCCGAAGTACGCCGGAACTCGCCACAACATCGGCTTTGACGTGGCTGATGAACTAGCCCACGAGCTATTCGCTTCCTTTTCCGTTCACAAAAAGACAAACACGGATGTCGCCGAAGCGCGACGTGGCGATACCAAAGTGATCGTCGCCAAGCCGCGCTGCTTCATGAACTTGTCCGGCGGTCCCATCAAGGCACTCGCCCAATACTTCAATGTTCCTCATGATCACATCATCGTGATCCACGATGAATTGGAGCTCGACTTCGCCACCATCAAGCGACGCCTCGGCGGCGGGGACCACGGCCATAACGGCCTGCGCTCCACCACGAAGTCCCTGGGCACCAAGGATTATCAGCGGCTTTCAGTAGGCATCGGCCGCCCGCCCGGCCGTATGGATCCGTCCGCATTCGTGCTCAAGCCGTGGACTAAGCAGGAGGCCCACGAGATTCCCATCATCTGTGCCGATGCCGTCGATGAGATTCTTCGCGCGTTAGACTAGCCGCCATGAAGCTCGCTACTCTCCGCACCAGTTTTGGTACTTGCGCTATCCGCATCGACGGCCCCAACGTGGGCACCGAGCTGGATTATGAGGACGTCGGAGAATTGCTCGCCAGCCCCGATTGGAGCAAGGCCGCGCAGCTGTCCGGCGAGCCTGTGGTTTTCAACGATGCCGACCTAGCCCCCGTCATCCCCCACCCCGGCAAGATTATCTGCGTTGGCGTCAACTACGCCAAGCATGCCCGGGAGATGGGGCGCGAGCTTCCCACGCAGCCCACGCTCTTCATCAAGTTTCCGGAGGCCCTGACCGGGCCCTTCGACGACGTTTATGTCCCGGCCTATGCCACGAAGAAGCTGGACTACGAAGGAGAGCTCGCCGTGGTCATGGGACGCCGCGCGCACCGGGTGCGCACGAAAGATGCACTAGATTACGTGGCCGGCTATGCCATCATGAACGACTACACCCTGCGGGATTATCAGCGCGCCACCACGCAGTTCCACGCCGGCAAATCCTTCTACCGCACCGCCGGCTTCGGGCCGTGGTTGACCACGGCTGATGAATGGGCCCCGGGCAAGGCCGCGCGGCTTATGACGACCGTCGACGGCGACGTACGCCAAGACGACAACACCGATGACCTCATCTTCTCCGTGGCCGAACTCATCGCCTTCTGCTCCTCCCTCTACCCTCTCAATCCGGGCGATGTCATTGCCACCGGCACTCCGGAAGGTGTGGGCTTCGCGCGTGGCGAGGAGGCGCTGCTGGGCGACGGCTCCCGCACCCGCATTAGCATCGAAGGGCTAGGGGCAATTGAGAACACCACGCGCTTCGGTGAGCCCCCTGCTGCCGGTGGCTGCGGCGAAGGCTGCACCTGTCACGGCCGTTAACATTCAGCCATATCCAGGCTCTTCAGCGAGCACGCTCTGATTTCGATACGGTGGGACACCACATTTCCCCCGATTAACTGAGAAGGATTAGCCTCGATGACTCTTCGTTCCCGCTTCACCGCCGTCGGCATCGCGCTCTGCGCCAGCTCCGCGCTGGTGGGGTGCTCGTCGGATAAGGAGGCCGAGCCCGCCCCGACGCCGACTCCCGCGCCGGTGGAAACCGTGACGGAAACGGCCACAGCGACGGGCACGGATGCTGGCGACGATGACCGTGATGATGACCGCGACGATGATGACGCTCAGCAGCCTGCCGGCACGGCTGGTGCCGGGGCCACCGGCAACGCAGAGGGCTCCGGCATGCTCAGCGGCGATGAAGCTTTTGAGAAAGCCTTAGCCCACGCCGGCGTTGATGCCCAGGCCGTCACAGAAAAGGAAGTCGACTACGACGATGGTGACGATGGCAAGGGCCCGCACTGGGAGATTGAATTCAAGGCCAACGGCCAGGAACACGAGCTCGATGTCGACGCCGCCAGCGGCGCGGTGACGCAACACGAGGTTGACTGATCGCCAGTCTGATCCCCAGCTCCATCCCACGCACATCTCTAACCCCTGCGGTTAGGCATTTCCCCAGCTAAGAGGTAAATTTAAAGGTATGAGTTCACAGTCTAAGAAGTCTGCCACCAAGCCGCCGAAGCTAGACAAGCAAGCCTATGAGGACGAGCTCAAGCGCCTCCAAGCAGAGCTCGTCGAGATGCAGCAGTGGGTCGTTGAGACCGGCGCCCGCGTGGTCATTATCATGGAAGGCCGCGACGCCGCCGGCAAGGGTTCCGCCATCAAGCGCATTACGCAGTACCTGAACCCGCGTACTTGCCGCATCGAAGCTCTGCCCAAGCCGACTGACCGCGAGGCGGGCCAGTGGTACTTCCAGCGCTACATTGAGAAGCTGCCCACCGCAGGCGAGATCGTCATCTTCGACCGTTCCTGGTACAACCGCGCCGGCGTGGAACGCGTCATGGGCTTTTGCTCCCAGCAGGAATACGTTCGCTTCCTCCACCAGGCCCCGCTGCTGGAGCACATGCTCATCGAAGACGGCATTATCCTGCTCAAGTACTGGTTCTCCGTCTCTGACGAGGAGCAGCTCGCACGCTTTAAATCCCGTCGCAACGATCCGCTGCGCCGCTGGAAGCTCTCCCCCATGGACTTGCAGTCCATTACCCGTTGGGAAGACTACTCGCGTGCCAAGGATGAGATGTTCGTCCACACCGATACCCCGTCCTCCCCGTGGTACACGGTGGAGTCTGAGGATAAGAAGCGCTCGCGCATCAACGTGATCAACCACATCCTCAAGATGGTTCCGTACCAGCACGTGGAGCAGGACGTACCCGAGATTCCAAACCGCCCCGAGCTCGAGGCTGAATATGTCCGCCCGCCGCGCAACGACTTTGCCTACGTTCCGGATGCCGCTGCCGACTTGGAGCGTGCCAAGGTCAACGGCGACGGCAAGAAGCAGGGCAAGAAAAAGAAGGACAAAAAGAAGAAGTAGTACTTTCGACATGTACTACCATGGCCGACTATGAGCTCTTCCCGCACCGCGCGTACCTTTCTGTCCTCGGTGCATTTGGGGGACGCGCTACTCGCAGGAGTCGCGGGGCTCGTAGCGGCCTTTTATTGTGCCTTGGCATTTTCCTCCCCCGGAACGGTGGAAGTTTTCGAGGCTCTCTTGTCGCTACTGTTCATACCGCTTTTCTTAGTCTGGCGCTCGAAGCCTGTCGTGAGCGCAACAGGATTCCTAGTTCTGCTCCTGGCCTGGGCTGTCATATGGATGAACCAGCTCCCCACCAATAGCGGCCTCACCCCATGGGCGTTGACCGCCCCCATGGCCGTGTACACCACCTCGCGGTACATCACCCAGAGGCTGATTCCGCGGGTGGTTCTGTTCATCACCGTGATCGGTACCTTTATCTCCCCCTTCATGTGGCGCATCGACACTGAGACCTACCTTCTGCGCTATGAGGTCGACACACCCTTCCTTGCCATGGTGGTGGCTCACTGGGCGGTGCTGGGAAGCACGTATTTCATCGCTGCCCGGTATTTTGACCGTGATCGCCAACGGGAGATACTAGCGCGCGAGCGCTTCCACCAAGCACAAGAAGAAGAACGCCTCCTCATTGCACGGGAACTTCACGATGTCCTTGCCCATTCCCTCACCCTGATTAAGGTTCAGGCTAATGCAGGCATCATTGCAGCGACTGCGGACTCCGGCGCGGCTGAAGAAGCACTTCTTTCGATCCGCGATAATGCGGATACCGCCCTGCGCGAGGTTCGCGGAATCGTCGCTGCCTTGCGCTCACCCCGACCCACGGCTCTGGAGCCTGCTCAACAACTTGAGCACATCGAAGGAATCCTCGAAGGCTTCCGCGCTGCTGGGCTGAAAGTCGACGCAAACCTCCCAGCTGAATACGCCGTGCCGTCGTTGGTGCAGATGGCATTGGTGCGCATTACCACGGAGGGCTTGACGAATGCTCTGCGCCATCAGGGCGTCGGCACGCATGTCGTGGTTGAGCTTGTACTTGATGACGCCGCCGCGCTCACCCTCACCTCCACCAATCCTCATCCCACGCCAAGCAACGTCGCGGGCAGCGGCGTGGGCTTAGTCGGAGTGGCGGAACGAGCTCGTTCGCTTGGCGGTCGCCTCGACTATTCCGGCAATGCTCATTCCTTTTCCTTGCACGCACAGATACCGATGAAGGAGACCAAGGATGCCACACAGCAGATCTAGAATCCGCGTCTTATTGGCCGATGATCAAGCAATGCTGCTCTCAGCGTTGTCTACCATCCTCACTGCGCAAGAAGACATCGAGGTCGCGGCAACCGCTGCCACTGGGGCGGACGCCGTGACAGCAGCACTAAGCCACCACATTGATGTGGCTATCCTCGACATTCGCATGCCCGGCATGGACGGCATCGGAGCGGCTCAAGCCATACTCGAGCGCAAGCCCGAGTGCCGCATCATCATGCTCACCACATTCAATGATGAAGAACTCGTGGCGCGGTCCATCTCCGCTGGCGCCCACGGCTTCCTGCTGAAGGATGCCGACCCAGAGGTTCTTGTGACCGCCGTTCGCAACGTGGCGCAAGGAGAATCGGTGCTGGCCGCCGGGGTAACCGGCCCAGTGCTGGAGGCTTATCGCTCGGCGCTGACGCGCGAAAACCTCAGCGCCCAGGAACGCCAAGGACTCAGTCTTGTAACACGCCGCGAGATGGAAGTGCTTTCGCTCATCGCGCGTGGTGCTACAAATGCGGAGATAGCCGCCGACATGGTCATCGCAGAAACCACGGTGAAAACTCACGTCTCCGCGCTCATGTCTAAACTCGCCGCACGTGACCGAGTGGCCCTCGTTCTCTTAGCGCAGCGTGCTGGGGTTGCCTAAGCTCCTACCACGGTAGGAGGTCTGCTCGCTGAAGACCATCATGCAGGCGGATTCCTTTATGATGAGCCCCGGCGATACTGCATTTTATGAATTGCGATATCTCTTTTGAGCACATCTCGAAGTCTTTTGGTCGGCAACGAGTCCTCGATGATGTTTCCTTCCGCATCTCCCCGGGCCGCGTGCATGCGCTCCTCGGGCGCAACGGGGCAGGAAAATCGACGCTCTTTTCCATCCTCTTAGGTCTCCTGCCGCCTGACTCAGGCTCCATCAACGTGGCGGGCCAACCTTGGAACCGCAATGTGCTTCGCCGCATTGGTGCCTCAGTGAACGGGCCAGCCTTTTATGGCCATCTTTCTGCCTCGGCGAATCTTCGCGTTCACGCTCGACTTCTGGGCCTTCCTGATTCCGAGATTGACCGGGTTCTCTCCATCGCTGGGCTCAACGGCGTTGGCTCCAAGAAGGCGAAATCCTTTTCCACTGGTATGAAGGCCCGCCTGGCGTTAGCGCAAGCTCTCCTCGGCGATCCAGAGGTACTTGTTCTTGATGAGCCCCAGAATGGCCTCGATCCCCAAGGCATCAAGGAATTGCGAGAGCTACTACAACAACTAGCCGCGGCTGGGCACACCGTTATCGTCAGCTCCCACCAACTTGGAGAGGTCCTGCACCTTGCCCATGACATCACCGTCTTGGCCGAGGGCACGATTCGCTATTCCGGTTCCCTGCACGAGCTAGCTCCACGTGGTCAGTTGGAGGAGGAATTCTTCCGACTTACCTCACCTGGCCACCCCTCCCAAGCGCCTACCAACCGGGGAGGAGAGTCACGTGCCTAAGCACACTACTGATCCTCGCCCGAGTTACCTTTCAGCAGAACTACTGCGCAGCCGTGGAAGCACCTTACAGTGGTTGCCTTTACTTGCTCTACCGCTGGTCATCATGACGGTGATCTTTTCATCTATGGCATCGGTGCACAGTGATGCCACAGGCGTCTTGGCTTGGCAATCCTTATTTGTTACCGGCATGTACGCCCCACTTGTTGCGCTATTCGCTGCGGTCCCAGAACACCGTGAGGCCGTTACCCGCAGCGGCGGGACGCAGTGGAGAAACCTCAACCCGCGTCGGGAGAACGCTGTCCGGCTTCTCGGCGTCATTGCCAGCATTGCGCTCTTCCACATGCTGAACTTTGGTGGTTCCTGGCTCGCTGTCGCCATCCAGGGGCGCGAGAACCACGAGCTTATCCTCGTCGCCGGGCTTTATTCTTTCCTTGGTGCACTTGGCATTGCCGGGCTTTCCGCTGCCTGTGCCCGCCGACTGGGCTTCGCCTTTACACTGGTTGCTGCGGCCTTGTGGCAAATGCTCAGCATCCTTCCGAGCACTGTTGAATCAGGCAAGTGGTGGGCCTTTCCCCCAGCATGGCCGCAACGACTGCTTTTACGCGCATTGCGTATTCACCAGAACTCGGTGCCTCTTGAACCACACGACCCACTTCTAAGCAGCAGTCCACTACCGGCTTTCATATTGTGCGTCATCCTCGCCGTGCTCGGAGCATTAGCCGCGGTCTACACACCGCGACGATACCAGCCAATGTTCTCGCTGCGACACCGTTTCACGCGTTCTACAAAAGCCCAGGCTGACGCCGACGTGGCTGATACCACCGTGGAAAAAGCCCAAGTATGGCAGCCTACGAACCACCCACGTGCGGCGGCACAGTCCTCGCTGTGGTCTACGCTGCTAGGACTCCACCGTGCAGCTTTTAGCCCAGCGGTGTTCTCTTGCCTGATGCTCAGCATTCTGGCGCTAGGCTTTGTCGCCCTGCTCTATCCCGCTAACTACGTCGAAGGTTTCTTTTACTTCTTTCTGCTGCCGGTCGGCGCAGGTATTTTGCCTGTCCTCGTATGGCCGCGCATGTCAGATTCGTGGCCGCTGGTGTATATGGAAACACGGTTCGGCACATCCGGAATCCTCATGTGGTTTTTGTCCGTCATCGTGGCGGTTTGCGCTGCCGCATACCTGACCAGTGCACTCGCAGGTGGCGATATCGCTGCCCAGCTTCTGGCTTTCCCCCTGGCGGTTGGGGTGGGCTTTGTCATCGCGGCCGTATCACTCATACTGGTGATTCGCCTCGGCATCGTGAGTGCTATCGCCCTCACAATCGTAGGGACGATCGTCTCCATCACGTTAGGCGGCGATGTCTTGGCAGAAACCGGCCTATGGATCCTTGCCTTCCCCGCCTGGCCTTTGGTTGCGTACTCACCTTTGCGCTATGCCGTCGCTGTGATGTTGGCCGCAGTGCTCGGTGTGGCTGCAACATTGCGCGCACGGCATTTACTCCATACTCGAGCGCTATCTTCCCGCTAAACCGACCAATCTGACGAAAGTCGCCCGGATTTTTCAATCTCAGCCCCTACTTTTGGCAAATCGGGCAGTTGCGTGTTTGAAACATCCTGGCAAAGCTAGGTCGCAAACCAGAGCAGGCCCTCAAAACAGCAACACCGCCCGCGCCATGCAGCGCGGGCGGTGTTCTTGTTCTAGCTCTTAGAGTTCAGAAACATCGACGCGCTTCGGGTATACCACCGGGCGAGCACCGGCGATTTCCTCAACGATGCGGATGACCTGGTTGGAGTAGCCGAACTCGTTGTCGTACCACACGTAGAGCACGAGGTGCTTGCCGGAGGAGATGGTGGCGAGACCATCGACCACACCAGCGTGGGTAGAGCCCACGAAGTCAGAGGACACAACTTCCGGGGAGGCAATGTAGGAGATCTGCTGGCGCAGGTCGGAGTGCAGGGACACGTTGCGCAGGAAGTCATTGACCTCGTCGCGGTCAGCTTCCTTCTCCAGCTCGAGGTTGAGCACGGCCATGGAAACGTCCGGGGTGGGAACGCGGATGGCGTTACCGGTGAGCTTGCCCTCAAACTCCGGCAGCGCCTTGGACACAGCCTTGGCTGCACCGGTCTCCGTGAGCACCATGTTCAGGCCAGCTGCGCGGCCGCGGCGGTCACCCTTGTGGAAGTTATCGATGAGGTTCTGGTCATTGGTGAAGGAGTGGGCGGTCTCCACGTGGCCGTGAACCACACCGTAGCGGTCGTTGATGACCTTGAGCACCGGGGTGATGCCGTTGGTGGTGCAGGATGCGGCGGAGAGGATCTGGTCGGAGTCCTCGATGTCGCCGTGGTTGATGCCGTAGACGATGTTCTTCAGGTCGCCCTTGCCCGGAGCGGTGAGCAGCACGCGAGCCACACCCTTGGACTGCAGGTGCTGGGACAGGCCCTCGCGGTCGCGCCACACACCGGTGTTGTCGACGACGATGGCGTTGTCGATGCCGTACTTGGTGTAGTCAATGTCCGCCGGGTCATTGGCGTAGATCATCTGGATCTTCGTGCCGTTGGCCCAGATGACCTCGTTCTCCTCATCAACAGCGATGGTGCCGTTGAAGGCACCGTGGACGGAGTCGCGGCGCAGGAGGGAGGCACGCTTGAAGATATCCATGTCGCCCTTCTTGCGCACGACGATGGCGCGCAGGCGCACGCCGCCGTAGGCAGCCTCGCGGGCAATGAGGATGCGGGCCAGCAGGCGGCCGATGCGACCGAAGCCGTAGAGGACGACGTCGGTGGATTCCTTGTCCACACCAGCGCCGACGAGATCCACGAGGGTCTCCTCGAGGTAGTTGCGCAGGTTATCGGAGCCGGACTCCTCGAAGCCGGTAGCCAGACGTCCCAGGTCAATGGAGGCGGTGCCCAGGTTCATCGAGCACAGTTCCTTGAGAATAGGCAGGGTCTCTGCGGTGGAAAGCTCGCGCTCAGCAATGCGGCGGGCGTAGCGGTGCGCCTTGATGATGTCGATGTCAGTCACGCCGATGAGCAGGCGGCCGTAGATCGAGGTGACAACGTTGTTGTTGCGGTGCAGCTGGTGGATGAGCGGGATCATCTCTTGGGCCAACTCCAGGCGCTCGTTCCAATCCTCGTGCCCAATGTGCGCGTTCGAAGTCACGTGCTTTGTATCCTTTACTCGTCAAAAAGGGTGTAAAACTCTGTCCATCCGTAAATATTAACCGTTATTCATGCCCGTTTGGGTGTAGTTGAGCGAGGATCTCCGCCACACTACCCCCGCCAAGTTTCATTACATCGACACCTACGAGGCAATAGTCCACGTCCGCGTCAAGCTGGGCGCGACGAGGTTTCAGTAGCGCGTTGAGGTAGGGGTAGACCAAAGGCAGGTCCGGGTGTGCCCGCGTGTAGGCGGTCTCCAGCCCGCGGGCGTAGCGCCCAGAGAACGCGCGGGTGGACACCGTCTGGCCACCGCGGCGCAGAAGGCCACGGTTGTGTTCACTCGTCCCCGCTTCCTCGGAGAGCAGGAAGGCGGAACCACAGCTGACTGCTTTTACCCCCGGCCAGGCCAGGGCCGTGGCAACATCTTCCGCCGTGCGCAGACCACCCGCGGCAATGAGCGGAAGGTCCGTGACCTGGTGGACCGCCGCGACGAGTTCCTCGAGAGGGCGCTGATCGGGTTCCGCACTCGGGTCCCACACACCACGGTGCCCGCCAGCTTCAGGGCCCTGCACGCACAACACATCGATGCCGCGGGCGGCCGCGGCCTGCGCCTCCTCGGGGTTGGTGACCGTGGTCCACGCCTCTGCCCCAGCGTCATGGATGCGCGCGACCTCGTCCTCGCTAAAGACGCCGAACATCGACCACAGCACCGCTGCCCCACCCTCCAGCGCGGCGTCGAGCTTGTCCTGCCAGCCGAAGTTGAGGGAGACGTCGCCAAGCACGGCGCCCTCTTCGGCGGCGAGGGACTGCGCAGCGGCGAGTTCCGTTTCGGTCAGTGCGCGCTGCGGGTGAAAGATATTGACCCCGAAGCGCGAGCCAGCACACGCAGCGATGGCCTCCCGTGCGGCGTCGACGGAGCAGATTCCCAGCCCCAGCGCACTGAAGGAACCGGCGGCGTCGGCGGCGGCCACTAGTTCAGGCGTGGTGGGCCCGCCCGCCATCGGAGCAGGTAGGACAGGGCAAGTGATAGTCTCAAGAAGTTGACTCATGGTTACCCAGCCTAAAGAAAACCATCAAGGAAGTAGTTGTGTCTGCCATCCGTGACTTTTTCACCCGCCTCTTTGGCCGCGCCGGCGAAGCACCGAATAAGAAAACACAGAAGGCCGCCGCCTCCGGACTTAACCCCTCGGATTTAAGCGCCGAGTGGCTCATCGTGGGTTTGGGTAATCCCGGCGCGAAATACGCCGCGACCCGCCACAATGTGGGGTACATGGCCGTGGATGATCTCCTCGCCGAATCTGGTGACATGCTCGAGCCTGTCACCGGACACCAACTCAGCGCGGCACAGCTCGAGCTTGGGGGCACGAAGGTCGTAGCGCTGCGCTCACACACCTACATGAACCTCTCTGGCGATCCCATCGCCCCGTTGGCCACGCTGCTGGGCGTTGCGGCAGAGAACATCATCGTCATCCACGATGAGCTCGACCTGCCCGCCGGCAAGGTGCGCATTAAGAAGGGCGGCAACGAAAACGGCCACAACGGCCTTAAGTCACTGAGCGAGCGCTTGGGCACGCGCGATTACCTGCGCGTGCGCATCGGTATCGGGCGCCCACCCAAGGGTGGTTCCATCCCGGATTGGGTGCTCGCGCCTGTCGACGCCAGCGCTGAGCTCGATTCCACCATCGCCACCGCCGCCGAGGCCGCACGTCTCATCGTGGCTGAGGGTCTCAACAAGGCCCAGCAGGAAATCCATTCCCGGACGAAATAACCCCCGGCGCGACCACGCTCAACGTCCTACACTGTCCAAGTATGAGCCGCACGAGCCAGAGCCTGCCATTGAATAACGACCCGAAAACTATCGTCATCACCGGAGCCTCTGACGGCGTGGGCGCGGCCGCTGCCCGTATCCTTCACCAGCGCCGCCCGCAGGATTCGCTCGTGCTCGTGGGCCGCAACCCGGAGAAGACGCAGGCTGTGGCTGAGGAGATCGGAGCCGACTTTCATGTGGCCGATTATGAGTCTTTGGGCCAGGTGCGCCGGCTCGCCGAGGAGCTGAGCCAATACCCGCGGATCGACGCCTTGGGCAATAATGCCGGCGGAATGTTCGACGGCCCTTTCGCCACCGCCGATGGTTTCGAGCGCACGTGGCAGATCAACGTTGTGGCGCCTTTTCTTCTGACCTCCTTGCTGCGCGATACGCTGCGGGCCAGCAACGCCACCGTGGTGCAGACCGCCTCGTTGGCCAACATGCTGTATTCCTCTTTCGACCCCGGTGACCCGAATACTTTTGAAAAATTCACGGCGGAGCGCGCCTATGGCAACGCCAAGTTGGGCGATATCCTGCTGACCCGCTACCTCGCCTCCCACGGGCTGACCTCCGTGGCCTTCCACCCGGGGATATTGAATACTGGTTTCGGGCATAACTCAACGAGCAGGACGAGCAAGCTCTATTCGACCACTGCGGCTCAATACGTCTTGGGCAAGGCGGACAAGGGTGGGGAGAACTTGGCCTACTTCCTCAGCGGCACACCGGGCATCCATTTCGACTCCGGCGAGTATTACAACCAGAAGCGCAAGCCAGGCCTGCAGCGGCCGATTGCGAAGAAGCTCTCCGTGGCCCGGCGCATCTTTGATGATCTGGGCCGCCAGCTCAATGTGGAGTGGTAACAGGCAGCGGCTAAACTAGCCCGCATGAGTATTGCCTCCGAAGCTTCCCGCCGCCGCACATTCGCAGTCATCGCCCA
Organism: Corynebacterium sp. HMSC034H07; assembly: GCF_001815175.1. Lineage (NCBI taxonomy): Bacteria > Bacillati > Actinomycetota > Actinomycetes > Mycobacteriales > Corynebacteriaceae > Corynebacterium > Corynebacterium sp. HMSC034H07. The sequence goes on from NZ_KV819539.1 coordinate 33,572, forward strand.
CCCGGATGCTGGTAAGTCCACGCTGACGGAGGCGCTGGCGCTCCACGCGCACGTCATCAACGAGGCCGGCGCGGTGCACGGCAAGGGCAACCGCAAGTCCACGGTTTCTGACTGGATGGAGATGGAGAAGGAACGCGGTATTTCCGTGGCCTCCTCCGCGCTGCAGTTCGAGTACGCGCCCGAGGGCCACGAGGGCGAGCCCTACATGATCAACCTGGTGGATACCCCGGGCCACGCGGACTTCTCGGAGGATACCTACCGCGTGCTCACGGCGGTGGATGCTGCCGTGATGCTTATCGACGCCGCCAAGGGCCTCGAGCCCCAGACCCTCAAGCTCTTCCGCGTGTGCAAGGCCCGCGGCCTGCCGATCATCACGGTGATCAACAAGTGGGACCGCGTGGGCCGTGAGCCGCTGGAGCTTGTCGACGAAATCGTCAACGAAATCCAGCTGCAGCCCACCCCACTGTACTGGCCGGTGGGTATCGCCGGCGACTTCCGCGGCTTGGCCCACATCAACAATGACGGCGAGGCCGATGAGTACGTGCACTTCCTGCGCACCGCCGGTGGTTCCACCATCGCCCCGGAGGAGCACTACGCGCCTGAGGAAGCCGCCGCGAAGGAAGAGGACGCCTGGGAAACAGCCGTGGAGGAGGCAGAGCTGCTGGCTGCGGACGGCGCCCTGCACGACCAAGAGCTCTTCGAGCAATGCGTGACCTCCCCGCTCATCTTCGCCTCCGCGATGCTGAACTTCGGCGTGCACCAGATTCTGGATACCCTGTGCGCCATCGCCCCGGCTCCGCGCTCCCGCGATTCGGATCCGCAGGCCATCGAGGCCGCCACCTCCGCTATCGATGAGGTCCGTGAGGTCACCGATGAGTTCTCAGGTGTCATCTTCAAGGTGCAGGCGGGCATGGACCGCAAGCACCGCGATAACTTGGCCTTCATGCGCGTGGTCTCCGGTGAATTTGAGCGCGGCATGCAGGTCAACCACGCACAGTCTGGCCGCAGCTTCTCCACTAAGTATGCGCTGACGGTCTTTGGCCGCACGCGTGACACCGTGGACACGGCGTACCCGGGTGACATCGTCGGCTTGGTCAACGCCGGTTCCTTGGCTCCCGGTGACACGATTTACACCGGCAAGAAGGTCCAGTTCAAGCCCATGCCGCAGTTCGCACCGGAGTCCTTCCGCATCCTGCGCGCGAAGTCTTTGGGTGATTACAAGGCCTTCCGCAAGGGCCTGGACCAACTGGCGGCGGAGGGCGTGGTCCAGATCCTGCGCAACGATACGCGCGGCGATGCCGCCCCCGTCATGGCCGCGGTCGGCCCCATGCAGTTCGAGGTCATGCAGGCCCGCATGGAGGTCGAATACAACGTGGAGACCATCACTGAACCCATCCCCTACTCGGTGGCGCGCCGTACCGACGCTGAGTCCGCGCCCGAGCTGGGCCGCCAGCGCGGCGTGGAGATCTTCACCCGCACCGATGGCGAACTCATCGCTCTGTTTGGCGATAAGTGGAAGCTGGCCTTCATTGAGAAGGAGCACCCGGAGCTGACCATCGAAACACTCGTGGCGGATTAGGCACAGCGTTTCCCTTAACTGCTGAGAAATTCCTTCCACGCCGGCCATTCCGCATAGGTCTGCGCGCGCCCAGCTTCATAGTTCGCGCGCAGCTTAGTCACCGAGCGCTCGGTCGAAGCCACCTGCATATCCTCTGGGAAGAAAAGCTGTGCACGCCCCTCCTTTTCCAGCTCCAGAAGCCGGTCCTTGGAGGCGTTGTACCGGGGCGGCCGGGCAATCATTGACTCCGCCACGGCAGGGTACTTTCGGAAGATTCGTCGCAGCGCCGCGGGCCGCCCTACCTCAGGCCGCACGTAGCCACGCGGTTTCGACCCCAGGAACAGGAACTTCTCAAACCCGGCCTTCTCCGCCTGCTCGATGAGGATGCCACCGGATTCCCCCATCGCACCGTCGACGTACGGTGCGCCATCGATAACACGCATCGGCATGATCAGCGGCAAGGTCGAGGAGGCGCGCACGCGCACCATCAGGTCCTCTTGTGTCTTTATGTCTTCGCGCCCCCAGTACACGCTCTCCCCGGTATCGGCGCGCGCGGCGGAAATACACATCTGCGCCGGATTGGCCTGAAATGTTTCCCAGTCAAAGGGCATATCCTGATCGGCGGCCTTCTCATAGATGAACTCCGCATTGAAGTAGCCGCTACCGCGCAGCAGCGAACCCAGGCCACCGAAGCTGGGGTTCTTGGCAAAATCCACGAAGGACTCTTCCGAGCGACTCGCGTCGCGGGAGAGGAAGTTCACGGTGTGCGAGGAGCCCGCGGAAACACCTCCAACCCAGCCAAATTCCACCTCCTCCTGCAGAAGTTTGACGATGCACGCGGCGGTATAGGAATTGCGCATGCCGCCGCCTTCAATGACGAGTGCTGTATCTTTCGCGTCAATCACAGTGCCCGATGGTACCCCCGCGCTAGGATCGCGCCATGGGATTGTTTTCTGCGGTTAAGAATGTCGTCGACAAGCTTGGCGGCTCCAGCACTGTCCGTTTGGCCTCCCCGGATCCCCACGCCGTCGAGGTTTCTTTAGATCATCTTTCCGTGCACACCGCGAGCGGCCTCATCATCCTGGTTACCCCCC
>NZ_KV819539.1:36323-106425 GCF_001815175.1 Corynebacterium sp. HMSC034H07
CCCCAGCCGGTGCGCAGGTGCTCAGCGAGGTGGCACGCTCCGGCGAGCCCGCGCAATTACGCGGCTCTCAGACCACGGTGCATCTCTCCCCCACGACTAAGGAGCAGCGTCCCGTCCACGACCCCAAGAAGGGATGGGCCATCCCGTTGTCGCCCGCAGAAAGAGAAACGCTGTCCCAACTCAACGCCGAGCCCGGCGATTATGAAATATCCGAGTCACTCGCTGTGTCCGTCGAACCCACCCCTGAAGAAAGCTAGTCCGCCATGCTCATCCTCCCCTTCCAAGGGCACACGCCCCGCATCCACCGCAGCGCCTGGATAGCACCGAATGCCACCATCATCGGTGACGTCACCATCGGGCCAGATTCTTCCGTGTTCTATGGCAGCGTGCTGCGCGGGGATGTTGGTGCCATTCGCCTTGGCGCCCGCGTCAATATCCAAGACAACTGCGTCATCCACGTCGAAGCCACTGCGCCGTGTGTACTGGAGGATGACGTCACCGTGGGCCACATGGCCATGCTCCACGGCACGCGGGTGGGCGCGGGCACGCTGGTTGGAATGAAGTCTTCTTTGCTTTCCGGCTCCACCGTGGGCACAGGCTCTCTCATCGCCGCCGGCGCGGTGGTGCTCGAGGGCCAAAACATTCCCGCCGGTGCCTTGGCCGCCGGGGTGCCCGCCAAGGTGCGCCGTGCGTTGAGCCCTGAGGAATCCGCCGCCTTCATCCCGCACGCCGCGCGCTACGTCGACATTGCTAAGAATCAGGCGCCGCATGGCGACGCCCTCCCCCTCGACGAAGTCCTCTACGACTAGCACCGCAACTGCCGTTGTTGACAAAACTCCCGAGTCCGCCGCAAAAACTGACCAGAACTTTGGCAACTAGGGCAGTTCACTTTTGAACTCTTGCCCACCAGCCGGCTCGTTATAGAAGAGCAACGAGACCCATCACCACCAGGAAGGCGGCCACTCCGTAGCCGCTCCATAGTGCCACTGCTGCAGAGTTTTCCCGCGCCCACGCGAAGGCGCGACCAGCCCAGGAGTCTGGCTTCGCCCGCACAAGCGCGATGAAAAGCCCGCACACCGTGGGCAGCGAGAGCGCGAAGGTGGCATAGAAGAAAAGGCCTCCGTATTTAACGGTGTTGCTGAAATCCCCGGCAGCAAGGTGCATCAGCCCATAGAAAAAGGGTACGGAGGTCAAGGACTGGATAACACCCATGGCATAGCCCACCGCGACAGTCTTGGCCGAGGGCGTGCGCAGTGGGCCGAGGAGTTTCTGCACCATGTCATTGGGTTCGCCCTTGGAGCGCCAGGCCAGAAGGCCCAGCCCCAGGCCGATGACCACCAGACCCCAACCAAGCAGCGGTGATTCCAGCGCGGCGGCCACCTTGTCCTGGATACCGACGAAGACGAACATCACCACAGCAGCGGCGGTGAGCACGCCGAACCAGTCACCGACGATGACGAGGGCCGCGATCTTGCGGTAGCTGCCCCGCGGAAGCATGATGCCGATGGCCACCAAGATTCCGATCAATAAGGCGTTGACGGAATCGGCAAAGGCATTGAGCACGGCTTCAAGCATGCGCGCCAGTGTACAGGGCGCCCTTCCAGAACTTATCCAAAGCACCGCGTGGACACGCGCCTAGCACGGCCTCATCGAGGGCCACCCATGCCGTTTGCACACATAGCGCAACTTTGCATACACTGTGCAATGTTTCATTGCAGTTGAAATTTTCACTACCACTTAAACCAAGGAACACGTATGTCTAAATTCCTTTACCGCTTAGGCAGTTGGTCCTACCGCACGGTATGGCCTTTCCTCGCCTTCTGGCTGGTACTCCTCATCGCCTTCGGCGGACTCGTTGCAGGCTTTGCCAAGTCCCCTAACCCGAACTTCGCCATGCCCGACATGGACTCCACCGTCACTCAAGAAGAGATGATGGAGCGCTTCGGCACCGAAACCGACGCTATGAGTGAGCCCGTCGGCGACGTCATCATCCAGGCCCCCGAAGGCAAGACCTTGGAAGACCCAGAGGTCGCGGGGGACGTCGACAAGCTGCTGGCTGAGCTTAAAGGCACCGATGTCCTCAAGGACACTGACTCGCTCGTCAGCCCAGTCATGGCAGCTGCCGGAATGCAGCAGCAGATGAGCGAGAAGATGGCCGCCCAAGGCATGCCGCAGGAACAGATCGATAAGAACCTGCAGCAGCTTTCCCCGCTGAGCGAAGACAAGCGCACCGGCACCGTGTCCATCACGTTTGATTCCGACAACGTCATGGACATCCCTGCCGAGGACCTCACCAAGGTCACCGACGTGCTCAATGACTATGACGGCGACGCCAGCGATCTCACCGTCAAGTATTCCGGCAATGCCTTCAACGGCGCGGCCGAGGGCATGAATGGCTCTGCGGAGCTCATCGGCATCATCGTTGCCGCAGTAGTCTTGCTCATCACCTTCGGTTCTTTCGTTGCCGCCGGTATGCCGCTGATTTCTGCGGTCATTGGCGTGGGCATCGGCATCCTCGGTGTTCAGTTGTGCACCCTGTTCACTGACACCATCTCCGACATGACCCCCACCCTGGCGTCCATGATCGGCTTGGCCGTTGGTATTGACTACGCCCTGTTCATTGTGAACCGCTTCCGCAACGAGCTCATCACATCCTCCGGCCTCAATGATTTGAGCCCCAAGGAGCTGGCACAGGAGCTCAAGAAGATGGACAGGGCTACCCGTGCACACGCCATGGGCATGGCTTTGGGCACTGCCGGTTCCTCCGTGGTGTTCGCCGGAGTTACCGTGGTCATTGCTCTGGCTGCGCTCACCATCATCGGTATCCCGTTCCTCTCCACCATGGCGCTGGCCGCAGCCGCCACCGTCATCATCGCAGTATGTGTGGCACTGACCTTCATCCCGGGCCTACTGGGATTGCTCGGTACCAAGGTCTTCGCCTGGCGCGTTCCGGGCCCCAAGGTTCCGGACCCGGAAGATGAAAAGCCCACCATGGGCCTGCTGTGGGTCCGCCGCATCCGCGCGCACCCGTGGCTGCACCTCATTGCCGGCGTTGTTCTCTTGGGCATCCTGGCCGTCCCAGCCGCGAACCTGCGCCTGGCCATGCCAACCGACGGCACCGCCAAGCTGGGCACCCCACAGCGCGATGCCTACGAGATGACCGAAGAAGCCTTCGGCCCGGGCCGCAACGCCCCGATGATCGCTTTCGTCGACGTCGCCAACGTGGCCGAGCAGGACCGCATGCCGGCCTTCCAGGAGCTGCTGACCAAGATTCAGAGCACTGACGGCGTGGAAAACGCACAGATTGTGCAGACCACGGAGAACGGCGATGCCGCTCAAGTCATGATCACCCCGACCACCGGTGCGACCGATCCGGAGACAACCGAGACGCTGAATCACCTTCGGGACTATCAGAAGGAGTTTGAGGATTCCACCGGCGGCAGCTACGGCATCACGGGCATTACGCCGATCTTCGATGACATTTCACAGAAGCTCAGCGATGTCCTGGTCCCCTACATCGCCATCGTCTTGGGCCTCGCCTTCCTCGTTCTCATGCTGGTCTTCCGCTCCCTGTGGGTCCCGCTCATCGCAGCCGCCGGTTTCGCCCTGTCCATGGGCGCAGCCTTCGGTGTGACGGTAGCGATTTTCCAGGAGGGCATGTTCGGCATCATCGACGACCCGCAGCCGCTCCTGTCCTTCCTGCCCATCATGCTCATCGGCCTCACCTTCGGCCTCGCTATGGACTACCAGGTCTTCCTCGTGACCCGAATGCGCGAGGGCTATGCGCACGGCAAGACGGCGGGCAATGCTACATCGAACGGCTTCAAGCACGGCGCCCGCGTGGTGACCGCCGCGGCCCTCATCATGATCTCGGTGTTCGCCGCATTCATCCTCATGGATGAACCTTTCATTAAGACGATGGGCTTTGCCCTCGCCGTGGGTGTGCTCTTCGATGCCTTCGTCGTCCGCATGCTCATCATCCCGGCCACCATGTTCATCCTGGATTCCCGCGCGTGGTATTACCCGAAGTGGTTGGATAAGATCACCCCGAACCTCGATATCGAGGGCGAGGCATTGTCTTCGAACCGCGAGGCGCTCGTGGCTTATCAACAGGACAAGGTGAAGGGCAAGGAGAAGGTACAGAATGGCTAGCCTGCGGGAGACTAAGAAGGAAGCGACGCGTCGCGCGCTTGCCGACGCCTCCGCAAGCCTCGCCCTGGCACAGGGCAGTGATGCGGTAACGGTGAGTGCCATCGCCGACGCCGCTGGGGTCTCCGCCCGCACCTTCCATAACTATTTCAGCTCAACAGCGGACGCCCTGCTCTACTTCACAGCAGAGGTGCTCGAGGAGTTCACCACCCAGGTCCCCTCTCTTCACCCAGATGCGAAGGATATTACAGAGCTCTTCGAAAAGGTCGTCCTCGATTCTCTGGTCAACGACCACACAGAGCTGCATTCGCTGCCTCCCCTCTTCCGCATAGGTGAAACCCTAGAAAACCTCAGCACCTCAACCGAAGAAAAGGAGAAGTATGTGAACGTGGCGCGCGGTGTCCTCATGGCGTTTCACGAGCGCTTCCCGCAACGGGATACTTTCCACACGGCGGTTCTCCTGCAAGCCAGCGCCGGTGCAGCATTGGTGGCGCTGAAGGAGTGCTCGCGGCCATTTCTCACCCAGGGCGAATACGCTCCCGAGGAATTGGTCCACCGGGCCTTCAGCGCTTTGCGCCATGCCTCGGCTTAACGGTGCAGCCTGAGGAAACATTCACTCACTGTTTACCGTTAAGGGCCCTCATGTGAAGGCCGTAAACGGTAAGGTATTGAAAAGTGCTTGCCGCCGCGACGGGTTTCTCCCCCATCGCGGCGGCGCCATAGCTCATGCCCCCGACAGTGAAAATGGAGAGATAAGTAATGAAGGTAGCGATTCTCGGCGGAGACGGCTTCTGCGGTTGGCCCGCTTCCCTTTATCTCTCCGACCAAGGCCACGAGGTCATCATCGTGGATAACCTCTCCCGGCGCGCCATCGATGAGGAGTTGGGCGCGGAATCCTTAACACCCATCGCCTCCATTGAGGATCGCCTGGCCGCGTGGACCGAGGTTTCCGGCAAGACCATCGGCTTCCGTAACCTCGACGTGGCCCAGGACTACGACGGCTTGCTGGAGTTCCTGAATACCGAACACCCGGATGCGGTGGTGCACTTCGCTGAGCAGCGCGCCGCCCCCTATTCCATGAAGAATTCGCGCACCAAACGCTACACGGTGGATAACAACATCAACGCCACCCACAACTTGCTCGCCGCCATCGTGGAATCTGAGCAAGATATCCACGTCGCCCACTTGGGCACCATGGGTGTCTACGGCTACGGCACCGCCGGTATGAAGATTCCGGAGGGCTACCTGGATGTGCAGGTGGATGCGGGCGAGAATGGCGTCGTCAAGCAGCAAATCCTCTACCCCTCCAACCCGGGCTCGGTCTACCACATGACGAAGGTCCTGGACCAGCACCTGTTTGCCTACTACACCAAGAATGATGAGCTGCGCATCACCGACCTACACCAGGGCATCATCTGGGGCACGCACACTGAGCAGACCCAGAAGGACGAGCGCCTCATTAACCGCTTTGATTATGACGGTGACTACGGAACGGTGCTCAACCGCTTCCTCATTCAGGCCGGCATTGGTTATCCGCTGACCGTCCACGGCACCGGCGGACAGACCCGCGCCTTTATTCACATTCGTGACATGGTGCGCTGCATCGAGCTAGCCCTGCAGAATCCGCCGGCACGCGGGGAGCGCGTCAAGATCATCAACCAGATGACCGAAACCCACCGCGTGCGTGACCTGGCAGAACTACTGGCGAAGATCTCTGGTGCGGAAGTGGCTTATGTGCCGAACCCGCGCAAGGAATCCGCAGAGAATGAACTCCACGTCACCAACGACACGTTCCTCGAGCTCGGCCTGGAGCCGACCACTTTGTCGGAGGGGTTGCTCCACGAGGTGGAGGAAGTCGCGCGTAAGTACGCCGACCGTGTTGACCGCTCCAAGATTCCAGCCCAGTCGCTGTGGACGCGCCAGCAGCACGCTGGTGTTCCCGAAGCCTTGGCCAACGGCGCGGACGCTGCGGAGGCTTAAACCTTCGTGCGCATCGCTATCGTTACCGAGGTCTTCCTGCCCAAGATCGACGGCGTGGTCACCCGCCTGACGCGCACGCTGGACCAGCTGGCCGCGATGGGCCATGAGGTGCGGATTTTTGCCACAGGCAAGGCCCCTGACACCTATGCCGGCTTCGAGGTCACCCGCATCCCCAGTTTGTCGCTGTGGGTCTACCCGGAGATTAAATTCGGTTTGCCCTCGTGGAAATTCTTCAAGGAAATCCGGGATTTCGATCCCGATGTCATCCACGCGGTCAATCCCATTTGGACCGCGGCCCTCGGCGTCTTTGCCGCGCAGCGCGATGCCGTACCGCTGGTAGCCAGCTTCCACACCAATGTCCCCGAGTACGTTGAAGCGCTGGGGATTGGGTGGACTAGGCCGCTGACCGAAGCCGCGCTGAAGTATCTGCACAACCAGGCTGCGGTGAACCTGTGCACCTCCGGCCCCATGGTGGATAAGGCTCGGATGATGGGGATCCGCAACGTGCAGCTGTGGCCCAAGGCTGTTGATACGCAGACCTATCACCCCAGTCGCGCCACGGAACAGATGCGCGAGCGCCTGACCGACGGTAACCCGGATTCCCCGTTGGTGACCTATATCGGCCGCGTCTCCAAGGAGAAGGACTTGGAACGCCTCGATCACGTGATGGAACTGGTGAGGGCACAGCTTAGCGACGCCCGCCTGGCCATCGTCGGCGATGGCCCCGCCTTGGAGGAGCTCAAGTCCAACTTCGATCCTGCGCACACCGTATTCACGGGCTACCTCTCCGGCGAGGAGCTCGCCGCCGCCTTCGCCGTGGGGGATGTCTTCCTCTTCCCCTCCGCCACAGAGACCTTGGGACTCGTGGCTCTCGAGTCCTTCGCCTCTGGGGTTCCGGTCATCGGCACGAATGCCGGCGGCATCCCCTTCGTTATCGAAGAAGGCGTCACAGGACATCTCATCGAGCCCGACGCTGACGACACCGCGTGGGCCAGCGCCGCTCTCGGCCTCCTGCGTGATTCCTCCCGCCGGGCGCAGATGGGACAGGCCGCCCGCCGCGAAGCTGAAAAACATTCCTGGGTAGAATCCACCCAAGCCCTCCTTCAGGCCTACGAGGAGGCCATCGAGCACCCCTTCCGCAGGAATACAAACTAGTCAAGGAGACCCATGGATTCAGCCCAGAACCTGTACTCCGCTGGCGCCTTTATCCAAGCCGGCATCGACGCCACGTTTGCCTCACGCCTAGGCGTCGTTCGCGACGTCGAGGTGAATTTCATTCCCACCGATTCCGTATCAGCAGCCTCGGAGGAAGGGCAGCCAGACCTGGATCAGCGCGCCGTCGTGCGTTTTAGCACTGATTCCGGGGTCTATGATTTCGATGGACTGCGTCTTGCCACCATCCACAACGGGGAGCTTCGCTGGGCCACCGGCATGGCAGAGCACGCACCGCAGCCGGAATTCCACGGGCCACAACCTGACTCTGCCCTGCTGCGCGGCTTGGCACGACGGCTGGTGGGCGACCGGCCTGTTGTCCGCGTCCCACAGGGCGATGGCGAAGCATTGGTCGCCGTCGATTTCGCGGAGATTAACCCGGATCCTCGGGTGAGCATCCTGGCCGGAATTGAGCACTCAGGGGACGTCGCCGGTGGGGTCGACGAGCGCCTAGCCACCGCCGAGTTGTCCTCCTACCTGGGCATTCTGCAGAGCCACGCGGAAAATCTCGCGCTTTTCCACGGCTCCCGGATCGTAGGTCTCCCCCAGGCCCCGGGCCGCGTTGGGCTCAGCGCGCGCGAGGTGTTGGCCGACGCCCACTTCCTCGCCACCGAGCACAACTTCTTCTTGGAGGCCCGCTTCCCCAACCTGTGGGCGGACCTTGATCCTGTTACGTCGCGGACCGTGGTGAACTCCGATTACGGCTCGCTCACGGTGCCCGCGCACCTCATCGCGACGATCGACGCCTCCACGAACGCCTTCACCTGGGCCTGGGCAGATGAGCTGTCCAGCTCCATGTCCGCCCAAGCAGCGGCGAACCTGCGCCGCTTCGGATATGACCAGGCTATCCCCGAGTTGATTCGGGCCCGCGTGTCCATCACTGAGGCACGCTCTGCACGCTTGCCACAGCTGGCCATGCCAGTTCTGGGCCTGTGGACCTTGCTGCCAGTGCAGCTTCCCGACGGCCGCCAAGGCCTCGCGCTGTCCGATGCCCCCGCGTTCCACCTCCCCGCACCGACTCCGGCGGCCACGCAAGCCACCCTCAACGTTGCGGTGCCGGCAGGCGTGGACGAGCAGCGGGCGCGCGCTGCCTACCACCGGGCGCGCCCCCTATAAGTGCTCGGACAGCGCTGAGTGCGTGAGCGGCTGGGAGCGTTAGGAGTTCAGCACGGCGCGGAACTCCTCGACGTCAACCTCCTCTGTGGTGGCCGGGTTAAACGCTGCGTCCTGGGTCTTGTCCACTAGTACCGCGCGCACGCCCTCAGAAAAGTCGGGACGGCGGTACATGTGCATGCCCAGCTTGAGTTCCAAAAGGAGGGCCTCGCGAATGTCGTCGACACCGGCCTCTGCCTCATAAAGCTCGTTAGCCGCGATAATGGCAGCTGGGCACGCCCCTGCCATAAGGCGGCGGACCTCACCGGCAATGAGCGGGCGCTTGTCCAGCTCCGCGGAGATTTCCTCCCACGTTGGCAGGGCAAACGTCTCCTCCAGGTCCTTGGCCACCTGCTCCAGCGGGGCGGGCTCTTCGGGTGCGGGCAGGGCGAGGTCCTCCAGCGCGGCATCAATACCGCGCTCAATGGCGGCCTCAATCAGCTCGTGTGCATCCTTGACAACGTGGGTTGCCACGCCAGTCCACAACATGTCTGCGGCATACATGCGGTATCCACTAAGACCCCAGAACTTGGCCAAGCCCGGTGAGGCGATACCGCGGGTGCCCACCATGCGCTGGGCCGCATAGGCCACACCGACGTCGGTGACATAGCCGATGTTCATCTCCGGCATCGAGGCGAAGGCCTTTTCCGTCACCACGCGGTGCGAGCCGTGCAGGGAAATGCCCAATCCACCGCCCATGACAACACCGTCGATGACGGCGATATAGGGCTTCGGGAACTCTGCGATATCACCGTTAGTGAGGTACTCGCTGGCGAAGAAGGCATCGACCTCCTCCAGCTTGCCTTCCGCGATTCCCTCCCGCGCGTGACGCACATCGCCGCCCGCGCAAAATGCCTTAGGGCTATTGGAGTAAATCAGGACCTGCTCAATCTCATCGTCCTGCGCCCACGTTTCGAGGGAGCGGCGGATGATATCGATCATGTCCGGGGTCAACGAGTTCAGGGCCTTCGGCCGATTGAGTTCGAGGACTCCGGTATGGTTGCGGACGGAAACGAGTACTGGATCAGTCGTAGTCATGCGCACCAGTGTTCCATATCACACATGTTTCAGCCACCTGTTTTTGAGGCTGGTTTTAACATCGACCCCTGCTTCTAAACCCAACCTTCAGATTGGTGTGAATTTCTTGCTCCCACAGCTTGTTGCTCTTGACATGGACGGCACCCTCCTCGATGCCCACGGTCAGCTGCCCGCAGACTTTTCAGAGCTTGAGGAGCTCGCCACTGCCCGCGGCTGCGAGCTGGTTCCGGCCTCGGGACGCCAGCTGGCCACCCTACAAGACATGTTCCCAAAGGGTGGCACATTCATTGCCGAGAACGGCTCGGTGATTTTGCGCGGCAGCGAGATCATCGCCACCTTCCCGCTGCAGGAAGAAACCGTGCGCGCGGCGCGCGAGGCCGCAGCCTCCATCAGCGAGGCACACACCGTCGTTCTCTGTTCTCCGGAGACCGCCTACGTGGCGCGGGATGTCACGCAGGCAGCACGCGCGGAGATTTCCAAGTATTACAAGGCGGTCACGTGGGTCGACGACTTGGACGACGTCCCCAATAGCGACATCATCAAGATCGCCATCTTCTGCGAATCCGGTTCCGAGGCTCACCTCTACGAGCCGATTCGTCGCGCCGTACCGGAGGACAACGTGGCGGTATCGGGCAAGGTCTGGCTCGATGTCATGGCCCGCGGCGTGGATAAAGGCGCAGCCTTGCTCAAGCTCGCTGAACTTGCCAACGTTCCAATCACCGCCACCGTGGCCTTCGGTGACTACCTCAATGACCTCGAAATGCTGCGTGCCGCTGGGACGGCTATCGCCATGGACAACGCGCATCCGAAGCTGAAGGAAATAGCGGATATTATCGCGCCTGCCAATACCGACAATGGTGTGAGCACGGTGCTGCGCCAGCTTCTGCGCACCTAACACGCTCCCAGGAAACCTTCCCGATTCTCTGCCACCACCCGAGTAGGATTACCCCGGTTCCCTAGACCCCCGATCCCTTACGTGTGGAGTGTTCAGTGAAGAAGTTCCTGCGATCCCCTGGGCCCCGTGTCCCTCGTCGGGCCACGGACACCTCCCTTGAGCTGGACCCGGGGTCCCTCCCCAAGGCATCCGCTGTGCGCAAGGCCAAGCTGCACAAAGCCCGCGAGGCCGCCGAGGAAACCCCCTCGCCGCGCCGCCGCCCGCTCCCGCGCGCTACGCGGCCACAGCGTATTCAATCTACCCGGCCGCAGTGCGACGAACAGCCCCGTCCGGCTCAGCCTGTCGAGCGGATCGCCAAGGCCGCTTCGCAGCCCCCAGCTCAGCCCACACCCGCCGAGAGTTCCCCCGAACCACGGCCTGAGAATGAGATATCGCGCGCCTTGGCGCGGCGCTCGCAGCCCGTCGGCACACCGACGAGCAAGCAGCTCAAAACACCACGCCCCTCCCGGGAACAGCGCCAAGCCGCGCGACAGGACAACACGAAGGGCGCTGACACTCCAGCGGTGCCAAAGGAATCTGCCACCGTCACGCGCCAGCGTCGCGCGCGCCTGCGCCCGGTACCGGGCTTGGATGGGCTGCGCGGTCTCGCGGTCTTGGCGGTCGTGCTCTACCACTTCTTCGGGGATCTGCTCCCCGGCGGATACCTCGGCGTGGATATGTTCTTTGTCCTCTCCGGCTTCCTCATTACCTCGCTGCTCGTGCGCGAATTCGCCGTGAGCGGGCGCATCAGCCTCACCGACTTCTGGGTCCGGCGCTTCCGGCGCATCCTTCCCGCAGCGCTCGTGGTTTTATGCCTGTGCACGGCCCTCGTCGCGATGATTGGCGGGGACCTCGCCGTGGGGATCCGGGAACAATTCTTGGGTACCTTTTTCTTCGTCAACAACTGGACCCAAATCGCCACCAGCCAGACCTATTTTGCGCCCAATGAGGTGCAAGTCTTCGCCCACTACTGGTCCCTAGCCGTTGAGGAGCAGTTCTACCTCCTATGGCCCCTGCTCATGTTTGGCGCTTTTGCTCTGTCGCGGCGCCAGCCCAAGCGCCTGCCCATCGCGCTTTCTCTTGTCCTCGCCGCCGCCTCCGCTGCCGCGATGGCGCTGCTGTTCACTCCGGGCGAAGACCCCACCCGTGTCTACTACGGCACCGATACCCATGCCTTCGGCCTCCTCATCGGTGCGCTGTTATCCCTTCTACTCACCTCGACGTCTAAGGAGGCGGAGGCGGACTCGTGGGCGTCGACAAGCATGGGTGCTCTCGCCGGCACCGTCGGAGCCCTCGCCCTGGTTGGTTACCTGGCGCAGCTGGTGTGGATGGGCGCGGACCTTGAGTTCACCTACCGCGGCGGCCTGGTCCTCACCAGCCTCCTCGGCGCGGCAATGATCTGGGGCGTGGTGCGTGAGACCGGACCGCTCACATGGCTCTTCCGCACCCGGGTGATGCGGTGGCTGGGCCAGCGCTCCTTCTCGCTCTACCTGTGGCATTGGCCGGTAGTGATGATCCTCCGCGAGCTGTCTGATGCCCCGGCGTGGCTGCTGGGACTACTCGCGCTTCCCGTGTCCTTCCTGTTGGCTGAAGTGACGTATCAGTTCGTGGAAAACCCCTTCCGCCGCGCCGGATATGTCGCCACGTGGCGCACCTATTGGGCTTCGCGCCCCACGGTGGCCGAGATGAAAGACGGTTTCGGCAAGGCCATGTGGCCCGCCGTGCCCGCCATGGTGCTCCTCTCGGCGCTGGGCGTGGCCTATGGGCTGGTCACGTCACAGGACCAGACCGAGCTGGAACGAGAATTGGAGCGCATGTCCCATGCCAATGAGCAGGCAGCGGCATCGGCCCCGGCAACACCAACAGAGACCAAGAAGCCGAAGGAGAAGCGCGCACTGCCTGCGGGCACGGCGATCAACGCGGTGGGCGATTCGGTCATGCTTGCTGCTTCCGAAGCCCTCAACGAGCGCTTCCCCGGAATCCTCATCGATGCGGAGGTTTCCCGCCACTATGCCGAGGCGATTGCAGAAATCCGGCAGCTGAAGGACTCTGAACAGCTACGCTCCACCGTCTTTGTGGGGCTGGGCACGAACGGGCCGGCTGCGGACGGCGAGATGGATGAGCTCCTCACCATCCTCGGTTCCGATCGCACGGTTATCCTCGTCGTGCCCTACGGCGAGCGCGACTGGATGGGTCAGGCGCGCGCAGAGATTATCGAGGCCGCAAAGGAGCACGACAACGTCTACGTGGCCGACTGGTGCGGCATGGCCCAAGAGAACCCGGCGTTGC
Source organism: Corynebacterium sp. HMSC034H07 (assembly GCF_001815175.1). Taxonomy (NCBI): domain Bacteria; kingdom Bacillati; phylum Actinomycetota; class Actinomycetes; order Mycobacteriales; family Corynebacteriaceae; genus Corynebacterium; species Corynebacterium sp. HMSC034H07. The sequence continues at coordinate 49,078 of NZ_KV819539.1, forward strand.
TCTACGACGACGGCGTGCACCCACAGGCCGAGGGCGCAGCGCTGTATGTGCAGGCGCTTTCCGACGCCCTCGAGCAGTACGCCAACGGGGACAAGTCCAGCACCACGGCCTGCTCGCTCTAGCCTTCGGCCGCTCTCGAGTCAGCTGCTCTCCAATCAGGGCAGTGCGCTAGCAGCATTGTCCCAGCAGCACTGCCAAAGTTGACAAAGTTCTGGCCAGATCCTGCGGCGGGAGCACATGTTTTGGCAACTCGGGCAGTTGACGTGATTCGCCTCTAGGTCTGAGCACATAGAAAACGGCCGGGGATGTGCCTCCCCGGCCGTTCTCGCTTCGCCGTTACTTGTGTGCTTCCTTCTTACTGGAAGCCAAGCTGCTCACTCTCCTATACGGAGAATTCAGCCATCTTATCCCAATTGGTCTTTCCATCGATGTGAGTGTTGATGATGTCCGGCGTCTCCACCAGGTACTTCGGGAGCTCCTCGCAGGAGCGCTTGAAGTGCTCGGTGTTGACGTGGTCAACGTCGGTGCCGTCCTTGTAGGACTCGAGGAGCAGGAAGCGCTGCTTGTCTTCCGGATCGCGGAACCACTTGAAATCGATACAGCCGGGCTCAGCCTGGCAGGCCTTGGTGTACCAGTCGATCTCGTCGAGGAAGGTCTCGGCATACTCGGGCTTGACGTGGAACTGTACGTTGATCAAAATCATGGGCCCCACTGTAACCTTCTCCACGAAAACGTGCAGAAGGCCCCGCCAATGGCTGAACTGAGCTAGCCCAATTCCAGCAGGGCCTTAAAAAGAGCCTCTCGGGAGGATTATTTGTTGAAGAAGTACTCCGCCACATAGACGTAGGTTCCGTCAAAAGCTTGGGCGACGCCGAAGCCGGTGCCATCCGTCTTGGTCACGGGCACGTCGCGGTTGAGCCAGTCCACGCGCTCCTTGGCCTCAGATTCGGTGAGCTTGTAAATGTTGCCGCTGCCCTCCTCCAGGTGGGTCAGCCCATCGCCTGCATTGTCGTGGAAGGTGACCTTGCCAGCTGCTGCCTGGTTTGCCCACTCCTGCGCGATGTTCTTGGCGTTGGCATCCTCGTGGTGGCCCTGCTTGAGCAGGTGGGCGTGGGTAGCACCAACGAGTTCGCCGGCGACGGCCGGGGTCGGCTTCTTAATGAAGCCCGGCAACTGGACGTTAAACTGCTTCGCCAGGTCATAGGCCTGCGCAGGCAGCTCGATCTCTAAAGAGTTGACCTGCTCAACGGCCTGGGAAGACAGCTGGTTTACGTCCTGCAGCTGTGCGGAAGAGGAGTTAACCGGGGCGGCCTGGGCAGCGGACACCGACAGAGCAGTGGTGAGGGTAGCTGCCACGGCGGCGGTGGCGGACATGCGGGAAACACGACGGAAAGAATTCATGCCTTCCACCGTGCCACAAAAATGCTTCGGCGGAAAAAGACTTCCCGCTCATGTGGGATTTTCGATACCACTTTGTTATCACTTGCCGGTGGCTGCATGCCGGCATGGAAGAATAGCCAAGGCTGGCTTTAGTATGGATTTTTTAACGAGTATCCGAAAGGTGATCACTGTTGCTGGACGTCTTAACCGGTTTCGCCATCATTTTTGTGGTTATCGGCGTGGGCTTCATCATGGCTCGGCGCGGCGTTATCGGCGAAGGTGAGGCGCGCCTGCAGTTCAATCGCACGGCGTTCTGGGCGGCGACCCCAGCGCTGATCTTTTCCAGCGTGGCCACCTCTGACACCTCGGCCTTTGCCTCGCCGGTTGTCGCCGTCATCGCGATAGCTTCGGTCGCCACGATGGCCTTGTATTGGGTGCTGAGCGCGTTATTCTTCCGGCGTAGCGGAGCGGAAACCATGGCCGGCGCGGCCGCGGCCAGTTACTACAACTCGGTCAACATCGGGCTGCCCATCGCCACCTATGTCATCGGTGATGCCACCTTTGTGGTGCCAGCGCTCGTGCTGCAAATGGCAGTCCTCTCGCCCTTCATCATTGCCGGCCTCAACGCCCAGGGAACAAGCCTGCGTTCGATTTTAAGTTCCGTGGTCTCAGGGTTGACAGCCCCAGTGGTCATCGCGGCGATCGCCGGCTTCATCGTGTCCGCCGCAGGCTGGCACGTCCCCGACGTCATTATGGCTCCGCTCGAGATCCTTGGTGGTGCCTCCATCCCGATGATCCTGATGAGCTTTGGCGCCTCACTCACCGGCGACGGGCTGTTAGCCGTTGACCGCCTGCCGACGATTACCGCCACGGTTCTCAAGCTCATTGCTATGCCGGCGATTGCGCTGGCGGCCGGCTTGGCGTTGGGGCTGAGCGGCAACGAGCTCTACACAGCGCTGATCTTGGCCGCGCTTCCGACCGCACAGAACGTCTACAACTATGCCGCGACCTACCAGTCGGGAGAAACGGTGGCGCGCGATACGGTCTTCCTCACCACCTTCCTCTCGCTGCCGGCGATGCTGGGCATCGCGGCTCTCTTCGGGTAGGGCTGGGCCTACCCCTCGAGCTTCTCCCCCAACTCCAGCCATTCCATTTCTAGCTCTTCGCGCTCAGAGGCAATGGCCTTGAGCTCGGAGTCGAGCTTCGCTAGCTCACCGCTGTCCCCCTCACCTGAGGACATCTTCTCTGCAGCCACCGCCATCTTTTCGTTCAGCTTCGCCGTCTTATCGTCGAGCTTGCCCATCTTGCGCTCCAGCGCATTCATCTTCTTGGTCAGCTCGCGCTCTTCCTGGGAGCTCAACCGCTTGGCCGGGGCGGCATCCGCGCTCTGCTCGTCAGAGTTCTTGGAGGCTTCTCCTAAATCAAGGACGCCGCGGGCGGTGGCGGCCTCCATCTCCTGACGGCGGCGCAGGTATTCCTCGATTCCGCCCGGCAGGTTGGTGAGCTTGCCATCCCCAAACAGCGCATAGGTGTTATCCGCGATGCGCTCGATGAGGTAGCGGTCGTGCGAGATGACCACCAAGGTGCCCGGCCACGAGTCCAGAAGAGACTCCAGCTCCTGGAGAGTATCGATGTCGAGGTCGTTCGTGGGCTCGTCGAGAAGCAGCACGTTTGGCTCCGCCATAAGCACGCGGGTCAGCTGCAGACGGCGGCGCTCACCGCCGGAGAGGTCGCCGACCGGCGTGCGCTGGCGCTTGGCGGAAAAACCCAGGCGCTCCGCGAGCTGGGACGCGGACAGTTCCTTCTTGCCTAGGTGAACGTAGGTGGCGACGTCTTCGACGGCGTCGAGAAGCCGGCGCTCCGGATCCAGATCATCGAGCTCCTGGCGCAGCCAGCCCAGGCGCACCGTCTTGCCCTCGATGCGCTTGCCAGCGGCAAGCTCGACTTCACCAGCAAGGGCGCGCAGCAGCGTGGTCTTGCCCGAACCGTTAACACCAACGAGGCCGATGCGCTCGCCCGGCGCCAAGCGCCAGGTGAGGTGATCCACGAGCGTGCGACCGTCCGGGGTTGTGACCTTTGCGTCCTCGAGCTCAATGACGACTCGTCCCTGGCGCTGCTTGGAAAAGGCCATGAGCTCGACCTTGTCGCGCGGTGCGGGGACGTCGGCGATGAGTGCCTCGGCTGCCTCGATGCGATAGCGCGGCTTCGAGGTACGCGCCGGCGCTCCGCGACGCAGCCACGCCAGCTCCTTGCGGGCCAAGTTCTGCCGGCGCTGCTCAATAGCATCGGCTTGGCGGGCGCGCTCGGCGCGGGCAAAGGTCCAGTCGTTATAGCCACCCTCGTAGGCATCGACGACACCGTCGTGCACCTCCCAGGTAGTGGTGGCCACGGTGTCGAGGAACCAGCGGTCGTGCGTGACGACGACGACCGCTAGCTTGCGCGAAAGCAGGTGGCTGGCCAGCCATTGCACACCTTCGACGTCGAGGTGGTTGGTCGGCTCATCGAGCACCACGATGTCGAGGTCTTGAACGAGTGCGGCAGCCAGGTTGACGCGGCGGCGCTCACCACCGGAGAGCGAGCCCACAGGGGTGTCTAGCCCTAGGTCAACAATGCCGAGGCCGCCGAGGACATCGCGCACCTTCGCGTTGGATGCCCACTCGAAAGTCTCCAAGCCCAACGGCTCAATGATGGCTTGGGCGATGGTGAGCGATTCTTCTAATTCAAAGCGCTGGGTCACCACCGCCATGCGCAATTCCGAGTTGTGGGACACGCGGCCCGAGTCTGGGGATTCGATACCGGTGAGAACTTCCAGCAGCGTCGTTTTGCCGCCGCCGTTGACGCCGACGATGCCGATGCGATCACCGGTTTGCACGCCGAGGGAGACCCCGTCCAGCAGGGTCTTAAGCCCAAAGGACTTGGTTACGTTTTCAAGGTTAATGAGGTTCGCCATATCGAGTGTTCATCTTAGTGCCTCGGCGCGGTTACCCCCGCACCATTACCTTTATTGCTATTGATTTTCACTTCCAATACTCTGGCACACTATGAAAAAAGAACGTCTCGCCCTGTGCGCCGCACTTTCCGCCACGATCCTCACCATGTCCGCTTGCTCCTCCCCTGACAGCGAGGAATCCACGTCGCCCTCCAGCGCTGAAGCCTCCCACGCGCATGCCGAGCACGACGATGACCATGATGGGGAGCACAGCCATGACGGCTTCGAAGCCGCGGAAGGTGAGACTGAGGTAGCTGAGCTGCCAAACCGTATCCTTCTTTCCCACAAAAACGGCCTCACCACGCTCGACGGCGAAACCGGTGAGGTCATCGAAAGCGAAGATCTGAAAGCATTCCTCCGTCTAAGCGATGCCGGCGATAACCGCCACATCATGGTGACCAAGGGCGATAGCTTCCTCACCTTCGACACGGGGCGCATCACCAAGCCCCACGGCGACCACAAGCACTACTACGCGGCGCAGCCGCAGCTTCTCAGCGCAGCCATCGACGCACCGCACGCCGGTCACGTGGTTCACCACGACGGCTTTACCGCGCTCTTCTCCGACGGCGATGGTGTGGCACGGATTTACAAGACCGAGGACATCGGCAAGGAAGACGCCAAGCCCGTCAACACCGTCGAGACAGGCGCTGCGCACCACGGTGTGGCCGTCCCGCTGAAAGACGGCTCCGTGGTCACCACGAAGGGCACGGAAGACGAGCGCCACACCATCCAGCACCTCGACAAGTCCGGCAAGGTCCTTGCGGAAACCACTGAGTGTCCTGGCGTCCACGGCGAAGCTGCCGCCGGCAACGGTTCCCTTTTCTTCGGCTGCGAGGATGGGCCCGTCGTCTTCGACGGCACCGAATTCCACAAGATCGACGTCTCCGCTTACGCGGGCAAGGACGGATACCAGCGCTCCGGCAATTCTGCGGGTTCGGAGGAATCCAACATCATCTTGGCAGACAACAAGACCGACAAGGATGTCGACTTCGAGCGTCCCACCTCAGTGACCCTCATCAATACGGAGGACTACTCTGCCAAGAAGGTTGAACTGGGCGAATCCTATTGGTTCCGCTCGTTGGCCCGCGGTCCCCTGGGCGAGGCCTTAGTCCTCACGACCGACGGCAAGCTCAACGTCATCGACCCGGATTCCGGCGAGGTAACAAAGAAGATTGACGCTATCTCCCCGTGGAAGGAAAACGAGGAGTGGCAGCAGCCGGGTCCGATCCTCAAGGCGGCAAACGGCTATGCCTACGTAACGGATGCGAACAAGCAAGAACTGGTGGTCCTTGACCTCCTCGGTGACCAGGAGCCGCAGCGCTACAAGCTCGACTTCAAGCCCGTGGAGATGGCCGTCCTCTAAGGACCGCTACCTACAGCGCTGGCGCTAGACCAGCGTTGCTCCGGTTGCGGGGCCTGCGGTCACCAGGCCACGGGTTCCGCGGTTATCGGCGCAGACCTGGGCCACCACTTCCTGTGCGGTCTCCTCGTCCTCGCAGAGGAAGGCACAGGTAGGCCCAGACCCGGAAACGATGCCCTTGAGGGCGCCGGCGGCCTCACCGGTGTCGAGAATCTTGCGTAAGTCCGGACGCAAAGAGAGTGCTGCCGGCTGGAGGTCATTGTGCATCACCGCGGCAAGCTCGTGGGGGTTGCCGCCGACGAGGGCTTGGCCCACGGCTTCCGTGTCCAAGTGCGGTGTGCTTCCACGGCCGGCAGCGCGCAGCTCATCCAGCTTGCGGAAGACAGTGGGTGTGGACAAACCCTCCGCATTGGTGATGATTGCCCAGATATAGCGCCCGCGCGAGAGCATCGGGGTCAAGAGTTCGCCGCGCCCGCGCCCCAAGGCGGTGCCGCCCATGAGGGTAAAAGGCACGTCGGAGCCCAGTTCCGCGGCGAGTTCGTAGAGCTTCTCCATGCTGAGGGCTTCACGGCCGAATTCGGTGCTCAAAGCTTGGTTGGCCAAAAGCAAGGCGGCCGCGGCATCAGCGGAGCCACCGGCCATGCCCCCGGCGGCGGGGATGTTCTTTTCCATCGTGAGCGTGCCGGCAGCTGGCAACATGAGGTTGTGAGCCACCAGCTCTACCGCGCGCCACGCCAGATTCTCGGTTGACGCCGGCACACCCTTCGCGTGGTTGCCGGTGACCACCACGCTGCTTTCCTCGCCCCAGCGGTAGCTAATGCGGTCATGCACGTCGAGGGACTGGAAGACCGTAGCCAGCTCATGGAAACCATCCGCGCGTGCCTCCCCCACCCCCAGGTGCAGGTTGACCTTGGCGTGGGCGCGCGCCTGCCAGATCTGCGGGGAGTCGTCTCCTGTCCTACTCATGAGGCTTCCGCCAATCGGACGAAGTCCTCCACGCCCAGCTTCTCACCGCGCAGGCGCGGATCGATATCCGCCGCGCGCAGCGCTTCCTCGGCTGCTGCGGCGGAACCATAGAAACCTGCCAGGGCGGCGCGAAGTGTCTTGCGGCGTTGGGCAAAGGCGGCGTCGATCAGCGCGAACAGACGCGGGCGCAGTGACTCGTCGAAGGGGCGGGCGCAGTCGATGCGCACCAACCCTGACTCAATCTTAGGTGCCGGCCAAAACACGTTCTTGCCAATCGTGCCGGCCTGGCGAACCGGTCCATAGAAGGATGCTTTCACGCTGGGGATGCCATAGACCTTGCTGCCCGGCGCGGCGGCGAGGCGCTCAGCTACTTCCAGCTGCACCATGACCAGGACGCGGCGAATGGATGGGTAGACCTCCAGCAGGTGGAGCAGCACCGGCACCGCCACGTTGTAGGGCAAGTTGGCTACCAAGGCGGTCGGCCCCCCCAACTCACCAGCCTCAACGGTGAGTGCGTCCTTCTCCACCACGGTGAGGCGATCCGCAAAGTTGGCTGCCCGCGCCGCCACGGTATCTGGGAGCTTGCCTGCCAGCCGCGGGTCAATCTCCACGGCCGTCACGTGCTCGACTTCGCCCAGTAGTCCCAAGGTCAGCGAACCCAAACCAGGTCCAACTTCCACCACGCGGTCCTCCGGTTGCAGGTCCGCGGCAGCCACGATGCGCCGGATGGTGTTGGGATCATGCAGAAAGTTCTGGCCCAGCTTCTTTGTCGGCGTCACGTCGAGCTCAGCGGCGAGCTCGCGGATCTCCACCGGGCCCAGCAGGTGGGGTTGTGTCATGTCATCCAGACTAATACGCAGGGCGCTGAAGCTTTAGCGCAGGCCGAGCTTCGAGGTGCAGGCGGGCCATGCGCCCCAGCCCTGTGCGGCCTGAACCTTCTGGGCCACCGCAATCTGCTGCTCGCGGGAGGCCTGCCAGGCCTGCGGGGCGTACTCGGTGCCGCCAAAGGCAGCCCAGGTCGACGGGGTGAACTGCAGGCCGCCGGAGAAACCGTTACCGGTGTTGATGGACCAGTTACCGGTGGCCTCACACTGTGCCAAGGCATCCCATACGGAGCCCTCAGCAACGGCCGGTGCGGTGGACTTCGGCTTGGTACCGCGCGCGATGACTGCGGCGACGGCCTCGGTGCGCACGTCTTCCTTGATGATGTCGTTGGACTCTTCTGCACCGTTGACCTTCACAATCTTGCGGGTCACGGTGCGCGAACCTGGGGTGCCCTCCTCGCGGACTTCCTCAGTGCCTTCTTCCAGCTCCGGGTCATCAACGTAGGTAGCTGGTGCGTCGAAGTCCTCCGTCTTCTCCTCTTCGGAGATGTCCACGCGGTCCACGGTGATGGCCGTGCCGGCCTTGACGGGAGTGTCGAGGTCCGGCGACACACGGTCATCCTTGCCCACGGTGATACCGCGGGCTTCCAGTACGTCCTCCACGGTCTTAGCCGCAACGCTGGCGTAGGACACAGAGCCACCGTCAGAGAGCTTAATGATCTTCGGGGATACCACCTCAAGGTTCATTCCCTCAGTCAGAACCTCATCATCCTCGACGGTCTTGGAACCGGAGGTGATAGCAGCGCCCGGGACGATGCCGTCGAGTCCGCCCAGCAGGTCAGACACAGTGAGGTCAGTGGAGGACATCTTCGTCTCCACGCCATCGATGGTCACCGCAACCGGCTTGGCGGTGCGAACGGTAATCGAGTCACCATCGGAGACCTGCTCAGACAGCGCCGGGTAGACAACGTCCTCCCCGCCAACGCTCACACCTGCAGCCTCGAGAGCCGCGTTAACATCGCCGGCGAAGGTAGCCAGCTGGGTGGTCTCACCGTTGATGTCGAGCGTGATGTCCTTCTGAGAACCGACGGCAACGACACCACCCACAGCCAACGTGCCGAGCACACCGCCGGTGGCCATGCGCAGCGGCAGGGAGCGGGAGTTGTTGATTCGCTTGATCTGCTTCTTCGGGGACATAAACCTTTACTCGTCTCTGCGTTGCTTCGTGCCCAGAGAGGCCTTTGCACTCTCCTCAGCACCTGACGTGGCGTGCAAGTGCACGCCAGCCGGCAACATCAAGGCCGGACTAACTTTGGATAACGATACGGTAACAGAGCGTAACGATCGAGACGTTCTCCCACGCCGCCACCACTGGCAACACACTCGTCACACCAAACACGCGCGCCACCGTTGAGCAGCACCTTTGCTTTGAGTGAAGATCATCACACTCCGAAGACCTTGGCGAAGGTTTCGGCCACCTCTGCGGCCAAGTCCTCCACTTCTTGGCCGCGCGCCTGCGCCACGCAGCGGTACGTATGACCAATCAACGAAGGTTCATTACGCGCACCACGGAAGGGCTCCGGGGTCATGTACGGCGCGTCCGTTTCAATGAGCAGCTGCCCGGCTGGCGCGAGCGCTGCGGCTTGACGCATCTCCTCGTTGCGCTTGAACGTCACGTTGCCAGCGAAGGACAAAACGTAGCCACGCTCCAGAGCCTCCTTGGCCACATCAAGTGGCGAGGAGAAACAGTGCAGCATGACTTTCGGCGCCTCAGCGCACTCCCCCAGCACGCGCATAAGCTCCTCATCGGCCTCGCGGTTGTGGATCATCAGCGTCTTACCCACCTTCGCCGCCAACTCGGCGTGCCAGCGCAGCGCTTCCTCCTGAACCTCAAGGGGTGCGGTGCGCTCCGGCTCGTGGTGAATCCAGTAGGTATCCAGTCCTGTTTCCCCGATGGCCACGCAGCTCGGGTCCGCAGCCATCTCGCTCAAGCGCGCACGGGCGGCCTCGTCGAGTTCATGCGCCTTGGTGGGATGAATAGCGCAGGCCGCGTACACGTTGTCGAATTCCTGCGCCGCGGCCAAAGCCTTCTCCGCCTCCGCTAGGCCATCGCCCACGGTGACGATGCGCTCAACACCTGCGGCACGGGCACGCTCAACGAGGTCGGCGTCAGCGTCGCGGCAAGAGGCGAGGTGCGTGTGGGCGTCGATAAGCTGGCTCAAACCTTCGGCGGGAACGGGCATGGGGCGTGGCTTCTTCTTAGACATGGCTGCGAGTGTAGTCTTGCGCGCATGATAATCCGTGAAGCGACGGACGCCGACGTCCCCGCAATGACCGCCACCTTGAACTGGGCCATCCGGGAGACCCACTTCATCTTTCGCAGCGAACCCGCCACAGTGGAAGAGCGCACCGAGTATCTCCACCAGCTGCGCCGCGAAGACTGTCCTTGTTTCGTGGCTTTCGATGACGATGGCGCGTACTTAGGCTGGGCACTCTACCGCCCCTACCACGATCCTAAGGTGTGGCTGGGCTGCTACGAGACGACGATCTACGTTGATCCCACCGCCCACGGCCGCGGGGTAGGCACGCGCTTGCTCGATGCAGTCGTTCAGCATGCCCGCGAGGCGGAGCAGGTCCATACGCTGCTGGCACTCATCGTGGCGGACAACGTCGCATCCATCAAGTTGCATGAGAAGTTCGGCTTTGCCACTGTAGGAACGTTAAAAGAAGTCAGCCGCAAAGCTGGGCGCTGGATAGACCTCACCCACTTGCAACTCATGGTTTAAGGAACATCATGCACGTACGTCCCGCAGAGCTTGCCGACGCCCCCGCAATCGCCGCCATCTATAATGCCGCCTCCGCCGCGAAGCCGGCCACCAACCTAGTCACGTGGCAGGAGTCCGTCGAGGACCGCGAAAAGTGGCTCGCACAGATGGAGGAGGAAGGTTTTCCCGTCTATGTGGCGGTGGACGATGACGAAATCATTGGCTGGGCCGCCTACTTCCAGTTTGTCACCCCAGCTATCTACTACGGCACGGCGGAGGATTCCATCTATATTGCGGAGTCCGCACGGGGCAAGGGCGTGGGCAGCGAGCTCATGGACACGCTCATGGACCACGCGAAGGAAAATGACTACGTGGAGACGATGATTACCTACATCGTGGACACCAACGAGTCCTCCATTGCCCTGCACAAGAAGTTCGGGTTCGTGGAAACCGGCCGCATGCCCAATATCCACACCAAGGACGGCGTGCGCCTCGGGCTGGTGCACCTGCAGCGCGACTTCGACCGCTCCTAAAGCGGTTTGATGGCCACTAACTCAGGGAGGCGCGTGCCAGCCGCCCCACCACCAGTGACGGCACTGCCATTGTTGCCAAAGATCTGGCCAGATCCCGCGGCGAGGCGAGAAACTTTGGCAACAACGGCGACTTCGGCTTGAGCAACTCACCCTGCGCTACGCGGTCACAGACGGCAAACGCGTTAAGCCGGCGCTGCCTGAAGCGGCACAATATCGTCCAGCTCGGCAAGAATTTTGTCCTCTGCGACATCCAAGTCGTAATGGGTCTGCAACCCCAGCCAGAACTGTGGGGACATTCCAAAAAACTTGGCAAGGCGAAGAGCCGTATCGGCGGTAATAGCCCGCTTTCCGTGGACGATTTCGTTAATACGTCGAGGCGGGACCCCTATCGAAACAGCGAGCTTGTGCTGGGTAATCCCCATTTCCTTAAGAAAATCTTCCATCAGGATTTCACCTGGGTGCACTGGGGGGAGCTTTTTAGTGGTAGTCAACGATCTCAACCTCCTCTGGCCCTAAAGTGGTCTACCCAGAAGTATACCGTTGGGGACCTGCTAGGCAGCGAGCTCGTCATCAATGTAGACCCGCCTGGTCGCGCGCAAACCCGCCATCAGCATGCAAAGGCTGAGCACCATCAGCGCAATCAGGACGGCCGTCCAGTTACCGGTAGCGCCGCGCACAACGCCCACGAAAAGCGGCAACAGCCCCGCCAAGATGTAGCCGCCCGGCTGCACAAAACCGGAGAGTCGTGCGGTCGTCAGCGCACTCCGAGTGCGGGCGGTGAGCAATGCCAGAGCCAGTGGGAAGCACATACCGCCGATCCCCATCATGCAGGCCCAGGCGAGCGGGGCGACGTCGGCAGCCACAAGGACCCCACCCCACCCAGCACAGGTGCACAGCGCCAGCACAATCGGTACGGGTGTTAGGCGGTCCAGGCGAGAAATTAGCCAGGGCATGATCACGCCGCCGGCGATGTTAAAGACACCGATGACAGCAAGTGCCACACTGGCGGTATCCTCACTCACGCCCTTCTCTACCAGCATGCGCGGCAGCCAACCCATTTGGACATAGGCCATGGAGGACTGCAGCCCGAAGAAAAAGAGCATGGCCACCGCCGTGGGCGAAGTGTACATGGGCTTTGGCGCGCCGGCACCGTCGATCGCCCCGTGGGCGACGTCCTTGCCAGCCTGCGGCAGAACCACTATCCACGCCACCAGCTGCGCGATGGCGGGCAGGCACCAGATCCACAGCGCACCTTGCCACGTGCTTTGCATCACCGCGGACAGCGGGCCAAGGGCGCTGGATACGCCCAGCATCGTGGTGTAGGTGGTCATCAACGCCACCAGCGTGCGGCCCGAACCATGTTGCTTGATCCACGCGGGAAGCAGAACGTTGGCTAGAGCGATGCCGCCGACAACGCCCAGGGTCAACGCAATAAACAGCGGGAAGCTGCTCACCCACGGACGCAGCGCCAGGCCCACCACTAGGGCCAGCGTGCCGCCGGCCAAGGTACGGCTGAGCCCGCCCCGCCGAGCAATGGGCACGGCGGCCAAACCCATGGCCGCGAAGCACAGCCCCGGAAGTGCGGTAAGCAAACCCGCCTGGCCGGAGCTGATTTCAAAGAAATCTTGGATTTGCCCCAGCACCGGCGCCACCGACGCGATGCCCGTCCGTAGGTTCAGCGCGGTCAGGCAGACAACAACAAAGAGTAGGACGGGCGCCAGGGAGCGCCGAAACGCCGAGCCCACGCCTTTACTTCTGAACCGGGGCCCACTCCGGGCCGGTCTCACCAAGCTCCGGGTCGAGCTTAGCCACCAGCGGCTTCGGCTTCTGCAGCGTTGTACCCGGCGTAATGTCGACACGCTTCCACGCAGCCTGCTGCGCCGCGTAGTCACCGGTGATGATCGGGTACGGGTGATTCTCCGGCGGGAGGTCTACGCCAACGAGTTCGACCGGCATATCATCCACCACGTCTTCAATGCGCGGCTGTGCGGCCCAGACGCCCTCACGTCCCAGGGTCTCGTGCACCTTCTGTGCGGTGAAGGGCAAGAACGGGGTCAACATTACGTTGCAGTCGGAGACCACCTGCAGTGCGGTCCACAGCACGGTGGCCAGACGCTCGCGCTGGGTTTCATCCTTGGCCAGCTTCCACGGCTCCATCGCCGCGACATAGGCATTGGCCTCGCCGACGACGTGCATGATGGCGGTCATGGCCTGCTTGAACTTGGACTGCTCGAGGAAATTCGCGGCGGTGGTGAAGGTCTCCTCCGCCAGTGCCAGGATGTCCTTGTCTGCCTGCTCCAGCGCGGCCGGGGCCGGGACCTCGCCGAAGTTCTTGTGGGCCATCGACACGGTGCGGTTGACCAGGTTGCCCCAGCCGTTGGCAAGCTCGTTGTTGATACGGCGCACGAACTCATCCCAGGTGAAGTCAGTGTCATTGTTTTCTGGGCCGGCAACGGCGATGAAGTAGCGCAGTGCGTCTGGGCCGAACTCCTCGAGGAAGTCCTTGACGTAGATAACGACGCCCTTGGAGGAGGAGAACTTGGAGCCGGACATGGTCAGGTATTCCGAAGACACAATCTCCGTGGGCAGGTTGAGCTCACCGTAGGTGTGCAGCTCACCGCCCTTGGAGCCCTTGCCCGCGTAGCCCAAGAGCTCTGCTGGCCAGATCTGGGAGTGAAAGGTGATGTTGTCCTTGCCTTGGAAGTAGTAGTGGCGTGCCTGCGGGTTCTGCCAGTAGTCCTTCCAAGCCTCCGGGTTGCCGGTGCGGTGGGCCCACTCGATGGAGGAAGACAGGTAACCAATCACCGCGTCGAACCACACGTAGAGCTTCTTCGCGCCGTTATCCTCCCAGCCTTCGACCGGAATGGGAATGCCCCAGTCGATGTCACGGGTCATGGTGCGCGGGCGCATATCCTCCAGCAGGTTGAGGGAGAACTTGAGAACGTTGGGACGCCAGTCCTCGCGCGTCTTCAGCCACTCTTCGAGGACGTCCTTGACCGCAGGAAGATCCAGCAGGAAGTGCTCGGTATCGATGAACTTCGGGGTTTCGCCGTTGATCTTGGACACCGGGTTGATGAGATCTACCGGATCGAGTTGGTTGCCGCAGTTATCGCACTGGTCACCGCGCGCGCCATCGGCACCACACAGCGGACAGGTTCCCTCGATATAGCGGTCAGGCAAGGTACGGCCCGTGGACGGCGAAATGGCGCCCTGGGTGGTCTCCTTAATCATGTAGCCGTTCTCGTACAGCCCCTTGAACAGCTCCTGCACCACCGCGTAGTGGTTGCGAGTGGTGGTGCGGGTAAAGAGGTCATAAGACAGGCCGAGCCCAGCCAGGTCGGTGACAATCTGGCGGTTGTAGCGATCCGCCAATTCACGAACCGTCACGCCTTCCTTATCCGCCTGCACGAGCAACGGGGTGCCATGCTCGTCAGTACCGGAAACCATGAGGACGTCGTTGCCACGCATTCGCTGGAAACGGGCGAACACGTCGGAAGGAACACCGAAACCCGCCACGTGTCCGATGTGGCGGGGTCCGTTGGCATAGGGCCAAGCAACATTAACGACAACTGTCTCAGTCATGGCCCCTACTCTATCGAACACCCCCTCACCGGCAATGCAGTGAGGGGGTGTATGAGAGAAATGCTCGCGCCAGAACTAGTTCTTCTGGCTGTGCTGGCGGCGGCGGGCCTTGTAGGCCTGTTCGCGCTGGAACTCGCGGTGCAGGCGACGCTCACGCGCCATCTTGCGCTGGAAGGCCTGGGACTCGCGGTACTCGCGGTAAATCACGTCGTTGCTCAAGTCCTTGTAAATAGCGAACATGAGGCCGACAAGGATGAAAAGGAATGGCAGCGCCGCCACGATGGTGACGTTCTGCAGGTTCGACAGGGAGTCCTCGCTGGACAGCAACAGGGTCAGGCCAACGGCTGCGGTGAGCACACCCCAGGCGGCGGATAGCCACGGCTTAGCGGTGGTAGCGCCAGACTGGGACATCGAGCCCATGACTGTCGACGCCGAGTCGGCCGACGTAATGAAGAACGTGGCCAGGAGCAGGGCGGCGACGATGCCCGCGATGAAACCACCGGGGAGGTTCTGCAGCAGGTTGAACAGCTCCTGCTCGGCAGACTCACCGGAGATGGAGTTGCCGTTCTGCTCCATGTGGATGGCGGTACCGCCGAAGATGGCAAACCACACGGTGGAGACACCAGCCGGGACGAGAAGCACACCGATGCAGAACTCGCGGACGGAACGGCCGCGCGAAATGCGGGCGAGGAACATGCCCACGAACGGCGACCAGGAAACCCACCAAGCCCAGTAGAAAATGGTCCAGGTAGATAGCCACTCACCGGCAGTTCCATTATCGGACTCAGCGGTACGAGCGATCATCTCGGTGAAGTTCGCCAGGTAGTTACCAATGGAGCCTGGGATCTGGTTCAAAATCGACACGGTTGGGCCGAAGACGAACACGAAGATGGCCAGCAGAGCCGCCAAGACCATATTGGTGTTAGAGAGGTACTGAATACCCTTGCCCACACCAGACATGGCGGACAAGATAAAGGCCAGAGTCAGCACGAGAACGATGCCAATGACGACGTTCTGAGTCGGATTCTCCACGAGTCCGGAGGCTTCCAGGCCTGCCTGAATCTGCATCGCGCCTAGGCCCAGCGAACAAGCGGTGCCAAAGACGGTGGCGAAGATGGCCAAGATATCAATGATCTTGCCTGCGAATCCGTCGGCGGCGCGCTGGCCAATGAGCGGCACGAAGGCCTGGCTCAGCAGCTGCTTACGGCCGATGCGGAAGGTGGAATAAGCGATGGCAAGCCCCACGATGGCGTACACGGCCCATGGGTGCAGGGTCCAGTGGAACATGGCCGTGGCCATTGAGGTTCCTACCTCATTCTCACCATGGCCCGGAACGCCGTTCTTAAAGTAGTTGAGCGGCTCGGAAGCACCATAGAACATCAAGCCGATGCCCATGCCGGCAGCGAACATCATCGCAATCCAAGAGACCGTGGAGAATTCCGGTTCCTCGTTAATCTTGCCCAAACGAATGGTGCCGAACTTCGAGGCCGCAACGCAGATAACGAAAACCACAAAAATGGTCCCGAAGAGCACATAGGCCCAGCCAAAGTTATTCACCACGAAGCTCAGAGCATTGCTGGAGAAGGAGGCAAAGCTCTCTGGAGCGGCCAAGCCCCATGCCACAAAGGCGGCAACGAGCAGGCCGGCGATTCCCACAATGGTCCAGTCGATCGGTGAATCAATGCCGCCTGGGCCAAATTTCTCGTCCTCTTCCTCCTCCACTGGCGCGGGAGCCGCCTCAGGATTGAACGCCTTGTTGGTGAGCATATCCTGAAGCTGGCTCGTGGCCGAGGAAGCCTCGAGGCGCTCGTCGACGGTGCGGTATTCCTCTACCGCGGCCGGCGAGCTCTCGCCTTGGGGCACAGCCGAAGACACCCCCGTATCCTTTACATTGTCTGCATTCGTCGAGTCTGTCATACCTCCCGACCTTGGTGCTGTCTCATCAACTAGTCAAACTAAAACGGAAACAAAAAGACTATTCACCACATGCATTTCGGGCATATAGCGTTCCTAAAGCGTCTCTCACGAGCTTCTTTGAACGACCGCTATTCCACCGCAGCTGCCGAATCTGTACCGCAACTGTGCAGCTTGCCAGCTTGTTCGGAGGCATTTCCGAGGTATGGCATCCCTACCGCGCATGCCGCGGCCACGCCGGGTCACATAACGATGCCATAACGATTGGCCCAAAAGAGACGGGCATCACCAGAATTTATTGTTAAAGCTCAGCCGCGCGCGGCGAGGTATGCATCATAGAGTTCGCGGTTGGACCACTCGGTTCCCGCTGCTGCCTGCTTGCAGGCATCCTTGGCCCGCACGCCCCGCTCAACCTCCGCACGGACCTGCTCCACGAGGGTCTCCAACGACACGGGTGCGGCATCCCCGCCCTCGATGACGACGGTGATTTCACCCCGCGCATACTCCTGCGCCCACTCGGCAAGCTCGCCCAAGGTGCCACGCTTGATTTCCTCATAGGTCTTCGTTAGCTCGCGACAGACCGCAGCGCGGCGCTCCGCGCCGAGGATCGCTGAGGCGTCGCCAAGCGTCTGCGCTAGACGGTGCGGGGATTCAAAGAAAGCAATGGCACGACGCTCCCCCACGAGGGACTCCAGCCAGGCTTTACGCGGTCCGGGCTTGCGCGGCGGGAAGGCATCGAAGAGGAAATGCCCCACCCCCAGTCCGGAAAGTGCAAGCGCAGTCGGCACCGCCGAGGGCCCCGGAAAACAGGTCACAGGCACATCCGCTTCCACCGCAGCGGTGACGATGGAGTGCCCAGGATCGGAGACCAGCGGCATGCCAGCATCCGACACCACGAGAACCGTGCCCGTCCGGGCAGCGTTGACGAGCGCGCGCGAGCGCTCCTCTTCGTTGTGGTCGAAATTGGAAACCACCTTGCCGCGGATCTCTACCCCCAGCGCCTGGGCCAGGTTACGAACGCGGCGGGTGTCCTCCGCAGCGATCACATCCGCGTGGCCCAACGCCTGCATCAATCGGGCAGAAGCATCACCGGGATTTCCCAGCGGCGTGGCGGCCAGGATGACTCCACGCGGCAGGGGTTCAAGCTGAAGACTCATACCCCCAGCATGGCACACGCACGCTAGACTCTTCCGCGTGAGTATCGCTATCCCTACTGATCGATCTGGCCACACCAGCCGCGCGCGCGTCCCCGCCGCCCGCGGCATCCATACCCGGCCAGCTCCCCCTGCTCCCCGGCACTACACCTGGACCAAGGCCGACACGATCAGCACCGCTATCATCGCTGTGCTGGCATTCATCACGCGGTTTGCAGGTCTCACCGCACCGGTCTCCGAGGGAACTCCCGTCTTCGACGAGAAGCATTACGTGCCGCAGGCATGGGACATGGTCACCAGCTGGCACAACCTCTTCCTCGGCGGCATCGAGTCCAACCCGGGCTACGGCCTGGTTGTGCACCCACCGCTGGCCAAGCAGATTGTCGCGATATCGGAGGCCATCTTCGGCTACACCCCACTGGGCTGGCGGGCCATGGCCGCGCTCTTTGGCGTGGGCACCGTGCTACTCACCATGGCGCTGGCACGCCGCTTGTCCGGTTCCTGGCAGGTGGGCTTCCTCGCCGGCCTGCTCGCCGTGTGCGACGGCGTGCTGCTCGTGGCCTCCAAGTTCGGAATGCTTGACATCTTCCAGGTCTTCTTCATCGTCGCCGCTGCCTGGGCCTTGGCGCGGGATCACCAGCAGATGCGCGAGCGCCTGCACGCCGCCTTCCTGTCAGGCACGATGGGGGACTCCGACTTCGGCCCCAGATTTGGTTTCCGGTGGTGGCGTTTTACTGCCGGCGTTTTCCTGGGGCTAACGCTGGCCGTGAAGTGGTCAGGCCTGTACTACATCATGTTCTTCGGTCTCATGAGCGTTTTCTCGGATCTCGCTCTGCGCCGCTTGTATGGCGTACGCCGCTACATCGTGGGCACGCTGGTACGCGATACCCCAGCAGCCCTGGCCTCACTCGTTGCGGTCCCCGTAGCCCTGTATGCGTGGTCTTGGCGCGCTTGGTTTGCCGATGAGACCGCCGTCTACCGCCACGCGAAGGTTGACGGCACGATCGAGGATGGCTCTTGGTTGCTCCACCTCCCCGAGCCTCTTGCCGGTTGGTTCTACTACCACTCCTCTGTGCTGGAGTTCCACGCCTCCTTGACCTCCTCAGGTGGCCACAGCCACCCCTGGGACTCCAAGCCATGGGCTTGGCTGGTGGCCGCACGCCCCATCCTCTACTACTCCTCCACGGACATCTCTTGCGGGGACGGCGGATCCTGCCGCAGGATGCTGTACCTCTTTGGTACCCCGGTCATTTGGTGGCTGGTCATCCCGGCGGTGCTGTGGGGACTGTGGTCCTTGCTCGTGCGACGCAACCGCGCCTTCCTCATCCCGCTTGTGGGTGCCGCGGCGGGTTTCCTGCCCTGGCTCATGGTCTTTGACCGACAGATGTACTTCTTCTACGCCACGGCGTTCATCCCTTTCGTCATCGTGTTGATCTCCCTGGCCTTGGGGCAAATGATTGGACGTGGACGGGTTCTGCAATGGCGCTGGCTCACGGAGCTTTTTGGGGCCGCGATGCCGCTGGGCACCTTCCTTACCGTGTGCTACGCCGCGCTCGTCGTGGCAATGTTTGCCTACTTCTCCCCGATTCTCTACGGCTACCTCATCCCGGATTCTTGGTATCACTCCATGATGTGGCTACCGTCCTGGACCTAAACCCCTGGCCCTACCCCCTGGCCCAAGCCGCTTAGGCTTGGGCCCTTAGGCTCGGCCTCTTAGACGTGGCCTTTAAGGCTTAGCGCGGGTTAGCGGACAACGTCCTATACACGTCCCGTAGCAAGAAGCCCCGGTCGGCCGCCCACGCCCACCCCAGGCTGGCCGTTGCGAGACCGGTGCCGATGAGGATATAAACCTGCTCCGCGACAACGCTGCCCAAGGCAAAGTCGCGCATGGTAAAGCCGCACAAGAACGCGAATATAGTGCAGACCACCGGCAGCAATCCAGGCGCTGAGGCTGGGCGCCAGGCGGCAAAAACTAAACCGCTCGCCAGGCCGAAGCGCAGCGCCGCAGCCTCCATCAGAAGGTGTGCGCGCTCCGGGTCGGCCCCTTCCGCGAGGGTTCCTTCACTGCCCAGGGTGGTCAAGCCGGAAGCACTGACGACGACCACGATCGCCCAGATCAGAAACGCCACGGCCAACACTCCGAGAGCTACCCGAGCCAGCGTGAGCGATGCCTGCCGCGCGCTGGAGGCCCGCTGCCACTCCGGCTCCACGCCGGCCAGGATGACTTCCGACAAGTCCTGCGGCGGCAGGCCCTCAGGTTCCACGAGGCTCAGTGAGCGAGACAAGGCCGCCGCCTTCTCCCGAAAGGCGGCGCACTCCGGGCAGCCGGAGACATGCGCGTCAATGACATCAGGCGCCAGCTGCGGGGCTTCCCCATCGAGCTGCGCGGAGATCGCCGCTTGCACCTGCTCATGCGTCAGCACGGCTCAACACCCCATCCACACTCGCCCGGCCGGAGCCGAAGACAACGATCATGAGCAGCGACACGATGAGCACCAGCGGGTACTCGATGCCACCATCGGCGGCGAAGAGGCCATTGCCCATATGTACGAAGTACAACGCACAGGCCATAAGCAGCGCCAATGCCCCTGCCACAAAGGTGGTGAGCAGGCCGACTACGAGGGCCGCCCCGCCCAGCATTTCTGCGAAGGCAGCCAAGTACGCCGAGGTCTGCGGTTGCGGAACTCCCCATGCGGAGAATTGACCGGTTACCTCGTCCATGCCGCTAAAGAACATCTTGTCCACACCGTGCGCGACGAAGATAACTCCCAGCACCGCGCGGAAGATGAGCAGCGCGGCATCGCGTACGGCGGGTCTATTCATGGTTCATAGACTACCCTGGATGGCCACCTCCCTCCGAAAGGACTCCCCTCCTACCATGCACATGTGGACCTCGCTGGACACTCCGCTCGGCCGTCTTCTCCTAGTCGCCTCTTTGCGGGGTTTGTCAAGGGTGTATTTCCCCGGTGAATCCCCGGATTTCAGCGGTCTGCAACGCTTTCCCGATGGCCCTACCAGCGCCCGACACCCCAGTACTGCGGGCGCTGGTGTTGCGGGGGCCGACGCCCTCGTCGCCGCTGCCCAGCAGATCACCGAATACTTTGCGGGCACGCGCAGGGACTTTGAGCTGCTTCTCGACGTCCCCGCATCCCCGCACACCTTCCGCGACCGCGCGCAACGTGCGCTGCGCGCTATCCCGTTCGGCGAGCGCTGGACCTATTCGCGCCTCGCTGCTGCCGCCGGTAGTGCGCAGGCCGCCCGCGCTGCTGGAAGCGCCTGTGCTACGAACCCGCTTCCCATCGTGGTGCCGTGCCACCGCGTCGTTCCTGCAAGCGGCAGCCTCGGTTCCTATCGTGGGGGCGCAGCCGCGAAGCAGATGCTGTTGGAGCACGAGGCCACGCTCTGCGGCACGAGCCCGTGAGAGCCGTGGGGAACCAATGAACCGATTCTGCAGTCTAAAAAGGCATGACTAGTACACAGATGGCAAACGATACGAGACTTGTTTATGACTCCGCGGGGCTTGGCCGCCCCGCCTGGGCAATGACCTCCCCGCTTCTCCAAGAGTATTACGACACCGAATGGGGCATGCCCGTCCATGAGGAATCCGCCCTGCTGGAACGCCTCTGCCTGGAAGGTTTCCAGGCCGGGTTGAGCTGGGAACTAGTGCTGCGCAAGCGCGAAGCCTTCCGCGCTGCCTTTGTGGGTTTTGATGCAGACCTTCTGGCCAGCTTCGGGGAGGAAGAAGTCGAGCGCCTCATGAACAATGCGGGGATCATCCGCAACCGCTTGAAAATCAACGCGGTGCTTAACAACGCGAAGGCCACGGTGGCCTTGCGGGAGACAGGCGGGCTCGATGAATTCATCTGGAGCTTCCTGCCAGCTGACACGATTGCGCCGGAAAGCGAAGAGGATATTCCAAAATACACGCAAGAAGCCTTGGACATGTCCAAGGCTTTGAAGAAGGCCGGCTTCAAGTTCGTCGGCCCAGTGACGTGTTTCTCCCTGATGACGGCCATCGGGATGGTTGACGCCCACCTAGTAGGCTCCCATCGCCGCGGCACATCCGGCATCTGGCCGGCCTAGGGGCCGGGTGGATTAACCAACTCGGCGGGCTGCTAGGTCATCGCGGCGCTGGCGCGAAGAGGGATGGGGACCGTCGAAGCCATCGTCGCTATCGCCCTCCGAGTAGACGGGCAGGTAGTCAAAGTCCGGGCTTTCATCATCGATTTCCAGGATGAGTGCGCCCGGGCGGCGCAAGTTGGGTGGCAGCGACTCGGCAGGGTTCTCCGCATTACGCACACCCAAACGAGCGCGGCGCAGGTGGTAGACGCGTCGGCGCAGCAGCTCCCGCTCGCGGCGCACCTGGGCGCGCAGTGCCACCAGGTAGACCATGGTCATAACGCCGGCAATACCCGCCAGCCACCACGTCCAGCTCCCGACAACAATACCCAGGCAAACCGTGGCCACCACTGCTACCGCCAAGCCGATGAGCGTGCGCTGGCGGCGCTGATAACGCGTGGCGGAGGCTTCCTTTTCCTTCACCGGATCCCAGCCACCGCGGCCCAGGCGGCGCTGGGCGAAGGCCAGTTCCTCGGCGGACAGCTCGGTATCGCTTCCGCTCACATCCTCGTCCTCAGTCTCAGCAGCAACAAGGTCCCCGCCCTGCGGGACTGCGTCCGAGCCTTCCTCTGTGTCTTCGGCATCAGCGCTCTCCGCTTCAACCGCTGCTTCGTCGGAGTTGCTCACATCAGACGCAGCCGGTGCTTCCTCCACCGCGTCGATGGCACCCGGATACATCAGATCAACCGGCGAGGTATAGGTCTCATCGAAGTCATAGGCATCCTCGGCCACGCCGGCGTTGGCAGGAGCCGTGAATACCTCGGCAGCATCCGCCTCAACGTTCTCAGCCTCCTGCTCCGACCCATGATCATCCTCGGCAGCGTCGTCGGAATCGTCCTCGAGCTCGAAGTCCGTCTCGGCGTCCTCAGCTTCTACGACTTCGCCATCAATCGTGTCCGCCACTACGGATTCGGCAGCGCTCTTTCCTTCGCCATCGCCCTGGAGCGACTCCGCGGTATCAGCAACCCCCTCGGCCTCAACCAGCTCATACTCGGCTTCCTCATCGCTGGCCTCCGCTGCTGCCGGGGCGTGCGGGCGGATGTCCTCCTTGCCCAGGCGCGGTTTACGGCGGCCCGGCACGGAGCCGGAATCTCCTTCGAAGAGCACGCGGGTCTCTTCAAAGGCCTCACCTGTGTGGCTCATCGGACGCTGCGAGCGCAAAAGCAACGGAGCGAGGATGAAGAGCCACAGCACGATTACGAGAATGATCGGCACGGCAGTCATCATGTGGCTGAGTCCCACTTTCAGGGGTCGACGAAAAAAGGGAATATAACTAGGCCCCTACTCTAGCTGCCCAACCCCGCCCCGTGGGCACCAACGAACCCCTAAATTACAAGGTTGTTACTCAAGTGAAAGCAGAGGTAGTTGACCTAAACAATCTCCCAACCCATCACCGGCTTAGCAACAGCTAAGCCACCTGCTACGCCCCCGCGATTCGTCCCGCCGCACGGAGGCGCTCCACCGCCCCAGAGGCAAAATCCTCGCGATTAAGAGCCAAAAAGTGATGGTCCCGCCACGCGCCGTCGATATGCAGGTTGCGGCGCAGGAACCCTTCATCGCGGAACCCGTTGCTGTGCAGCACCTTGCCTGAAGCGGGGTTCTCCGGCAGATAGGTCGCCGTCACACGATGCAGCCCCACACGATAAAAGGCATGGTCCACGCCAAGAGCACAGGCAGCAGTAGCCACGCCCGCACCGTGCACCGCGGAATGCACCCAATAGCCAATCCAGCATTCGCTGACCCCTCCATGCTGGATATTTCCTAAGGTCAATTGCCCACAGAAGTGGCCATCAACCTCAATGACCAGCGGCACCACTGTCCCGGCCCGGGCCGAGTCACGCAGAAACATCAGGTGATTCCACCAAGCCGACTGGGAGTGCGCCGCATCCCACTCCGTCGGCAGCGTCGGCTCCACCGGTTTGAGGAAATCCCTATCCTCGATGCGCTGCCGTCGCCACGCCGCACCGTCCCTCCGCAACAGCGGGCGCAAACGTAGCGTCGCCCCGCGCGGGAAGACACGAGACTCCCGCAGCCGTACCGCGGGTGTAGCTTCTGGCCAGCCCGGATGATCGGGGTTGACCCCACCGGTGGCGGGAGTAGAAAAGCGCCCCGCGGCGGTACCAAAAGGATCAAGCATGACGTGTGTGCCGGCGGCTAGCTGCGCTGGGTCAGGAACAGGACGTCCACCACGTCCCCGGGACGGATCTCTGTCACTTCCTCCGGAATGCGGATCATCGCGTTCGCTTCCGAGAGCCCTGCGAGCAGGTGCGCCGGCGCACCCGCCGCACCGCCCAGTCCTTCCACCAGATAGTCGGAGGTTTCGGCATCCCGCATGAGCCGGGCGCGGATGTAGCCGCGGCGTCCCGGGCGGGATTCCATGTGGTTGAGCACACGTGCGCGCACCACGCGACGTTGGCCGCTGCGCTTGCCTAGCGAGAGACGGATCAGCGGGCGCACAAAGACCTCGAAGATAACCAGCGCGGACACCGGGTTCGAGGGCAGCAGGAAGGTCGGGATGCGCTCCTCCCCCAACAGGCCGAAGCCCTGGACCGATCCCGGGTGCATGGCTACGCGTGAGGTATCCACATCTCCCAACTCATCAAGGACCTCGCGGATTTCTTCCGAACCCGCGCCACCCACGGCGCCGGAGATCACCAGCACCTCGCTGCGCGCCAGGTAGGTTTCCAAAGCCTCGCGCACGCGACGCGGCTCGCCGGCGGCGATGCCGACGCGGTGCACGTCCGCGCCCGCCTCCTTCGCGGCCGCTGCAAGCGAATAAGAGTTCACGTCGAAGACTTGACCTAGGCCGGGCTCGCGGTCGACGTCGACAAGCTCCTTGCCAAAGGACACGATGGTCACGCGCGGGCGGGGGTACGCCAGCACCTTCGAGCGCCCCACCGCCGCGAGCAGGCCAATTTGTGCTGGACCCAAGATGGTACCGGAGGACACGGCAACATCCCCGGGCTGAATATCATCGCCCACGCGGCGCACGAAGTCCCCCGAGCGCACCGGACGGTGCGAGGTCACGCGCTTGCGGCCGCGATCGGTCCATTCGAGGGGAAGGACGGCGTCGGCGAGCGTCGGCAACGGCGCGCCCGTGTACACGCGCACCGCTTGCTTGGGCTGCAAACGCAAAGGCTGGCGCGACCCTGCAGGAACCTCCCCCACTACAGGCAGGGAACGCTCAATCTCCGTCTCCGTGGCGGGTGCATCCGCATCCTCAACGTCGTGGCGGGAGCGTGCCTTGAGGGCCTTTTCTCCCCCAACGTCCACGGCGCGCACGGCATAGCCATCAATGGCTGCTTGCGGAAACCCCGGGAGCGGCTGGTTTGCCTGCACCTCCTCCGCGCACTTGAGACCTAGGGCATTCGCGATGGCGATGCGTACCGGCTCGGGAGTCATCGCTGCATCAAGAATGAACGCCATCTGGTCATCGACCGAACGCATGTACCGCCTGCCTTTACTCTGGGGTATGTGGGGCCTAAAGGGATGGAAGTTACTGGAGTAGAGCTTAGCGCGCTAGGCGTGCGAAGGCTTAGCCCTTCAGCCCCTTTTCTTCTTCGTAGTCCTCCACAATCTTCTTGATCGCCTTGTAGAGTGCAGGACCGTACTTCTCATCACGCAGACCAAAGTCAACGTTGGCCGGGATGTACCCACCCGGGTTGCCCAGGTCATGGCGCTTACCCTGGTGGACTACGACGTGAACGGGGTGGCCTTCCTTGATAAGGAGCTCGATGGCATCGGTCAGCTGCAGCTCCCCGCCCTTTCCTGGCTTGATGCGGCGAAGGGCATCAAAAATCTTCCTGTCGAGCAAGTAGCGCCCAGTGGCCACGAGGTTCGAAGGCGCATCGTCCGGATCCGGCTTCTCCACCATGCCCACGACCTTCTTCACGCCCGGCGCGTTGGTGTCCTCAACGTCGAAGACGCCGTAGTTATAGGTCTCCTCGCGCGATACCTCGAAGGCGCACAGCACGCTGCCGCCCAGGGCGGCGCGAACCCGGGCCATCTCGCCCATGACGGTGGCCGGCAGGACAATGTCATCCGGCAGCATGACGGCGAAGAATTCTTCGTCATCCTCCAACACGGATTCCGCCAAGCCCACCGCGTGGCCCAGGCCCAGCGGTTTTTCCTGCTCCACGGAAATCGGGTGGATCAACTGAGCAGCACGCTTGACCTTGGCCACTTGCTCGTCTTTGCCGCGGGCGTCGAGGGTCTCGACGAGATCGGGGAACTCATCAAAGTGCCGCATCACTTCCTGCTTGTTCGGCGCGGTAATCACCGCAAGGCGCTGGGCGCCCACGGACGCGGCCTCTTCCGCAATGAGTTCAATACCCGGCGTATCAACGACGGGGAGCAGCTCCTTCGGTACGGTCTTGGTGGCGGGCAAGAAGCGGGTGCCCATGCCAGCAGCGGGAACAACGACCGTAGCGATCCCGGTGTGGGAATCCTCGTGTGCAATAGCCATAAGTTCCACTTTACAATGCGCCCTTCCCGCTCCCGTGCTGCGCTACGCCGTCCCGCTATGATTGACAACCATGACGACCTCCCCCAAGGACGCCTTAAGATCCTCACTCCTTAACGCGCGGCACGAGCGCAGCGCCGAGCAGCGCGCTGATGACAACGCCGCGTGGTGCGCCGGTGTGGGTGAATTACTCACTCCTGCGATGCGTGTTGCCGCCTACCATCCCCTGGGCACAGAGCCGGGTGGCCCCGACTTCGTGGAGACCGTGTCCACACTCTGCAAGGAGGTCTACCTTCCCATTTCAGGCAAAAACGGTGAGCTCTTGTGGACGCTGTATGGCGGGCCGGAGGCCATGCGCCCGGGGGTATTAGGGATTGCAGAGCCCGACGGGCAGCGCCATAGCAGCGAAATCCTGGCGCACCTCGACCTCATCTTGGCGCCCGCGATGGCGGTGAGCGAGTCAGGCATGCGCCTCGGGAAAGGCGCCGGCTACTACGACCGCGCACTCACCCCGCTTCCCACTGGGAACCCGCCCGTCGTCGCTCTCGTCCACTCCAGCGAGGTCCGGGACGTCCCCTTCGAGGGACACGACCGTCCCGTCGATGGCATCCTCACCGAGCGCGGGATGCGCTGGCTTTAATCGGCCCCTTCTCAGATTCCATGCCGCCGCCTGGGAACCGTGCGGGTCGGAGCACAGTCTAAGAAGGTATGGACTTTCTTCACGTTCTGCGCACCCCCGGGCATCGCCGCAGCGTTCTCCTGCGCCGCGTAACGGCCGCAGTCTTGCTCGTGGCCGCGGCGGCAAGCGCGCTCGCTTCTACCCGCGAGCAGCCGCGCGTGGTGGTCATGGCCCGGGACGTCGCCGCCGGGGAGACGCTGGCGCTTGGCGATGTCTCCGTGGCCCGCGTCCCCTCCTCCGCTCTCCCCGCCACGGCGTTGGGGAGCAACCCGGAAGATGCGGTGGGGCGGGTTCTAGTGGCGGCGGCCAGCGCCGGCGAAATACTCACTACCACCCGGCTGCTCAGTTCGGATCTCATCGCGGACTTCGGGATGGAAGACGGCCACCTTATCCCGCTCACGCTCGCCGAGCCAGACGTTGCCCGCAACCTCCATCACGGCGATACGGTCAATATTGTCGGTGCCCTCGACGGTGGTGACGACGCTTCCCTCCCCGCCCGCGGCTCAACGATTGCCCGTGGCGCACGCGTCGTGTCGGTGGGTGCCGGCGGAGAGGATGCCCGCACGCACACACTCCTCGTTGCGCTACCAGCCGAAGCAGCCGAAGCTGTGGCAGCCGCGTCACTGGCACAACCGCTCACGGTTGTCATTGTGGGCGACCGCGCCCACAGTTAGTCAGCTCTGTGAGAATCGCCGCGTTTACCCCAAAAGGTCGTCATGGAATGTTGCCACGACACGCAAATGCTGCCTACTATATGTCCATCCACCCAGGCGCTATAGCTTGTGCGTCAATCCTGCCCCATAACTTGGTGGCAACACATGCCTTGAGCGCTCGACAGTGGTCTTCTCTACTCCAGTAATTCCCCCGCTTCTTGTTTAGTAAGCGCTCCTACTTTTCAAGCCAAGATGACCTCTCTACCCAGCCCCTGCTGGCACAACTCCTACTGGGCATCATCCATTTGAACACCACGAGGGCGCTCACCACGCGGCCTGCAGTGCAGGCGCGAGAACGAAAAGCACATACATTGCAGAAAAGGACACATTTCCATGCTCAAGGGCTTTAAAGATTTCATCCTGCGCGGCAACGTCATCGAGTTGGCCGTAGCAGTCATCATCGGTGCCGCCTTCACCGCGATCGTTACCTCCATCACCGATCACATCATCCAGCCGCTGATTAACTCCCTCGGCTCCCCAGACTTTGGCGGCTTGGGCTTCGCAATTACCGATAGCCCGGAGACCTTCCTGGACTTCGGTGCAGTCATCACCGCCCTTATCAACTTCCTCATCGTTGCCGCTGTCATCTACTTCGTCATCGTTGCTCCGATCAACGCCGTCACCGAGCGCGCAAAGCGCCGCCAGGGCGTTGACCCGGAGGAACCGGCTCCGACCACCGAGCAGCTGCTCGGCGAGATCCGCGACCTGCTCGCTGCTGAAAACGGTGGCACCACCACCAACAAGCCTGGCTCCAACATCTAAGCCAGAAGCCCCAAGCCTAAAAATCCCGCAGAACCGGCATTTCGCCGGAGTTCTGCGGGATTTTCTTTTGCCTTCACACGCTGCTCACGCACTACTGCGTGGTGCCAAAATGCGGCGGCATGTTCTCGCGGTAGAAGGCCTCCCCCGTGGCCTCGTCCTCGCTGTCACCACCGGGGCCGCCTGCGTCCGCATCAAAGCTCACGGTGCGCAGCTCATCGGCCCCTGCGACGGAAGAAGAGCCAGCGGCCCCAGACATTGGCCCGTGAGGAACATCAAAACTGCGATCGTAATTCTCGGCCGTCGACGGACGCTTCACGCGACGGCGCGCACGCGGGGTACGCGGTGTGGAATCAGCCATTAGACGCTGGACTTCTGCAGCTGATCAACGAGGTGGTGCACCAAGGGGGTCAGCGTAGCCATGCCATCACGTACCGCCGCGCGGGAAGACGCGACGTTGACAATCACCGTTGAACCAGACACTCCCGAAATGCCGCGGGATGTGCACGCATCCACCGCACCGCATGCTTGGCCGGACGAGCGCAGGGCCTGCGCCACGCCAGGCACCATTTGGTCCAGCACCGCGCGAGTCGCCTCTGGGGTCTTATCGCGCGGGCCAACGCCCGTGCCACCAATCGTGAGAACCAAGTCAACGCCCCCAACCACGCCGGTTTCAATCGCCTGCCGGATCTTGGACTTCTTGGAACGAACGATTACTGCGCCGTCGACGGTGAAATCAGCTTCAGCCAACAGTTCGCCCGCCAAGCGCGACGTGTCCTGCGCTGCATCATCTGGGTGGTCGGTAACGATGACGACGAGCGCGCGGCGCGGTGCTTGAACGCTTTGTTCTTGTTCGCTCGCGATAAGGAAGGCATCATCTGGTTCGGTGACATCATCGAGTTCGCGTGAGGCATCGCGCCCCAGCAACTCAGTTGCGTCGGTGTTTTCTGCCACGGAGGTTCTCCTTAAAGGTAGGGACGGAATCTTCCGGTAGTGGTTTCTTCACAAGGTCTCAGGGTGCGGTATTCGTGCGGCGCTCACGCACCGCCCAAGTATTTGTTAACTTACTCGCTTGCCAGCGTTACCTCTACCTTTCTCACATCTTCGCTGTCTCGACTCCGTACCTCCAAGGTCACGGTCGCGCCGAACTCCTGGGAACGGGTTGCCGCGATGAGGGCATCAGAGCTTTCAATAAGCCGATCGTTGACGCGGGTGACCACGTCACCAGACTTGAGCCCTGCCTTATCGGCTGGGCTATCACGTTCTACATCGACGATCTCCGCACCAAGGGTGTCGCTTTGCGCGCGGACCTTAACACCCAAGGTTGGGTGTTTGACCTTGCCATTGTTGATGAGCTCATCGACCATCCGCTTGGCAAAGTTCGAGGGAATAGCGAATCCCAGACCGATGGAACCGCCCTCGGAATTCGAACCACCCGACAGCGAGGCAATCATCGAGTTCATGCCAATGATGTTGCCTTCCATGTCCACCAAGGGGCCACCGGAGTTGCCTGGGTTGACGGCGGCGTCGGTCTGGATGGCGTCGATCAGCGAGGACTCCCCACCTTCCTGCGAAGCACGGACGGGACGGTTCTTCGCCGAGACAATTCCGGAAGTCACCGTAGCGTTGAGTCCCAACGGGGAACCTACGGCAACGACCTCTTGCCCCACCGCGGCTGCGTCCGAATCACCGAACTGTAGGAAGGGAAGATCGTTAACGTCATCGATCTTGATGACAGCAACGTCCGTGGTCGCATCCGAGGCCACAAACGTGGCGCTGTGGCGCGAACCATCATTCATGGTCACTTCCAAGCGCCCGCCTTGATCCGCGCCGGCGACGACGTGGTGATTGGTCAACACGTAGCCGTCCGGGGAAATAATCGAGCCCGAGCCCTCGGCACCGCCGGAGCGGGTAATGGAGTAAATGGATACCACTGCTGGAAGTACCTTCGATGCCACGTCCTCGACGGAGCCGTCGGCGGGCTCTTTACCGGTGCTGTTGGCCACCGGCTGGCGCTCCAGAACCTCATTGACCGTCGAGGTGGAGGACTTGTCTTTGCCCACCGTTCCGACCACCGCGCCGGTAACACCGACGGCAGCGATGGCGGCTACGAGCATCATGGACACCAGGCCGACCTTGCGCTTGGTCTTAGGCTCATCGCTCGGTTCCACGACCCGTACGCCTGATCCCTCTTGGCCCCCGAAGAACTGGTTCTGATCACCAGCATGCGCCGCAGTGTAGCGCTGACCGGCATAAGGCTGTATTCCCTCCTGCGAGTGCTGCCCTGCCGATGGCTGCTGTGCTGCCAAACGCTGCTGATTTTGTTGACCGAATCCATAATTCGAACCGCCATACGGCGCCTGCGCCCCGTAAGGTGCCTGGGAAGGCTGGTTGCCAAAAGACGAAGGCTGGGCTCCCTGCCCCGCCTGGCTTCCGTAGGGCGACTGTCCGCCTTGCCTCGGTGTATCCGACCGCGGCTGGTTCCAGCCATTCGATCCGCTTCCCGCAGAAGGTACCTCGCGTCGCTGCTGTGGCTGTCCCCGTCCGTCAGAGTTCTGCGGGCTGTCCATGGGATTATCCATGCTCGAATTCCTCATATTCATGTCAGGTAGTGTGCACCACCGCGCTGGCGCGCATCTGTTACTAGTCTGCCAGTGTGCTACGAGAAGCTGGGCGTTTCCTGTGCGCCTTGAGCTGGGGTGATCCCCGACACACTAGCCCTGATTGAACCACCGCTCCGCAAAGATATGGCCGCGGTCGTTGTGCTCCTTCGGTTGGCCCACCACGGGGTCTTGTAACTGCCCCGCTGACTGCTGCTCAGCGGAGAGTTCGGACTGGAAATCGGAGGGCAAGTCTTCCAGCCCGTCCACCAATGCATCACCTTCGGTGGGGTGCCCTGGCAGGATAACCTCCATGCGTGTTCCGCTGTCGGCGGAATCCTTGATGGTGATCTCTCCGTTGTGCCTCTCCACCACAGATCTCACGATTGCTAGGCCCAATCCGGATCCCGGCATGGCACGGGCTTCAGCAGAACGGTAGAAGCGCTCAAATACCTTATCCCGTTCCTCCGGAGCGATGCCGGGGCCGGAATCGTCAACGCGCAGGCGCACCTTGTCAGGAGCGATTTGCCGCATGGACACGCGCACGGTCCCCGTCGGCGGGGACCACTTCGCAGCATTGTCCATGAGGTTGAGGGTGGCGCGGCCCAGGGCAAAAGGATCGCCGTCGATCATCCACGGGATAAACCGCACGCGGAAGTCCACGTCAGGACGGCGGCGCTTGGCGCGGTTGAGCGAATGCTCCAACACTTCGTGCAGTTCAACGGGCTCCGGTTCCTTCTCAGTAGCGTCTTCACGCGCTAGGTCCACGAGGTCACCGATCAGCGTGGCCAATTCAGACATTTGCGCCATCACGTCATCTTCGAGGTCACGCCGGTCTTCCTCACTGATGCCGAACCCACCACCGGACTTGTTGAGCATCATGAGAAGCTCAATGTTCGTCCGCATGGACGTCAGTGGGGTTTTAAGTTCGTGGCCGGCATCAGCCACGAACTGCGATTGTTGCACGCGCGCGTGCTGCAGGGCGGAAAGCATTCGGTTAAAGGACACAGTAAGTTGTGCCATTTCATCGTTGCCCTCCACGGCAATCGGCCGCAGGTCATTGGTCTGCGTCACGTAATCGGCAGCCCGCTTGAGGCGAGCGATCGGCTCCATGCCGGTCTTGGACACCACCATTCCTGCGAAGACGGAAAGCAGCACGCCAAAGGCCACGATGATCAGCAGCGCGGAGCCCACCGCGGACACGATCTCCTCAGTGGAACCAAGGTCTTTGGCCAGGACTACCGTGGCACCACCTTCCTGATATTTGGCCAGCACGCGCTCACCACCCAGGGTGCGAATGGAGCTTTCCATGGTGTCCCCGTCCGGTTTAAAGTCCCCACCCACCGGCAAGGCATCACCATAGGAAAAGGTGGCTGCTGGCGGAGAGATAGAGACCTTCGTCGAAGGGTTGTAGAGCTTAAAAGAGGCGATCTCCTGATCGATATTCTCCACGAATCGAGGATCCTGCGCCTGCTCCATCAGCACATCCGCTTGCTGCATGATTTGCTTATCGACGCTCGCCGTCATCGACGCCGCAACCAACCAGTAGGTCACCAACGTCATCACTGCCACCGAGACAGCGACAACGACACCGGTAACCAAAGAAAGGCGCCACCGAAGCGGCGCCCGCGAAGCCCAGCCGCGACGACCTGACAGGCCCAACCACGCCGTGGAATCTAGGTCTTCAGAAGGCACCGCGTCGGGCGCGGGCCTCCGCAAAATCACGCGATAGCCTCCCTCATGACATAGCCGACGCCACGCACAGTGTGGATAAGACGCGGCTCGCCATCTTCTTCGGTCTTCTTACGCAGGTAGCCGATGTACACCTCGAGAGCGTTTCCGGAGGTGGGGAAATCATAGCCCCATACTTCTTCCAAGATGGTGTTGCGGGAGAGCACCTTGCGAGGGTTCTCCATGAGCAGGCGCAACAAGGCGAATTCGGTGCGAGTCAGTGAAATCTGACGGTCACCACGGGTGACTTCGCGCGTATCGGCATCGAGCTTGAGGTCCTCAAAACTCAGCTGGGTTTCAACGGGCTGCTGCTTGCTGATCGACTCCGCAGCAGCACGACGGACCAGGGAACGAACACGAGCCAAAAGCTCTTCAAGAGCGAAAGGCTTGGGCAGGTAATCGTCGGCACCCGCATCGAGCCCTGCAACGCGGTCAGACACGCCATCACGAGCCGTGAGCACGAGGATTGGACGGTCCCAACCCTCACTGCCCAAGGTTCGGCAGACTTCCAAGCCGTCCATGTTCGGCATCATCACATCGAGGATGAGCAGTCCTGGGTTCTCCCTGTGGACCATCTCGACAGCCTCTACGCCATCGGCGGCCAACATTACGTCGTAGCCATTAAACTTCAAGGAGCGGCGAAGCGATTCGCGTACGGCCTGCTCGTCATCCACGACAAGAATCTTCATGTTTCCAATTATGTCCTATCTAAGGCGCATTCACGAAGTGGGCCTAGTTCTTTCGCCCCCTTAAATCACCCCTTAAGATTTTATTCACCCCACTACCCGTGGCATCAGCGAACGCCCAGACAAGAAAGGCACCGCAGCCAAGCACTGCAGCCTCGAGAATGAGTCACTGCAGCGGGCAACTAGGCCAACACAAATGCCCCGAGGGATTCACTCAGAAAGGGTGAATCCCTCGGGGCAGAATTCGCAGCCTTGAGGCTTAGAAAGCCTTAGAACTGCTCCACGTCGACCAGGCCGAGCTTGGCGGCCTTCACCAGACGGCGCGGGATGCGCACGGTCTGGCCGTCGATGGTGACTTCCTGGAGGGCGACGTTGTCAGCCTTCCACTGGGAACGGCGAGAGTGGGTGTTCGCGCGGGACTTCTTAAACTTAGGAGTTGCCATCTTTTCCTATCCTCCTTACGCGTTCTTCTTCTTGCGGCGAGCCATTGCACCGAAGCGCTGGTTGAACTTCTCAACGCGGCCAGCGGTATCCATAACGCGCTGGGCACCGGTCCAGAACGGGTGGGACTCAGCGGTGACGTCAACGACGATGAGCGGGTACTCGTTGCCGTCTTCCCACTCAACGGTGCGATCGGAGGTAGCGGTGGACTTGGTCAGGAAGGAGTGGCCGGTACCGGCATCCTTGAAGACCACCGGGTGGTAATCCGGGTGGATATCTTTCTTCATATGTCGATTCCCTCAGGGTTGAACTACGGGTCGGTTCCTTCCGCAACACATCTCCGGCGTGGAAGGAAGTGTGAAAGGATCGTGCCCGAGTTGGGTCTCTATACTTACAAACTGTGCGGCTCGTGCCGACAACTTGACATATCCTACAGGCCACCAGCATTAAAACCGAAATCGCTCCGGCCGCCACCGCCGCGCTCCGACGGACAAAATCCACAACCACGCCCCTCACCTGCCCCTTCGGCAGGAACGCGCCATAGATCAGGTATAGATCAGAGGTATCCACGCCGGCCCGCATGCCGGCGGTGATTAGGTTCTGCAGGCTGTGGCATGTAAGATTTCCCCTTGCTGTTGTCAAAGTAATCGTTTTACGCCCCCATCAACTGGTGTTCAACGGATTAAGCCTCCTGCTCAACCTCACTTTTTCGAGCGCCGCGCCTCACCGCGGAAATAGGCCTCCGTTAGTCGCTTTCGATGTGGGCGGCTAGGAGAAAGAAGACCCATGTCGGCTATTTGCCAGGTAACGGGCCGCAAGCCGGAATTCGGCAAGCAGGTCTCGCACTCGCACCGCCGCACCTCGCGCCGTTGGAACCCCAACGTGCAGCGTCGTCGGTACTACCTGCCCTCTGAGGGCCGTACCATCACCCTGACCGTTTCCACCAAGGGCATGAAGATCATCGACCGCGATGGCATCGAGTCCGTCGTGGCTAAGATTCGCGCACGTGGGGAGAAGATCTAAAGATGGCACGTAATGACATCCGTCCAATCATCAAACTGAAGTCCACTGCGGGCACCGGTTACACCTACGTGACCCGTAAGAACAAGCGCAACAACCCGGATCGCATCACCTTGAAGAAGTTCGATCCGATCGTCCGCAAGCACGTCGAATTCCGCGAGGAGCGATAATTTATGGCTAAGAAGTCAAAGATCGCCAAGAACGAGCAGCGCAAGGAAATCGTCGCCCGCTACGCGGAGCGTCGCGCTGAGCTCAAGGCAATCATTAAGAACCCGAACCCCCCGGACGAAGAGCGCCTCGAGGCGCAGTTCGAGCTGAACCGTCAGCCGCGCGACGCCGCCCGCGTCCGCGTCCGTAACCGCGACTCCGCTGATGGACGTCCGCGCGGTTACCTCCGCAAGTTCGGTCTGTCCCGTGTCCGTATGCGCGGCATGGCTCACCGTGGTGAGCTGCCGGGCGTTCGCAAGTCCAGCTGGTAAAGGGGTACCCATACAATGGCTGTCAAGCGTAATAACCACAAGAAGTTCCGTATGGAGCAGACCCGCCGCCCGAAGAAGAACCCGCTCAAGGCCGAGGGCATTGAGAAGGTTGACTACAAGGAGATCAAGACCCTGCGTCTGTTCATCTCCGACCGCGGCAAGATCCGCTCCCGTCGCGTCACCGGTCTGACCCCGCAGCAGCAGCGTCAGGTTGCTACTGCCGTCAAGAACGCACGCGAAATGGCTCTCCTGCCGTTCACGTCCCGCTAAACACTAGCTGGTTTCAACAGCGCACTTTTGCCGCTGTACTCGTGACTCACTAGGACAGGACAAAAGAGCTTTCAGGCCGCCGCCTCCTTCCCCACCTCGGGGCAGGTAGGCGGCGGTCGTCGTTTTCGCGGTTAGGGCAGTTGCTCTGCCGCCCCGCAAATTCCCAGTGCTACATTGAAGAGCTAGAAAGCCCCTGACGGAAAGGCAACTAACACCTGATGCCGCTGCACGAATCCCTTACCGATCTCAGCGAACTAGCCGCCCACTGCCACTCCCCCGCCCATGCGCGTGGACTATTGGAAGAAGCCCAGGACCTTCTGCGCAATGCCACCGCCCACCGGGCTGACGGGGTCGAGCTTGCGGCGTGGTTTTCCCGCGTGGTCACCGATATTGTTCGCTCCCCAGGCCTTGCTAGCCCTGTGCGGCTGACAGGCGCTGCCGCCCGCGGGGATCTTCTCCCCTCACTTCCCATCACCTGGCTGGGCGCCGACGAGCAGCTGGAGCAAGTCATCATCGAGGCCGGATTGCCCTGCGGCGCAGTCGCGGAATGCGCCTCAACTCGCGCTGACGCCGGCCTGCCGCTGGGCACCGGCGGCGAGGAGGAACTCTATGCCGAGGCTGTATCGCAGCGGCCAGCGCCCCTCAAGCTCGTGGACGGGCTGCCGGACCGCTCCGCCGAGGTGTCCATTCGCCGTTCCCTACTCGCCCCCGTTTCGGCCATAGCCCGCTGGGCAGCGCCGGCTCCTCGACCCACCCCTGACCGCCTTGCCATTGGCGTGGAACGCGAATTGCTCACCGCGGCCGAGGCAGAAGGCCTGAGCCTGGCGTGGGGCACGGGCATCGCGCTGGAATTGGGGCGGTGGTACGAGGGCGTCGATAAGCACAGCATTATTCTCGAAGACCTTCCGCCATTGGACCGCACCGCCTACGGCTCGGCGTGCCGCACAGTCTCCGCTGCCGTCGAATCCATCATGATCCGGCACGGTAATGTGGTTAGCTGAAGTCAAAGCTACGCTTTGACGAACGCCGTTCGCGGCGGGGTGTACGATTACTGACTTGCCGTCAGTTATTACGTGAATTTTATCGAAGGGAGTCCGCCTCATGGCAGGTAGCGTTGGCAGGCCAAGGAAGAATAGCCCACGCCGCCGGGGAAACACCGCGCGCGAGGAAATCCTGGATGCCTCATCCGAGCTCTTCACCACCCAGGGCTTTGCGACAACCTCGACGCACCAGATCGCCGATGCCGTCGGTATCCGGCAGGCATCGCTGTACTATCACTTCCCTTCCAAGACGGATATCTTCCTCACGCTGCTGAATTCCACCATCGAGCCCTCACTCGAGCTGGCGGAGGAGCTCGCGGCCTCGGATGCAGCGCCGGCGCAGCGCCTGTGGTCCCTGGTGGCCGCGGAGTCCCGCCTGCTCTTGACTTCGGCGTGGAACGTGGGCCGCCTGTACCAGCTTCCGGTGGCTAACTCCCCGGAGTTCGGCGAGTACCACGAGCAGCGTGATCGCCTCAAGGATCACTTCCGCACGGCCGCCGCTGGCATTGTTGGTGATGATGACCCGCGCGTGGAGCTTCCTTTCCACATCGCGCTTTCCGTCATTGAGATGCGCCCCAACGATGGCACCGCGCCTTTCGACGCCTCGCAGCGCGTGCCGGAGCAATCCGCCATGCTTGCCGACGCCGCCCTAGCAGTCCTCGGCACCACCCCTCCCGACAACGCCGAAGCCACTACCTTGGAACTGCTGAAGAACCGCAACGACTCCATCTCGGCAGCCGCCGCTGCCGCAGCCGACCGCAAGAAGACGGCGCGCTAACGACCGTGCCGGATGGCGTAATGCGCCAAGAAGGTCTTATACGGTTTATAGGCCTTTTCGCCGTCCGCCCGAAGACTGTCCACGAGGCGATCCATCTTGTGGTTGGTTTTCTTTTCGGTCCAGTCCAGAGCCTCAGCAATCTCGCGCACCGAGGGAATATCGGCATCAGTTGAGCCCGGCTTCTTGAGGTAGCTGGCTAGCTGGCAAAGCAGCTCCTCCTGCTCATCGTTGGGCACATGGCGGGTGCGGGTGCGCTCCTCATCGAGGTCCTGCTCGCGCTTAGTCCGACGCGAGTAGTTGCTGTTTTCGACATCGATGTAAAGCTCGTAGGGGCATTCCGGGGTTTCAAACGTAATTCGTGACGGGCCCGGCGGCACGGCCGCCACCGAGCGCGGGCCGAGATCGATGCGGGAGAAACCCTTAACCCCGCGCAGCTCGATGCGCAGCGGAATGTGGCTGCCTACGTTGCAGATCATCCAGCCTTGACCGCCGTACCACAGTTGGAAAAGCTGACGGTGCAGGGTGAGATCCCCCTCGCCGATCCGGAAGTCACCAGCGCGGCCGACGACTACTTCCTCGCCTGGTGCCATGACCAGTACGCCGCCGATCAGGTCATCGATGCGCAGCCTGGGCCCCCGGGGCGCGTCGTGCGATGGGAGTGGCTGTTGCTGGCTCATGGACACCTCCGTAGGCGGCTGGACAATTCGCGCACATCGCCGTTCGGCTCGGCGATATGCCTCAACAATGCCCTACAGTGTAGCGACTCTCACCACAGTACTGCGGGGACAAGCCGCTTGCCCCAGCTTGTTGGGGACTAGGACACGATGGCCCATGTCACCACGAAAATGAGGATGATGACAACAACGGTGACTGTGATGATCAGAGCGTTCTGATTATCCTTTGTGGCTGGTTTGGCAGCTCTAGGCTCTGCCGCGGCACGCTTGTGAACGGTAGCCCCCGGTACCGCAGGAGTCACCGGCGTGGAGGGAGATACCGTCCCGGGTGAGGCGACAGGGTTAGCGGGAGCTACAAAACCGGTCGGCATAGCCTGCTCGACAGACCCAAAGGAACCGGCAGGTCGCGGCCAGTATTGCGTCGGCTGCCCAGGGGTTTTTGCCTGCCGTGGCTGCGCGGGTTCCGTCGCCTGGTTGGTGGTGGGCTGGGAACGGGAGACGTCGTCAAGCGCGGCAATGAAATCCCGGGCGCGCGCATAGCGTTGCATGGGCACGCTATCCAGCGCCTTGTTCAGGACAGTCTGCACCTGAGTCACCACCCGTGCGGTGTCCTTCGCCAGGAACGTCGTGAAAGCATCACTAGACAAGTCCGGGATGCGCCGCTGCCCTTCCCACTCACTGCGCGGCATCGTGTCCTTGAGGTGATGCAGCGTGAGCATCTCGAATGCAATAAGCGCTAGCGAGTAGTCATCCGCGCGCGCCGACATATCGTCATCGCCGTAGGCATGACCATTATTTTCCGGGGCCAGGTACTTTTCAGTGCCCACGATGTGGCCAACCTTCGTCAGACGGGATTGCCCCTCTTCGATGCTGATCCCGAAATCGCTGAGCACGGCAGGCGGCAGGCTGCCCGGGTTCTTGCGCAACAGGATATTTGCGGGCTTGATATCGCGGTGTACCCACCCGGGGTGTAGCTCGTGGTGCATGTAGTCCAGCGCCGAGGCAATCGGCGTGAGGTAGTAGACCACCTCGGCCACGCTAAACCCCCGGCCTTCCTGCGCGCGTTCCCGGATGGCGTGCGCCAGGGTTCCGCCGTCGATGAACGCCATCATCATGACGTCGTCACCGCGCGGCGTGGACTCCTTGGAATAGAACTGGACCACTCCCGGGTGACTGCCAATCTTGGTCAACGCCTTCATTTCGTTGTTGAAGCGGGCGCGGGAGGCTTCATCGCGGACATCATCCAGCAGCACCTTGACGGCAAGCTCACGAGAAAGATCCGGATCGGTGGCATGGAAGACCTGCCCCATGCCGCCTTCACCCAGCAGGTACACGTTGGTGTACCGCTTCTGCTGGGTCAGCCATTGCACGAAGTAGGAATTAGTCACCGCCCCATTGCACCATATGCACAACCAAGCATGAGGGTGCCATGTCCCATCGCCCCCAAATGGAGGGGACTTCACCGTGGTTCAGTCAGGCATGCGGGAGCCAGTTATGCTACCTGTTGTTCTCTATAGTTTTCCAAGGACCCTATGACCACCCCAGGATTTGGCACTAACCCCTACGAGCACACGAGCCCTGTGCACGGCGGGCCTCAGCAGACCCAGCCCGACCAGCGCAACCTCGTTCCGATCATCTGCGCGATCGCCATCCTTATCGCACTCCTGATTTCCGGTGCCGTGATCTGGAATCACGTCCGCTCCACCGGCCAGGAAACCCCCAGTACCGCCGAATCCTCGGAGCAAGCGCAATCCTCCGCGGAAGAAACCGCACCAGAAGACGACGAAGAAGAGGACACGGAAGGCGCGCCGAGCGAGGAAGCACCAGAGACCTCAGCCAGCCCTGGAGCTGCTGACGTCCCAGAGGGCCTAACCGCGGCCGGCTGGTCCGACTACCCGGAGGCGCGTTGCCAGCAGGGCGAGGACATGGTCTTCGCCGCCGCAGGTTCCGATCCGGTTTCGCACATCGTTATCTGCGAAAAGCAGGACTCGCTCTTCTACCGCGGCGTGTGGTCTAACGGTGCCGCTTTCGGACCGGCCCGGGGTGAGGGCAGCTCCTATACCGCCTCCATCCTCGACCCCACCAGCGGCGAGGACACCGGTTCCGTACTCACCATCCGCGGCACGGACTATGACATCGATGGCGAGGCCGGGACCTTCGAGGATTACTGGCCGCGCTAGGGGTCCTTAGACCGCGCCTTGCTGACAACCTGCATCGGGCCATTCCACCTCGGCGGCGGCGAGTTGCTTGACTAGGCGCGTGAGCATCTGTTGGGCTTCTCCGTAGTCCCCGGATTCGGCCTTGGCATAGATGGCCACCGCCACCGTGTGCCCGCCCAGTGAGACAAGCCCCATCTGGCGGGCTTCATAGGCCCCGTCCTCGGCTGGACCCCAGCCGCCCTTCATGACTGATCCTTCGAGGGTGCCCAGCCCATACTGCTGTGCGGGATCGGGCTGTCCCATGGCTGCCAGAACGGGGTCAGTGCCCTGCTGACATCCCAGGGCGGCGACAAACTCTGCTTGCTCGGCTACCGGCCACTGCGTTTGGCCAAATGCACTAAAGCCGGGGCGCGGTGGCGTGGCGGGGACAGTAGCCGTGCCGATGATCTCCTGGGTTGCCTGCGCGGCGTGCTCTCCCCCGCCGAGTGCCTCCCAGAGGGAATCGGCCGCGGCATTATCGGAAAAGGTAATCGCCCGCGACACGGTCTCCGGATCGGCCACGCCGGCGCGCTCGGCGGCAATGGCCAGCGGCACCTTCGCTGTGGACCATGCGGACTGCGGGTCTGTGATGCCTGCTGCGGCGACGGTATCTGCGCCGGCCACCGCGATTCCGGTCCCCGGGTTGTCGGCAGCGATGGCTTCGAGGGCTTCGTGGATGTCGGAGGCCTCAATCACGGGTGGCTCCTTTTCGGGGGTGGACTCAGGCAGGGTGGGCTGGGGGCTGCTCGCTGCCGTGGGTTGCTCCGGCGCGGAGACATCGCCGATGGTGCAGGCGCTTAGCGACGCCACCGCAATCCCCGCGATCACCACTCGTGCTGCTGCATGTTTCATCATTGACCGCCTGCGTATTAGAGGATGTACACAACCGCATTGTTGCCACCTTTGCAGGTGACAAATTCACCGTTATCGGAGCAATCCATTGTGTAGTTCTGCTTGGTGGTTGGGCTGTAGGCCTCAATCGTGGCGTCATACTCATGGGTATCCACCCAGTGCTTGACGTACTCGTCGCGCACTGCGTTGGCGAATGGCTCCGATGTCACCTCAGTGCCGCGGTAGACGCTGTTGAAGTTGCCGCCGGGCTCATTTTTCCGCGCGGCGTCGTTCGCCGGTATCGCCCCCGCAGGCAAATCGGGGTGCTCCGGGCGTTTCTGTGAGGCGGAGCTCGTCGTAGTCTCCTCCGTGGTCTTTTCCGCCTCATCCGCCGCGGAGGCCGTCTCCTGGGTGTCGTCGTTGTCCTCAGTGAGCTGCGCCGCGGTGGTCAGGGGCGCATCAGCCTGAGTTCCCGTGCCGCTATTTTTAAAGAAGATAAGGTAGGCCAGCGCGGCAATGACGAGCAGCACCGCCAAGATCAGCACGGCAATGAGCACATACTTTCCGCCGTTGCCGGAACCACGGTGTGCCGGCGCGCTCTCCGAATAAGCAGTGGAATAAGCAAACGGCTGTTGTTCGTACTGGCCGCCGCCCTGCGGTGCTGACTGGGGCGGGAATTGCTGGGTGGGAAACTGCTGCTGGGCGTAGTTGCCTTGCGCTCCGGAGTGGGCGAAGGGGTTGGAGTAGTTGCGCTCACCTTCCTGCGGGAAGGCCCGAGGGTGCACGGGGCGTTCCTGGGTGGGCGGGGCCTCAAAATCCACAGTGTCCGGGTGAGTTTCCTTGCGGGAAGGCTGTGGCTGGCCACCATTTCCTTGCGGGTGCTGGGAGCCGAATCCATGGTTGCGATCTGAATCAGTCACCGAGGCCTCCGTAGATCTAGACATGTCAAGTGCGCCCTGTGGGCACGTTTCTATCTTTACTATCTTTACACAGCCGCACTGGTGACGGTGGCGTTCGTACGCGGTGGGGAGTACTCCCACGGGAGTGTCCCTCACACCACACAGACGGTGTCACAGAGTTTAAATTATTAGAGGTACCTCTTTGCTCCACCTTCCTGCGCACGGAAAGGCTGTTATTCTCCCGCCATGACTTTTCCTACCGGCCCTTCGGGCACGCCGCCGCATAACTCCGGCCCTTCCGGCTTCGGTTCCCCCGGGTTTGGCCGCCCCGGCGGTTCTCCCGTTCCACCCGGCCAGCCACAGGCTCGCCCGAGTGGCTTTGGCAACACACCGCCGTTTGGTGGGCAGCCCACTGGCACCCCGGCGCAGCCTTCCTTCGGTGGTGGCGCGCCCACGCCACCGCCCCAACCCCAGCCGTCCCAGTACTCCGCGCCTGCTCCTCCACAAGGCAAGGGACGATTCAGCGGCGCTATTGCGGCGCTGATCTCCCTATTCATCGTGCTGGCTGTGGTCCTCGGTGTGGGCGCGTGGTTTATCTGGGGCCGCGAATCCTCCGACGATTCGCAGACCGGTGCCTCCTCTGAGCCGACGACGACCGCCTCGCTCGCGGGAGCTCCAATCACCACGGCCGGGCGTATCGATACCGACTTGGAAGCAGGCGGCGTAGTCATTGCCCGCACGTTCTTCCCGGATTCCTATGTCTCGCAGTCCGGTAGCACCAACATCGCTGACGTGCAGCTGAGCGAAGGACACAGCCAACTTATCGCTGTCTTTGGATTTAGCGATGACCGCGCAAATACGAACGTTGCCAGTGCCACCGTTACCGTCAACGGCGCTGACGGTGCTGAGCTGGCCTCCTTCGAGGTTCCAGCAGAGGAAGCTCTCGAAATGCCCATCAACATCGCAGAT
The DNA here is from genome assembly GCF_001815175.1 of Corynebacterium sp. HMSC034H07. Classification (NCBI taxonomy): domain Bacteria; kingdom Bacillati; phylum Actinomycetota; class Actinomycetes; order Mycobacteriales; family Corynebacteriaceae; genus Corynebacterium; species Corynebacterium sp. HMSC034H07. The sequence continues at coordinate 91,893 of NZ_KV819539.1, forward strand.
CACCAGGATCTGCGCTTTACTTTTACGTATAAGGACGCCAGCGGCAATCCCGCGGACAACACTGGCTTCGCGGTGGCTTCGCTCCACGCGCAGTAGCGCGCACCGCCGGGTCATCACGCCGTGGCGCCGAAGCTGCCCTTGTTGCCAAAGTTATTGCCTCTGACCGCGTGGCGGCGCATAACTTCGTCGTTTAGGGCAGTTGTTGTCCTCGAGGGAAAAGCTTCCGTGCATGCGAAAGCCGCCTCCCCTTCCCGCGCAGTGGTGCGCAGGAATGAAGGAAGCGGCTGTGTGCTGCCCATGGCAGCGCCTTTGCCAGGCTTAGTGGAAGAAGTGGCGAGTGCCGGTGAAGTACATGGTCACGCCAGCCTTCTTGGCGGCCTCGATGACCTCTTCATCGCGGATGGAGCCGCCCGGCTGAACCACGGCCTTGACGCCGGCGTCGAGGAGAACCTCCAGGCCATCGGCAAACGGGAAGAAAGCATCGGAAGCAGCGAAGGAGCCCTCGGTGCGGTTGGCACCGTCGGCCAGCGTGTTAGCACGCTCCACCGCGAGCTTGGCGGAATCGACGCGGTTGACCTGGCCCATGCCCACGCCCACGGTGGCGTTGTCCTTGGCCAGCAAGATGGCGTTGGACTTCACCGCACGAACGGCGCGCCAAGCGAACTCCAGCTGCGCCAGGTCGGACTCATTCAGAGCCTCACCAGCAGCCAGGGTCCAGTTGGCCGGGTTATCGCCCTCTGCCTGGTAGGTATCCGGCTCCTGGGTGAGCATGCCGCCGGAGATGAACTTAACTTCCTCCTTGGGCGCTTCATGCTCTGCCTGCAGCACGCGCAGGTTCTTCTTGGCCTTGAGGACCTCGATGGCGCCTTCCTCGTAGGACGGAGCCACAATAACCTCGGTGAAAATCTCCTTGACCTGCTCGGCCATCTCCACGGTGACCTCACGGTTCACAGCGATGACTCCGCCAAAGGCAGACATCGGGTCGCAGGCGTGAGCCGCGCGGTGAGCAGCCGCGATGGACTCCTCAGACACCGCGATGCCGCACGGGTTGGCGTGCTTGATGATGGCCACGCACGGGCGCTCGTGATCCCAGGCGGCGCGCCAGGCGGCGTCCGCATCCTGGTAGTTGTTGTAGCTCATCTCCTTGCCGTTGAACTGCTTCGCGTTGGCCAAACCAGTGGTACCGATGCGGGTCACGGTCGCGGACTGGTGAGAGTTCTCGCCGTAGCGCAGCGGGGTGGTCTCCTCGCCCTCGCTGAGCTGATCGACGAACCATGCGGACACCGCGGCGTCATAATCAGCGGTGTGCAGGAAGGCATCGCGGGCCAGACCGCGGCGCTGCTCCAAGGTAAAGCCGCCATTGGCCACAGCGTCAGCCACCTCGCCGTAGCGAGCCGGAACCACGACCACAGCAACAGACGGGTGGTTCTTGGCAGCCGCGCGCACCATGGACGGGCCACCGATATCGATCTGCTCCACGCAGCCATCAAAGTCCGCGCCGGAAGCCACCGTCTCACGGAAGGGGTACAGGTTCACCACGACGAGCTGGAACGGATCCACCTCCAGCTCCTCCAGCTGCTTCAGGTGGTCCTCCTTGCGGGTATCCGCCAGGATCCCCGCATGCACGCGCGGGTGCAAGGTCTTGACTCGACCCTCGAGGCACTCCGGGAAGCCGGTGAGCTTCTCGACGGGCGTGACCTCAATGCCCAAGTCCGCGATCTTCTTCGCGGTGGAACCGGTGGAAACGATCTCCACGCCGGCCTTATCCAGGGACCGAGCAAGGTCCTCCAAACCGGTCTTGTCGTACACGCTGATGAGTGCGCGCTTGATGTTCTTACGATCTTCGCTCATGGTACGGGGACTTAAGCCTTCCTTGCGGTAATGAGAGGTAGTTAGAGCTGAATACTGAGTTCCTCGCCCTTCACGCGCGTGGCGCGAAGGACGGCAACGATGAGTTCTCTTTCGACCACTTTGATGCGCTCGTGCAAGCTGGCCTCATCATCCCCCGGCAAGACCCGCACGGGCTCTTGGGCAATGATGGCGCCGGTATCGACGCCGGCATCTACGAAGTGGACGGTCGAGCCTGTGACCTTGGCGCCGTAGGCCAGCGCATCGCGCACGCCGTGCGCGCCTTTGAAGGCGGGCAAGAGCGCGGGGTGGGTATTGATGGTGCGACCTTCGAAGCGATCCAGAAAATCCTTCCCCAGGATCTTCATAAAACCTGCAGAAACAACAACGTCTGGTTGCGCAGAATCCACTGCGGCAACCAGACGCTTATTCCATTCGGTGCGGTCAGCACCCATCTCTACGACCTCGGTGGCGATTCCCGCCGCCTGCGCGCGCTCGATGCCTTGGCAGGGCACGTCCGCGACGACCTTCACGACGCCATAGCGCTCATCCTGGCCATCGAGGATGGCCTGGAGCAAGGAGCCGGTTCCAGAAACAAGTACCACGACGTTAAGGCGGGCAGAAGCAGCGGGCTGGTGCGGTGTAGTCACGCGCTACAGCCTAGCCGCTGCCGCCCTGAACCGGGGAATTTTACTCCTTTGAGGGGGCCTCGTCCTCTGCCTCAGACACATCTTCTTCCTCTGGTTCTGCCTCCTCGACTGGCTGCTCGTCGTCCCCCTCGGTCTCGTCCGATTCGACGACTTCGGCGTCAATCACCTCAGCATCCGCATCGCTGCCGACCTCAGGCTCGGCTTCAGGCTCGGCCTCGGCCTCGGGCTCGGGCTCGCTGTCCTCGTCCACGTCATCCTCGGGTTTAGTCTCGGTCTCGGTCGTGGATTCTGCGACAACGGCTGTGTCGGGGGCGTCGTCAAGCAAGGCAGAAACCGGCACAGCGTTCGCCGCGTTGACGGGTGTGTGCACGGCCTCTTCAGTCTCTGTGGGCGCTTCAGGGGCAGCCGCGCGGCGCGCACGCCACGCCGTCACTGCCTGTGCCGTTGCGAATGCACATCCCACGACTAGGCACCACAGACAGCTCAGACCCACTGCGGTCCATACCTCGGGACCGGTGTAGCCGTATACGCCCAGCGCGCCGGACACGCCGTACACAGCCACGAGTGCGGCTACCGCGGCGGTGACGGTGGCCACGAGCGCAACCTGGAAGGAGACCAGTGCGCGGCGACGGTAAAACGCCACCACCGCCGCAACGGCGGGAACAATCAGCAGGACAGCAGCCCAGGAACTAATCGACGGTGGAACTGCGGCAGCCAACGGCAGCGGTGGAAGCGGAACCACGTGGCCGCTAAAGAGGCTCACGCTGGTGCCTTCACCGATGTGTAGCTCCGAACCGCTCAGCACCGCTCCCGCAGCAACGGCAGCGTTCGGGAGGTAGAGAACGCTCAGCAGGAAAAGACCGGCGGTTCCCAATGCATTAAGGACTGGATACTCGGCGAGCATCTCTGATTGACGCGTCCAACCGACTCCCCACAAGACCACCGCGAGAATGAAACCAGCAGCAAAAAGGTATCCGAGGTAGCTCAAGCCTATCTGGGCGGCATCGACGAACACGCGGGGGACCCCGCTGCGCTTGGCCAGGGCCTTCCACAGGCGTGGGCCCATTCCACCAATGAGGGCGACCGCATGCAATAACAACATACGGGGAAGCACACGGTACAGCTCCGGAGGGGAAACATCGTAGACCTTGCCAGCGTCCCACAGCATCAGCCATGCGATGACAGTAAGGGCTAAGGGAACCAGCAACACGCACACGCTCAAAACGATGAGGTCGTTAATGCTCGCCTTATCCTTAACCGCCGCCCGCACGCGCCGCCCCACCAGCCAGGCTAGGAGCAGCGCAGGCAGAACCGGGATAAAGCCCACGTCAATACCGCCCGCGCGAATAGGCGCAAGGTTAAAGACCATCCATGCTTCCCCGACGATGGTGGGCAGCCATGCCGACGGGGAACTTGTCAGAAGCAGTGCCGCGATAGCGACCACGAGAATGCCCAGCACGACGACGAGGTTCGGAACGCCAACGACGATGAGCATGCGGCGGATACGCCCGCGGAGCGTGGTCGGGGCCTGCGCGCGGCGGGCGCGAGCCTTGTCGGACTCGACCCCTTTGATGCGCTGCGCTGGATCTCGACGATCTCTGCGGTGCCCGCGCTCAGAGTGCTCAGCACTATCACCGCGCCCACGCACGTGCGCGCGTGGACGAGCTGACGACCTGGACTGGGGACTCGTGTTCTTATTCATCGGCGTCCACTTTGCCACGGCCCCCTCCCCCACCGGGGGTGGCGCGGCGAGGTAAGCGCTAAATGGTGCGGGACACCCCCGAAGGAAAACTTCACGAGTGCGCACTACTCATGCCGACCACGGAAAGCCCCGGCGACTCCACGGAGATTGATTCACTTCATTCACAGGAATCAGCTGTCGTTTCATTATGTGCGGCTCTTCCCAGATATCCAGAAGAAAAACCGCAATCTGGCTTGCTCTGCATTCGCCGAGACGCTACTGTTACATCTCGTTGGTAACAGGAAGGTCACAATCGGATAACCACCCAGATTGAAACGTAACGTTTGCTCTGGGCGGGCGATAGTGAATTGAGGACGGAAGAAGAGTTCATGCGAAGCAAGACTCAGCGAAGCGTAGGACGCCACCGCAAAATCACCACCGCACAGACCGCGAAGGGACGTCTGGCAGTGATGACTGTTGCGGCAGGCGCTGTATCCACCGCAGGCGTTGGCGGCGCAGCAGCAGGTACTATCCAATCCGCTGGCGCCGGGGAAACCAAGGCACAGTCCGTCGACTACACCCTGCAGGCAGATACCGATCCGCTGAAGAACGCGCAGGCTGCCGTCGAAGACGCAGCCCCGCAGATCCTCGCCATCGCCGAGTCCAAGCCGGTCGCCGACTTGGCTACGCAGCTCGACAAGGCCATCCAGGCCGCCGATGCCCGCGCCGCCGCTGATGAAGCTAACCGCGCGCCGACCATCGCCCGCCCCGCAGAGGGCACTTTCACCTCCGGCTTCGGCCCCCGCTGGGGCTCCTTCCACTCCGGCATTGACATCGCAAATGCCGTGGGCACCCCCATCCTCGCCGTTATGGGCGGCACCGTCATCGACTCCGGCCCGGCATCCGGCTATGGCCAGTGGATCCGCATCAAGCACGATGACGGCTCCATGAGCGTCTACGGCCACATGCAGACTCTCGACGTCGCCGTGGGCGAGCGCGTCCACGCTGGCCAGAAGATCGCCGGCATGGGCTCCCTGGGCTTTTCCACCGGTTCTCACCTGCACTTCGAAATTCACCCCACCGGCGAGGGCGCCGTGGACCCGATTCCGTGGCTCGCAGAGCGCGGCATCAACATCAGCTAAGCCACGCTTTTAAAGCCTTCCTCCAGCGCTAAGGCGGTATAGGGCACTGTTGCCCTATACCGCCTTGTGCATTCCCCCACCTTCCCCCCCCGCCTGCCCCAACCGTTGACCGGACAGAAAGTTACCCAGTAACTTACTGGGTATGTACCGAAAGATTTCCTCCCTTGCCCTCCGCCAAGGAGGTGACCATGTCCGTCAAACATTCCGTGCTTGCGCTGCTGAGTGAAGAGCCCGCTACTGCCAGCCACATCAAAAACCGCTTTGCCGAGACCTTCGACAACCTCTGGCCGCTCAACATGGGCCAAGTCGCCCAAACTTTGAGCCGCTTGGAGCGCGATGGCCTCATCGCCACCGACGGTGAGCTCACCGGCCCCACCGGGCGGCGTGCCACCAGCTACGCCATCACCCCCGCTGGCCGCGAGGAACTCTCACAGTGGTGGATGTCCACCTTGCATAACGACGCCATCGAGCGCGATGAGCTCGTGCTCAAAGTATCGCTTGCTGCACGACGCTCCGACGTCGACGTCATTGCCGTCCTCGACGCCCAACGCTTCGCCACCGTCCGCCAACTGCGCGAGCTCAACCGTCAGGCCTCTGAGTTGCCTGCGGAACGCAGCGCCCAGCGTTTGGCCGTCGAGCGCCAAATCTTCGACCTGGAATCTCTCTCACGCTGGCTCGACCGCGTGGAATCCCTAACCAATCCAACCACCACCGAGGAGGACCCGCGATGACCCCCAACTCCGCGCCCACGACCCAGCACATGCCGTTTCCTCTCGAGCTCGAAAACATTACCTGCGTCTTCGGCAGCGGTGCCCGCCAGGTAACTGCCTTGGATTCCGTGAACTTGCAGCTGCAGCCGGGCGAACTGGTAGCCGTCATGGGCCCTTCTGGTTCCGGCAAGTCCACCTTGCTCAACGTCGCGGGCTTGCTGCAGCCGCCAACATCAGGGCGCGTGCTTCTCGACGGCGCCGACGCCTCCCAGCTCTCCAAAGCTAAAGCGGCCATCGCCCGCCGCCGCCACTTGGGACTGGTGTTTCAGCACTTCAACTTGGTCTCCTCCCTCACCGTGGGCGAGAACGTGTCCCTGCCCCTCGAACTGGACGGACTTTCGCCTGCGCAGTGCCGCGAGGCCGCAGAGGAAGCTCTCAGTGAGGTCGGCCTCGACGGCACCATCGACCGCTTCCCGGAAGAAATCTCCGGTGGCCAAGCCCAGCGCGTGGCCATTGCCCGCGCGCTCATCGGGCCACGCAAGGTGCTGCTTGCGGATGAGCCCACCGGCGCCTTGGATACCTCGACGGGCGAAGAGATCATGAAGGTCCTGCGCGCACGCATCGACGCCGGTGCCTCCGGCATTTTGGTTACCCACGAGCCGCGTTTCGCGGGCTGGGCCGACCGTGTCGTCATGGTTCGCGACGGGCGTTTGACCGGCGAGGAGGTGCATTAGTATGTCCGGCATTAATGCCGCCACCCGCCCGACGAGGCGCGACCTGTGGCGTCACCCGTGGCGCACGCTAGCCGCCGTTTTGCTCATCGCACTGCCAGTGGCACTCGTGATTGGAATGGCGCTCTTTGATAATTCCTCCGGTCGGCTCTCCGCGGCCTTGAGCTCACCCGAGCGGCAGATCAGCGCCGAGCGCTCGGACATTAGCAACGAAGACGTACCACGCTTGGCTGCCGAGGTGCTTCCTGAGGGCCTCAGCGTCAGCCCGGTCACCACTTTTTCTAGCACGTCACTAATCCATAATGGGAAGTCAACCAACTCCTGGGTAGATCAGTTCGACGCGGAGAATCCGCCAGAGCCGGCGCAGGAGGCCGTCGACAAGTTCAACCTTGGCCCCAACCAGGCAGTTCTATCGCGTTCGACCGCGCGCAAGATCGACGCCTCCGTGGGGGACGTTATCACCGTGCGCACCAACGCCCTCAGCAGTGACCACCAAGCCACAGTCGCGGCCATTGCTCCCGAAAACTATGATTTTGTCACCTCCCCCACCCTCAATGAGGCCCTCAGCGACCCTTCATTTGCGACACGCACCACCTGGGTCATCGTTGGCGATACACCGCTGACCAAGGAGGATGCCGACCGCGCCCGTGAAGCTGGGCTGGAAATCTGGGCAGCGGAGCTGCGAGATACGGACCGCCCCGATTCTGAGCCGGATTCCTTTGGCGGAACCCTGAGCAGTATTCTTTTCGTACTCTTCTTCGTCGGTCTCTACGCCATCGCCGGATTGCTCATCCTTTTCCTTCTCGCGCCCGTCTTCACGCTGGCTACCGGACGCAATACCCGGCTGTACGCGCTGATGTCGAGCCAGGGCGCACTACCACGCCACATCATGTTCGCGGTGATGGCTTATGGCTTGCTGATGGGGCTTATCGGCGCCACCATCGGCGTGGTTGTTGGACTCACGGCTTCGTGGGTGTGGTGGGCAGCCCGCTACCCGGACTTTGCTGCCCACCCGCCCTTCCTAGCTATTGGCCTTGCATGGATCGTGGCGGTGGCAGGCTGTGTCATTGTCTCCATCGTTCCCGCGTGGTTGGCGCAACGTGGTGCCCTATCCACCGCAATCCAGGGCGCTGCTCCCGACCGCCTCTTGCGCTTCCGGCGGTGGATGGCCATCGGCCCTGCATTCCTGCTTCTGCTCGTGCTATTCAGCTTCACCCCCTGGGGAAAGTACATCCCTACGGTGCTGGCTCTCTTCGGAGTCATCGCGGTTGCCGCGTCTGCCCCAGCCTTGGTCTTCCTGTGCTCCCTGTTATCTCGCCGCGGCCCACTCGCGTTGCGGCTGGCTGGACGCGGCCTGACCCGGCGCAGCATGCATGCCTTGCCGACGTCCATCGCTCTCGTTTCAGTTGCCTTCGTAGCCTCCCTGTTTGGTGTGGGCATCATGACGGATAGCGCAAAGACCACCGCCGAAGAAAAGCTCGTCATGCCGCCTACTTCTGCGCTGATTGAGGAGGCGACGTTTGAGCAACCAACGCAGGTGTCCACGCCGGAAGAACGCGCCGCGGTAGAGGCCATCTTGCGGACCACCACCGCCCGTACGTATCCCTTCTCTGCTTTCCCCTCGTGGACGACGTCCTACAGCCTTCCAGAGGATGGCACTTTTTACGAGCTCACCACCGAGTTTGATTACCAGTGCGAGCAGGTCGATCTCAGCAAGCCGGTTGAGAGGGCAGTGTTCGTGGATAATCAGGGGCGGCGCACCGATGAGTCCGAAGAGGCTCGCCAGGAGTGCGCCCACGAGTTGATGACATCGTTCCCCTATAACCCGCTGATCTATCAAAGCAGGATGGTTCAAACGGATTCTTCCCAGCTCAATCTGTGGCAGTTCGACTCAGAAGAAGATCGACGCGCAGCGGCACAAACGCTGGATGCTGGCGGCATCGTGCTTCCCCACAGCAGCCACGTCGGCGATAAGACTCATGGCACGGTGACCGTAAAATCCTATAACCGCATTGACAGCCAAGAACCGAGCGGGGCACAGGACGCGGATCTGCCGGTTGTAGAGGCACTACCCACCGCGGCCCGCGACGTGGTCTTGATTAGCCAGCAGGCAGCAGAAAAGCTGAACATGGAGCCCTTCTACGTGGGCCAAGCCCTCGCGTTCGACGAGCCACCGAGCGAGTCAGAGCGTGAGGAGCTACAAGACCTGACAGCGAGCGCCTCGCAATCGCAATACTCGCTAAGCTTCGCCGTCTCTACTCCCGGGAGCTTCCGCTACTACCTGGGCCTCGGAATGGGGATCGTCTGCCTCATCGTGCTCGCGCTCATCATTGCCAACGCAGCGAGCAGCATGCGCCAGGAAAGCACCGTGCTGCAATCCATCGGCGCCCACCCTTCGCTGATGTCCAAGGTGGCAGCATGGCAGACGTGGATGCTGGCCACCGTAAGCATGCTCTTTGGTGTGGTTGCCGGACATCTCGGCACGTACTTCTTTGCCGATAGCTCAGGATACGTTTTCTCGACGCCGCTCCATGGCTTGCGCCCGCAGGACTACTTCACCCCGGATTGGTGGCAATTCCTCGCTGTGCTCGTCGTGCCGCTGTTGGCTGCCGCCCTCGCGGCTGCGATCAACCGCAGCGACAAGACGGCCCCACTCACCGCGCGGGATCGCAGCGAATCACGTTCCCTGACTTAACAGCGCTGACCAAGTAGCAGCGCCCACAACCCCAGCGCTCTCGGCTGAAAGATTGGCCGGGAGCGCTGCACTTTTCACCCCCCAAATCTCACCCCCATTCTTTAAACCTCTACTTTACCCCTGTAACAATCTTCACTTCTTTCACATGCGCAACACGCTGGGCTGTTCGATAGTTTTTCGAACAATTCCTGGATTTACCTGCATTTTTAAGCGTTGCGCAGGGTGGTCCCGCGGGATAGTTTGTATCTCGTTGCCACACAGCCTCAGCACTCGGTTGCAACCGCACCGGCGTGTCGCGGGCTGCAAGGCGCACTGCGGCTGATACGGCCGCTCCCCTATTGCTCACAGGCTTCCGCCGCATACCCAGCGGGCCACAGCAGGACTTAAGGACGTGAAGTTATGAAGCGCACGCTCAGCGCACTCGCCGCCGTGGCGGTTAGCACCGCCACCGTGACGACCCCAGCGTTCGCCGCCGAACCGGCAGCAAGCGTGGACGTCTCCGACGGGTCCTCCAAGGACCCGTCCGCTGCCGACGTCGAAGTCAAGGAAGAATCCAAGGCCGACCTCTTCAAAGCCGTCTCGGGGCTGCTCATTTCGACAGCCGGTGCCCTCAACGGGGCATCCGTCCCAGAGGTCAACACCACGCAGGACGGCTTCGAGATCGTCCTCGATCCCTCCAGCATTCCTGGTCTCGCCGAGGCCTTCGCCCCGCAGGGCGATCACTCCGGCCTCACCCCTACTCGCGGCCAGGACGCGGACGGTAACACCGTGGTCTTTCCGACCTCCGGAACTTTCACCTCTGGCTTCGGCCCGCGGTGGGGTTCCTTCCACAACGGCATCGATGTGGCAAACCCCATTGGCACCCCCATCTACGCTGTCATGGACGGCGAGGTCATTTCCTCCGGCGCTGCCCAAGGCTTTGGCAACTGGATCCGCATCCAGCACGACGATGGCACCATCACCGTCTATGGCCACATGCCCAGCGACCAGCTGCTGGTCGACGTCGGCGACCGCGTCGAGGCCGGCGACCAAATCTCCGTCATCGGCAACGAGGGCCACTCCACCGGCCCGCACCTGCACTTCGAGGTTCACCCGGGCGGCGGCGCGGCCGTCGATCCGGTGGACTGGTTCAGCGAGCGCGGCATCCTCATCTAAAGCATCAGAGCTTTTCCATCGGCACTCCGCCGATGAGCATGAGGCGAACCTTGCCCGCTGAACCGAAGTCCACGGTGACCGTCGCCCGCGCGCCGGTCCCGGAGGCCTCGATGACCGTGCCCAGCCCGTATTTCGCGTGGTTGACGCGGTCCCCCACAACTAAATTGAGATGGTTATTCTTCGGCATCGACGTTGCCGAGGCCGGCTTGCGCGAGCGCTGCGAAGGGGAAGACGCAGCGCTCCGCGAGCCATAGCCGCCTCCACGGAAGAACCCGCTATCCGAGCCAAAGGTTCGCCCGTATTGGTAGGAATCATCTCCGCCCCACGCGCCAGACAGCGAGCTGTCTGGTTCTTCACGGCGCCAGTCGATGAGGTCCTCTGGGACCTCGGCGAGGAAGCGGCTGGCCGGGTTCGTCACCGGGTTACCCCAGGACGAACGAAGAATCGCGCGCGTGAGGTAGAGCTGTTCCCGAGCACGCGTAATACCCACGTAGGCAAGGCGGCGTTCTTCGCTCAGCTCCTTCGGGTCACCCAGGGAGCGCATGTGCGGGAACTGTCCGTCCTCCCAGCCAGTGAGGAAGACGACGGGGAATTCAAGGCCCTTCGCAGTGTGCAGCGTCATCAGCGTGACCACTCCGGATTCGTGGTCCGGAATCTGGTCCGCATCCGCCACGAGCGAGACCTTCTCAAGGAACGCCTGAAGCGAGCCCGGCGCGGCTTCACCTTCTGCTAGCTCGGGTGCTTCTTCTGCATCCGCACCCATGAATGCCATCTCATTAGCAGCCTCAGAGCTGAACTCGCGGGCCACCGAGACCAACTCGTTGAGGTTATCCAGGCGCGCACCATCCTGCGGATCGTTGGAGTTCTCGAGCTCCGCGCGGTAGCCGGTGGCGTCAAGAAGCGCGTTGAGCAACTCCCCCAAATCCGGCTGGCCCGTCACCTCATTGACCATGCCCGGGATCTGCGCTCGTACGCCCTCCATCATCTCGTTGAATTTGGTTACGGCATTCACTGCCCGCGTGCCGAGTCCGGCTACCTTGCCCTCCGCCGCATCACGGAGAGCAGCACCAAAGCTCACGCCAAGGTTCTCCGCGTGCAGGGCGATCTGCGCCTGCGCTTTATCACCAATAGCGCGCTTCGGCACGTTGATGATGCGGCGCAAGCTCACCGTGTCATCCGGATTATCCATGATGCGCAAGTAGGCCACCATGTCCCGGATCTCGCGACGCTCGTAGAAGCGCGTGCCACCGACCACCTTGTACGGGATGCCCGAGCGCACGAAAATATCCTCCAACGCGCGCGAGGCATTGTTGGTACGGTACATCACCGCAATATCCGAATAAGCCGTGCCCTTATCCGCCAAGGAATCAATTTCCGAGGCGATATACCGCGCCTCATCGTGCTCGTTATCCGCCACATAGCCGACGATCTGTTCGCCCTGGCCGTGGGCGGTCCACAGGTTCTTCTCGCGGCGGCCCTCATTCTTCGCAATGACCGCGTTCGCCGCGTTCAGAATGGTCTGCGTCGAACGGTAGTTTTGCTCCAGCAAAATCGTGTGCGCCTGCGGGTAATCCCGCTCGAACTCCTGAATGTTCCTGATGGTGGCTCCGCGGAAGGCATAAATCGACTGATCCGAATCACCCACCACGCACAGTTCCGGAGCATCCGGCGACAGCTCGCCCCTGCCCACCAAAGCCGAGACCAATGCATACTGCGCGTGGTTGGTGTCCTGGTATTCGTCGATAAGCACGTGCTTAAAGCGGCGACGATAAAACTCCACCACCTGCGGGTGCTGATTAAAGATGCGCACTACTTCCCCGATGAGGTCATCGAAGTCCACCGCGTTCGCCGCGCGCAGGCGGCGCTGGTATTCCTCGAACACGCTCGCCACGGTGAGCTCGAAAGGATTCTTCGTCCTCTCTGCCTCCGCGCGCGCCTGCTCGGGGGAGATGAGCTCGTTCTTGCGGTTGGAAATCTGATTAGCCAGAACACGCGCCGAATACTTCTTCAGATCCAGCTGCATGTCCTTCGCAATCATGGTGAGCAGCCGGCGGGCATCATCGCCGTCATAAATGGTGAAATTCGTGTTCAAGCCAGGCACCAGCTGGGCGTTATTGCGCAAGATGCGAACACAAATGGAGTGGAAGGTGGACACCCACATCCGCTCCGCTACGGGGCCGACAAGCTGGCCGACGCGCTCTTTCATCTCCGCGGCTGCCTTGTTGGTAAAGGTAATGGCGAGGATCTGCCAGGGGGCCACCCCGCGCTCCCGCATGAGGTACGCAATGCGGCGGGTCAACACGGCAGTCTTGCCCGAGCCCGCGCCGGCCACAATAAGCAGCGGCGAGCCCGAATGCGTCACGGCCTCTTCCTGCTGCGGATTTAAGCCCTCGAGCAACGGATCAGAGCCCTGACCGGAAGGGGCGTCGACGTTGCTCTCGGGCGCAGGAAACAGGCCGCCGGCGGAAGAATCAGAAGACGAACGGGGGACGAAAGGAGATTTGTTATTCATAATGCTCTCCAACCTACTAGCACCACCGGACATTGCCCCTCACCGCACTTCTGGTCGGCGTGAAAGCTGGTAATTCCCCTTTTCTCCCGGCGTGGTGGCACAATCTGATGTCATGAGCTCTTCACATCCTGGCAACGCAGACTCTGGCTTGAGGCCCGAACACCAAGACCCCAACGTCGTGGACAATGGGCTCGACATTCGCATGCCGTCGGGCACCGATGACCCGCTGAGTGATGCCGAGATTCAGCGCTACCGCGAAGAGATCAACCGCCTCGACCGCGTTATTCTCGACGCCATCAAGCGCCGCACCGACATTTCCCGCACCATTGGTAAGACGCGAATGAGCTCGGGCGGTACCCGTTTGGTGCATACCCGCGAAATCGCGATCCTCAACGAATTCCGCGACGAGCTCGGGGAGGAAGGCCCCGCCATCGCCTCCGCCCTCCTGCGCTTAGGGCGCGGCAAGCTCGGCTGATCAAACGCCGCACGGACCAGTCCCCAGCACTCGCGCCCTTAAACATACGGTGGGTTAGGCTCGCGCCATGCGCTTTTCCTCTCGCCTGGCTGCGATTCTCGCCGCGGCCACCGCTGCGTCCGTGTTATCCGCCTGCAGCACCTCTTCTTCCGCTGAGACCACCATTTCCCCCACGACGCTCGATCTTCCCGCCGTCAGCGACTCCGACCGCAGGCAGGGTTCCGCAGCATCCGGAACAACGCAAGGCTTCGAGGAGCCCCTCGACGGCGATGCGCTCTGGGATAACACCACCGAAATCCCTCAAGCGGAGCGACCGGAGCCCCGACGTAACCTGATAGCTCCTGAAGCTGCCGATTACTTCATGAGCCTGGGGGTGTTGACGCCGGGTGCGCCCATCTACAACGGCACAAACGGTGGCCGGTGCTCCACCGGTCATTTCGCTGGCGATGGGCAGCGCCTCTTTATCCTCACCGCCGGGCACTGCGGGGACACGGGCGACACCTTCTATTATGAGGATCAATCCGGCAGTACGGTAGAGATAGGCCAGATGGTAAAGAAGGCCCGCAACACCAACACCGATAGCATCAACTCGGCCGACATTGCACTGATCGAAGTGTCCAACCCAGCCGCCGAAGTATCTACCGCACCGGCCTTCAATGCGCCTTTGGCCGGTTGGATGAGCCTCGAGGATGTCACGCACAAGAAGCCCACGATGTGTTTTGCCGGTTCCGCGGGAGGCGCTGCCTGCGACGATTTCATTGACCGCTTCGAAAACCAAGGACTCTTCACCTTTGGCAGCGAGAGCGTACCCGGAGATAGCGGCGGTCCTGTCTACGCTTCCATCGACGGCAAACTGTACGCGGTAGGTGTCTTGTCCTTTGGCAACTACGATGATTACACCGGCCCCGTGGGGTTGCCCGCAAATCGTGGACAC
>NZ_KV819540.1:0-874 GCF_001815175.1 Corynebacterium sp. HMSC034H07
AACACCGGTACCAAAAACTCGCATCTGACAGCAGCCACACGCAATCCTTCACCTAACCCGCCAACAATCCGATACCTATGTTGAGGGCGGCATGTAAGACTGAGCACTCAATGACGCTACCGGAGCGAAATCTCACCGCCCCAAGTATCCACCCACCGAGGAATTGAACCGGAAGTACGGGCCACAGATGAGCATCAAAGCTCAACAACACCACATGGGGCAAAAGGAAAAGGGCCGCCTGAAAAGTGTTTCCGGCCCACAATCCCCAACGCCGAAGAAGTAAACCCCCGAGAAATCCTCGGAAGAAAAACTCTTCGCCTGCAGCCCTTAGAATCGCGGCAACGCTTACCCCTTGAACAAGAACGACGCCCGGCATGCCGAGACTATCCGTAGATACAAGACGGATACCAAGATAACCTATTCCAAGCAGCACAGGGAACAAGATGACACTTAAAGCTGCTGCCTGCAGGTTTCCCCAGCGCCAACCCACATTTGCCCGAGCTCGAGACACCCCGATTGACCCGCGTCGGACAAGGATATAGAGCACTGAAGGGGCAAGGAAGAAAAGAAATTCAACCATGTTCCTAGTCCTTTAACGTGAACCGGCGAAGCAACGCGACCCTAAAATACTCGCGCTTCTCATTCTACGATTCTGTGTGAGAACAGGACTGAGCAACATTGGTGGGGTAAGTAATGCCGCCCTGACAAATTGGCTCCAGGTATCGATATACGCAACGTCTCGGGTGGTTCGTGCGCAATCAGAAATGGACCCTTCAATTGCAACACACAATGGTTGTAAAACGAATTGAAGGACCAAGACTCGATAAGTCTTGGTCCTTCAACTTTGTATTGAGTTGTTTGTTTTGTTTGGTGT
>NZ_KV819541.1:0-14154 GCF_001815175.1 Corynebacterium sp. HMSC034H07
CAGGTGTCTACCAAACAGGGGTCAGGTCCAACTGCTTCGCTGATGACTTCAGGACGCTTGCAGAAAGCAAAGCGCACCTTGTGCTCCTATGGT
Organism: Corynebacterium sp. HMSC034H07; assembly: GCF_001815175.1. Lineage (NCBI taxonomy): Bacteria > Bacillati > Actinomycetota > Actinomycetes > Mycobacteriales > Corynebacteriaceae > Corynebacterium > Corynebacterium sp. HMSC034H07. Next base: position 94 of record NZ_KV819541.1, read on the forward strand.
TCGGGTTTGTTCGTGAAGGCGGCAATAGAGGTCGCAGCGACACTTTTTGTGGTGGACAGTTGGATGCAGAAATCGATGGTGTTCAGCCCGGTAGAGGAGAGGGGTAACCGTGTAGCAAGTGGCGCAAGCGTCATGCAGGTGTATGCACAGCTTTTCAGCCGCGCGCCGAAGATAGTGCGGCTCTAGTGCGGGCACAAGAATATCGGCGGGCTGCGCGACGGAGCGCGGCAGTTTCTATCGGGCTAGATGCCCAACACGGACTTTGCGATGAAGAAGTAGATAATCAAGCCCGTCGCGTCACAAAACGTGGAAATGAACGGGTTAGAAAAGACAGCGGGATCCGCGCCAACCGTCTTTGCCACAATCGGCATGAGGCCGCCAACTGTCGCTGACATTGAGCAGATAAGAAACAGGGTGGAGCCGATCACGATACCGATATCGAGGCCGTAGATCACCGTCGCCAAGACGAGACCAGCCAGTCCCAGTACGGCGCCGAGCAGCATTCCGACGCGCAGCTCGCGCCACATTACAGAAAGGAGGTCGCGCGTTCGGACGTCGCCAAGCGCGAGCGCGCGGGTCACAGTAGTCGCTGCCTGGTTTCCAGTATTACCGCCCGTGCCGGTGAGGAGAGGGATGAACAGCGACAGTACAACCGCCTTGGCTAAGGTGTCCTCGAAGGAATCGAGAACCCGCACGGTCAGCAGAGCTGACACAGCGAGCACGAGCAGCCAGAGAATGCGGGAGCGAACGAGCTTGAGCAACGGCGTCGACAAGTAAGGCTGCTGGAGCGCTTCCGTACCACCGGAACGAGCAGAGTCCTCGCTGTCCGCTTCTTCCATGATGTCCGTGGCATCGTCCCACGTAAGAAGACCGACGAGGCGGTGTGAATCATCCACAATTGGCAGAGCTAGCATATCGAGGGGCAAGAACCACCGCACGGTCTCCTCGGCGTCGGCAGTCGCGTATGCATATACCGGCTCGTTCATGATGTCCTCAATGAGTACACCGCGCTCAGCCGTGAAGAGTTCGCGCAGGCTGACGACGCCCACCAGACGCCGGTCCTTGCGCGTCACCGGAACGGTATAGATGGTCTCCAGTTCATCGGCCGTATCCCGGAGCGTGTACAGGGCATCTTCCATGCTCATTTCCGGGTGAATGTCGGGCACCTCTGGCGACATACGACGCCCGACGGAGCCCTTCGTGTATCCAAGGATCACTCCGGTCACGTCGCGTTGAGTCTGGGTCAGTGAACGGAGGAGGCGATCCGCAATCTCCGCGGGCAGCTCATCCAAGAGCGCCACTCGGTCTTCGGGGTCCAACTCGTCGAAAAACTCGTAGACATCGGCGTTGCCCAGCTCATCAATGATGTCCGCTTGGTGCTTTGCATCGAGTGCGTCGAAGACTGCGATGGACTTTTCCCGCGGCAGCAGGCGGAGGGCTAGCGCAGCGCGGAGAGCATTTTGCCGCTCCACAATCGCGATGAGGTCTTGACGGGGAACGCGGGCTAAGAGCTCCTGGAGACGAGGGGCCTTTTTAGGATCGATAGCGTCTTCTTGCTTCAGCCATGCCTCTACGGTCTCGCTGGCCTGCTCAGTAGTTTCTGCCATCGCTTCGCCTTTCCACTCGACGTCAACCTCCTCAGACTACGCTATGCAGCGCTGCACGGCCTTTACGCAGATGTACTATTGCGGCATGCTTTCCCTCTACCGTGAATTTTCGGGCAATGATGTTGTTAAAACGCTACTGAGCTTCGAAGAGGCAGAGTTTCTCTTCGTCGTGGCAGACACGCCGGAGAAGTCGGTGAGCGATGACCCTTATGCTGAGGACAAAACGCACATTCAACTCATGAGCTTGCCTGGAGTCGCTTTAAAGTTGCTGCCAGAAGGAGAGCTGATTACTGGTGACGTCGCCGTGCGCTATCCGCAGCTCTTCCAGACAGTCGCAGGAAAGACACTGTGGGATCCGCGTGAAATTTCAGAACTTGAGCCTTTCAGGGTATTTCATGCTCGGGGTAGCCACCACTACCACGAGAGGAGTAAGGAACACTATGTCGATATCTGGGAGATTCTTCCAGATGTGGCCGATGCAGCCATGGAGCAGCTCCTTGCCCGGATTGACGTTCCGGTAGAGCTTGATTCCGCATTCGGTCCGTTAGTGCTCGACCGCTGTACAAATACATTCGAAGGCAGGGCAGAAGAACTCGGAGTTGATATCAGCATCGTGTATGAAGGGGAGGAGCTTCTTCTCGCGGAGAGTACGAATCTCAAGCGAAAATTCGAGGCACCCCTCACCGTGATCAACAAGGTGCTCAGTTCCGAGTTACTCGATGAGGCCCAGCGCTTTGCTGCTGCAAAGGCCCTCCGAGCCGCCAACCGTTGGCGCCACGACGTCGCCTTGTCCGAGGGCAACAGCGTCCCAGCGCCGGAACTCACTGCCAGCGACGTATACGCCAAACTCACTCCCGTTGCCGTCGAGGTTCCCCAACGTGGGAATCTCAGCGTGGAGTTTGATGATGGCTATCTTTTTGGTGGTCATCCCGTAACAGTGAAGATAAGACGCAACGGTACGCCTGCATCCCTTGAGCTCGACGCTTAGTTACTGTTCGCGCATCCGCGTGAGGACGTTGTGGGCTGAAATCAGGCACATCGGCACGCCTACACCCGGCACCGTGGTGCCACCGGCGTAGTACAGGTTGGGCAGCTTACGGGATTGGTTCCGGCCTCGAAAAAATGCGGACTGGCGCAGCGTATGTGCAGGGCCCACGGCGCCGCCGGACCAGGAATTGTACTGCTCGGCAAAGTCGGCGGGGCCGAGCGTGCGCTTGACGACGACCCTCTTCTCCAGGTCCTCAATCCCTATCCAAGCCCCCAGCTGCGCTACGGCGGCGCGGGCGATGGCGCCCACGCGGGGAGATTCCGCAGCGCCGTAGGCATCGCCATGGCCGTAGGATTCTTCTGCCGGAACGGGGACGAGGATGAAAAGATTCTCGTAGCCTTCCGGAGCCACGCCGGAATCCGTCGCGGATGTCTTGGATATGTAGATAGACTCAGAAGCTCCCAGTGGCCGCAACGGCTCAGGGCCGTGGTAGACGGCCCTAAAATCGGGGGTCCAGTCTGTGCTGAATAGCAGTGTATGGTGTGCCAGCTGCGGAAGGGCCCCCTTCACGCCGAGGAAGACTAAGACAGTTCCCAGGCCAGGGTCACGGTGGGAAAAGTAGCGTTCCGAATACGTTTGCAGTTCCTTCGGAAGCAGAGCGGTTTCTGTGTGGTGTAAGTCAGCGGCGGAGACGATGGCGTCGGCGGGGATCGTGCGGCCGTCGTCAAGCGTGACGCCCGTCGCGCGCCCGTGCGCGTGGTTGATGGCTACCACCGCCGTGCCAAGCTCGAAGGTGGCGCCCGCTGCCTGCCGCGCGATAGCGTCGACAACGGCTGCGAAGCCCCCTAAGGGGTAGCGCACGCCCTCCACCAAGTCCGTGTGGCTCATCAAAGAGTACAGTGCCGGCGCGGCCTGCGGTTCGGTGGAGAGAAACACCGCGGGGTATGTCAGCACCTGGCGCAGGCGGTAATCCTTAAACTGGGCGGCCACCAGCGCATCTAGCGAACGAGTCAGCAGCAGCGCGAGCGTGCCCAACCGGGTGAGGACGTCTTTACTGAGAAGCTGCGTGGGGTGGGAGAACGTGGTGTACAAGAAGTTGCGCAGCGCAATGGCGTATACGTCGGAGGCCCTGGTGAGATACGCGCGCACCTTGTCGCCAGCGCCCGGCTCCAAGGATTCAAAAAGCTCTGCTACGTTATCCACGCCCGTCTCTATATCTAGGGCCGCGCCGTCCTCGTTGTACACGCGATACGCAGGCGAGAGGGGGACGAGGTCCAGCTCACGCTCGGTGCTCGTCCCACAGGCCCGGAAAAATTCATCAAAAGCCTCCGGCATGAGATACCACGAAGGCCCCGTATCGAAACGGAAGCCGTCGACTTCTAGGACTCCCGCCCGCCCGCCGACGCTACGCTGCTTCTCGACGACGACCACGTCCCAGCCCTCCCGCAGCATCAACGCCGCGGTGGCAAGCCCCGCGATGCCAGCGCCGATGACGACAACCCGCTTGCCCATGTTTATTTCACCGCCGATGCAGCTGCCCGGCTCACGAGGAAGGCCTTACGCGCTGGTGATACCGACACCCTTGTCGTGAGGATCTCGACGGCGGGGGTTGCCTCGAGCTGGTCGGTGAGCTCAGTAAAGAGGGCGGTAGCCGCCGCCACGCCCATGCGGGAGCCGCGCGGCAGCAACTCGATGGCACCCTGCGCTACAGACAGGTCCTCGCGAATATCAGCGATGATGGCAGCCTTCCTCTCCTCGTCCAAGCCAGTGGGATCGGGCAGCGCTGGAAAATACGAGCGGCCGAGGTCTGCGGAGTCCTCGCGCAGATCGCGCAAGAAGTTGATCTTCTGAAACGCCGCGCCCAAGCGCCGCGCGCCTTCCTCGATGCCGGCCGGTCGCGCCTGACCGGCGTAGAAGGCATCCAAACACAAGAGCCCAATGACTTCCGCGGAGCCGGACACGTAATTCTCGAAGGAGTCGTGTGTGTGCGTGCTCTGGGTCAGATCGCAGCGCATGGAAGCAAAGAACTCTGCGATGTGCTCGTCCTGGAATCCGCAGCGCCGCGCGGAGAGCGCATACGCGTGCACCACGGGGTCGGCGTGAAAACGCTGGGAGGGGGCGGCGCGGACGGTGGCCTCGTAGGCGTCGAGAAGCACGGCGGCGTCCTGGGGAGCAAGCCCCGCGTCGACGATCTCATCGGCCGTGCGCACCATGGCGTATAAGTTACGGATATCCACGCGCACCCTGGGTGAGAGAAGCCGCGTGGCCAGGGAAAAACTGGTGGAGTAGTGGCGCATGACCTGAGCCGCGGCTGCTTCGGCACAACGGTCGTAATGCTCTAGAGCGGAAAGGGATGCGCGCATGGAGCATATTTTAGACCACACGCGTCACATAACTTACCCAGGGCAAGATAGGGTAGTGACGTTACTTTCCCCATCTATAAGGAGAACACGTCCATGACCACCCCAACGACGACTGCCGCGGCACGCGCCGTTGACCTGTTCAAACAATACGGTCAGGGAGATACCGCAGTCACCGCGTTGGACCACGTCGACGTTGAGTTCGCGCGCAATACCTTTACCGCCATCATGGGCCCGTCGGGCTCCGGCAAATCCACCCTCATGCACACTATGGCGGGCCTCGATTCGGCGACGTCCGGCTCGGCTTTCATCGGTGACACCGATATGTCGCAGCTCAGCGATAAAGACATTACCGCCCTGCGCCGCGACCGCTTGGGTTTCATCTTTCAGTCCTTCAACCTGGTGCCCACGTTGACCGCGGCAGAGAACATCACGCTGCCTACCGATATCGCTGGCAACAAGGTCGATAAGGCGTGGTTTGATGAGGTCACCACGCGTCTTGGTCTGTCCCACCGCCTGTCCCACCGCCCAGCCGAGCTCTCCGGCGGCCAGCAGCAGCGCGTGGCGTGTGCGCGCGCCCTGGTTTCCCGTCCGGAGATCATCTTCGGTGATGAGCCCACCGGCAACCTGGATTCGAACTCCTCCGCCGAGGTGCTCGACATTTTGCGCACCGCCGTGGACAAGGATGGGCAGACCGTGGTTATCGTTACGCACGACGCCAAGGCCGCCTCGTACGCCGACCGCGTGGTCTTCCTCGCCGATGGCCGCCTGGTTAATGAGCTCATGAATCCGACCATGGAGTCCATCCACGCCGTGATGGCAGAAATCGAGGGCTAGAGCATGGCCACAAAGAACACCATGCGCACGGTCTCCGTGCGCAATATTCTCGCGCATAAGCTGCGCCTTGCCCTGACCCTGCTGGCGGTGGTGCTGGGTACCGCGTTTATCTCGGGTTCCTTCATGTTCACCAACTCGCTGTCGAACACCTTCGACTCTGCGGTGTCTACCGCATTTACCGGTGTGGATGCGGCCGTGAGCCAGAAGGAAGGCGGCCCAATCCTCGACCAGAAGATGCGCGATGACATCGCCGCCGACCCCGACGTGCGCGCAGTCAACATGCAAAGCAGCCAGACCGTCGTGGTTGCCAACAAGGATGCCGAGGCCTTTCAAACCGGCGGCGGCACCTCCAGCGTGCAGCCCTACTACCCGGAGGATCAATCCGTCGGTGAGCCCGCCACGCTTGTCGACGGCTCCGAGCCCCACGGGACCGGCGAAGTCCTCATCAACGATTCCGCAGCCGAGAAGTTCGGCATTCACGTCGGCGATACCCTCCTCGTCGTGCACCCGGACCAGCGCGATGAGGTGAAGGTCGTGGGCGTCGTCAAGCCTGTGGTGGACCAGGGCCCCAGTCTGACTTTGCTCATGGAGCACGAGGCCTTCGTTGAGCGCTATGGAGACTCTTCCCAGCTGAAGGTCGCTGCGGCCGACGGCGTCGATGCCGATGCGCTCGTGGAGCACCTCAACAACACCTTCGAGGTCGAGGCGGAATCCGGCCAGAAGCTGGCCGATGAGCTGTCGGATCAGATTTCCTCTGCTCTGAAATTCGTCAACTACTTCCTCATCGCCTTTGGCCTCATCGCGCTGCTGGTGGGCACGTTTATCATCGCGAATACCTTCTCCATGATCGTGGCCCAGCGCACCAAGGAGTTCGCGCTGCTGCGCGCGCTCGGCGCATCCCGCGGCCAGATTACGCGCTCGGTGGTGACGGAGGCCTTCATCGTGGGGCTCGTCGGCTCAGCCGTCGGCGTGGTGGCAGGTATGGGTCTCGTCGCGATCATCAAGGCAGTCTTTGAAGCTAAAGACATGCCCATGGGCGGCGGTCTGGGCCTGAGCGTCAGTGCAGTAGTCGTGCCGCTGCTCTTGGGCGCGGTGGTCACCATCGTGTCCGCGTGGGCGCCGGCGCGCCGCGCGGGTGCGGTAAAGCCGGTGGAAGCCATGCGCACCACCGAGTCTGCTGCCGGTTCTTCGCTCCTCGTGCGCAGCGTGCTGGGTGGACTGTTGCTTGTCGCGGGCATTATCTTCGCGGTCCTCGGCGTGCTTATCGACGCCTCCACGGGCATCCGTGCCTCCCTCGTGGGTCTTGGCGCGCTCAACCTGATCCTTGGCTTCTTCCTGGCTGGACCGGCCATCTCCCTGCCCATCGTTCCGGCGATTGGCCGCGTGATTGGTGCGCCCTTTGGTGCGGTGGGCAAGCTAGCCTCGACGAACTCGGCGCGCAACCCGCGCCGTACCGCGGCGACCGCATTCGCTCTCATGCTGGGCGTGGCGCTGGTGACCTCGATCGGCATGTTGGGTGCGACGATGAAGGCCTCGGTGGCCGACACCGTCGAGCAGGACGCCCGCGCGGACTTCTTGCTGTCCGGCCCGACGTCTGGAAACTTTCCGACCCCGAACGAGACCGTGCAGCGCGCCAGCGATACTGAGGGCGTCGGACAGGTCGTGTCGATGAGCACAGCACCCCTGCAGGTGGATGGTCAGGCTTCGATGAACTATGGCCCGGAGATGAAGGTCAGCCAGGTCATCGATGGCAACGCCGATGACGTCCTTAACTTCACCCTGGTGGAAGGATCGTTGAAGACGGGCGAGGAGCCGGGCTTCATCGCCGAAGCCGACCTGGCTGCAGAGCAGGGCTGGGAGGTCGGCCAGAGTTATGAGCTGGCGGGCCCGGATCTGTCTCGTACCACGCAGGTGAAGCTCCTCGGCACGTATGAGCCCTTCCAGATGCTCCCGCGCTTAGCTGTCTCCGCCTCCGCGGCAACGGAGGTCGTCGACCCGACTAGCCTCAACGTCATGGTGGTCTCCGTGAACGCGGAGGAAGGCTATGACAAGGAAAAGCTGCGCGCCAACCTGGAGGAGGCCGTCAAGGACCTCGTCGTGGTGCAGGTGCGCACCGGCGAGGAATACGCAGGCGAAGCCGCCGGCATGATTGACCAGATGCTCACCATCCTTTACGCGCTGCTGGCGTTGGCTGTGGTCATCGCGATCCTGGGCATCGTCAATACCCTCACCTTGGGCGTGATTGAACGACGCCAAGAGATCGGTATGCTGCGCGCGGTGGGCACCCAGCGCCGCCAGATTCGCACGATGATCACCGTGGAATCGGTACAAATTGCTCTCTTCGGTGCGCTCATGGGCATCCTCATGGGGCTGGGGATGGGGTGGTCCTTCATCTCCGTGCTTGCGGACGAGGGCCTCGACTCCACGACGGTGCCGTGGATGATGCTCGTCGTCATGCTCGTCGGCTCCGGCATCGTCGGTGTGCTGGCGGCCCTGTGGCCGGCCCACCGCGCGGCAAAGACCCCGCCGTTGGACGCCATCGCCGACTAACACTTCGCGCGCTTAGACGCGGAGTGCGGTGAGAAGGCTAGGCCAAAAGCGAGCCGACCCACGCCCCGCGCCACGCCAGGACGATGCCCAGGCCCACCGTCCAGAAGAGATACCGCGCCAAGCGCCACCAGCGCTTGGCCTTAATCATGTCACCGAGCTCTTTGGCCAACGTGGACCATGTCGATAGCCCGCCCGCCACGCCGGCCGCGAGCAAGGGGAGGAAGAACTCGGGGGTGTGCGCGTGCGTGGCGTAGCCATAGGCCACGCCGGCCACCGCAGAGCCGATGAGGTTGGCGGCGAAGGTACACGTGGGGGAGGGCAGAACGCGGGCTAGCAGGAAGCGCCCGCAACCGCCCACAAAACCTCCGGCGAGCACAGTCAAGATGAAGAGCATCATGCGCGCCTCCGATCCTGCAGGCGGTCACCCATGAGGTAGGCCCCGGTGCAGCCGACGACCGTCGCCAGCACGTAGGCCCCCGCCTGCGCCGGCCCGAAACCTGAAGTGAGATACGCAAACGCGGCAAAGCTGGTGAACCCACCCAAGAAACCCGTGCCCCAGAACGCGGGCGGTTTGGCATAGCCCATGACAGCGCTGCCAACAACGTTGATGAGCAACAGCGGCAGCGCGCCGCCCCCGAGAAGTGAAGAAAGGCCAAAGCGGGCCAGCGCCCCGAGCGCGGTCCCGCAGCCCACAAGAAGGATCTGTGGCATAGGCACCATCCTAGTTGGGATGCGAAAACGTCGTGAAGCAGGCAAGCTTAAGGTACATCCACATCCCCAAGGAGGAAACCACCATGGCACACGAGCGCGCCGGCCAACTAGCCCAGCCTTCGGATCTCATCGATATCGCGGAGTTGGTTACCGCGTATTACACCCGCACCCCCGACGCCGATAACCCTGACCAGCAGGTTTCCTTCGGCACCTCTGGGCACCGCGGCTCCGCCTTGGACACCGCCTTCAATGAGGCCCACATCCTGGCCATCACCCAGGCCATCGTGGACTACCGCGCCGAGCAGGGCACCACGGGCGCCATCTTCATCGGCCGTGATACCCACGCCCTGTCCGAACCCGCCATGGTCTCCGCCCTCGAGGTCCTCCTTGCCAATGAACTGGAGGTTCGGGTGGATGACCGCGGCCGCTACACCCCGACCCCGGCCGTCTCCCACGCCATCCTGACCAACCCGGGCACCGACGGCATCGTGATTACCCCCTCCCACAACCCGCCGCGTGATGGTGGATTCAAGTACAACCCGCCAACGGGCGGTCCGGCGGATACCGATGCCACCGACTGGATTGCAGCAAAGGCCAACGACTACCTGCGCGCCGGGCTCGACGGTGTGAAGCGCGTGCCGGTTGACGGCGTGCTCGATGCGCGCTGCGTCAAGCACAATTACCTCGACTCCTATGTGTCCGATTTGGCCAACGTCGTGGACATGGCGGCTATCAAGGACGCCGGCATGCGCATCGGCGCGGACCCGATGGGCGGCGCCTCGGTGGACTACTGGGCGGCCATCGCTGAGCACTACGAGCTGAACATGACCGTGGTGAACCCCGACGTCGACGGCACCTTCCGCTTCATGACGCTGGATACCGACGGCAAGATCCGCATGGACTGCTCCTCCCCGGACGCCATGGCTTCGTTGGTGGATAGCCGTTCCAAGTACGACCTGGCCACGGGCAACGACGCTGATGCGGACCGCCACGGCATTGTTACGCCGGACGCTGGGCTGATGAACCCGAACCACTACCTGGCTGTGGCCATCGAGTACCTGTTTAGCCACCGCCCCCAGTGGGGAAATGCGGGCGTGGGTAAGACCTTGGTGTCCTCTTCCATGATCGACCGCGTCGTGGCCAGCCTGGGCCGGGAGCTCGTGGAGGTGCCGGTGGGCTTCAAGTGGTTTGTGCCGGGGCTTGTCGACGGCTCCCTCGGCTTCGGCGGCGAAGAATCCGCCGGTGCTTCCTTCCTGCGCTTCGACGGTACGGTGTGGTCCACCGACAAGGACGGCATCATCTTGGACTTGCTGGCCGCGGAGATCCTGGCGGTGACGGGCAAGACCCCGTCGCAGCGCTACGCGGAGCTGGCGGAGGAATATGGTGCGCCGGCCTATGCGCGCACCGACGCCCCGGCTACCCGCGAGCAGAAGGCCATCCTGAAGAAGCTCTCCCCGGAGCAGGTGACGGCTACGGAGCTGGCGGGCGAGGAGATCGTCGCCAAGCTCACCGAGGCACCGGGCAACGGCGCGGCGATCGGGGGCCTCAAGGTGACGACGGAGAACGCGTGGTTTGCCGCGCGCCCGTCCGGCACGGAGGATAAGTACAAGATTTATGCTGAGAGCTTCCGTGGCGAAGAACACCTCAAGCAGGTGCAGGAAGAAGCACAGGCGCTGGTGTCACAGGTTCTCGGAGGTCTAGGCTAGTGGTTTATGACATTTCCCCAATCCATATCGGTGCCTGACCTCATCAGCGCGCTTGCACGCTATGGAATGGCTGCCGTGTGGATTATCGCCGGCATACAGAAACTGGATGCCCGGATGGAGATGACCCAGGCCATCGAGGCCTATGGCATCTTTACCCCGGAGTGGTCCGGATACTTGGCCTACCTCATCGGGCCCCTAGAACTCATGGGTGGGGTGCTGCTGTTGTTGGGGCTGTTCTTGCGGGAGGCGTCGGCAGTCGCTGCGATGGTTGTGGTGCTGTTCATGGTGGGCATCGCGCAGGCGTGGGCGCGGGGGCTCGTCATTGATTGCGGGTGTTTTGGCTACGACCCTGCCGACGTAAGTCAGGGCATGAACTACGCACTGACGCTGCTTCGCGACGCTTTCTTCCTCGCCCTCACTGTCTGGACCATCCGGCGCCCCTACCGCCGCTATGCCCTTCACCCGTAGATTGTTAGGCTAACTCCGTGACCAAAACCAAAATCAGCGCACCACTCGTGCTCGACATCATTAGTGCATTCGCGCGATTCTATATGGCCTATGTGTGGATCAAGGCGGGGGCGTCGAAGCTGACGGATCAGCTCGCGGTGTCGCAAAGCATCAAGGCATATGAAATCTTTACCCCTGAGTGGTCGCACTACTTGTCCTACCTGATTGGCCCGCTGGAGATCTGTGGCGGCCTGCTGCTTTTGCTGGGGCTGTTTTTGCGACCATCGGCGTGGGTTGGGCAAATAGTTCTGGTGCTGTTCATGATCGGCATCGCGCAGGCGTGGGCGCGGGGACTTGGAATTGATTGCGGTTGCTTCTCCGTGAGCCCTGATGAAGACGCGCAAGTGATGAATTACATGATGACACTTCTGCGAGATGTCTTCTATTCTGTCTTAATGGTGTGGACGATCAAGCGTCCTTTCACCAAGTTTGCATTGCACCCTTAACAGCGGTGTGTAGGCTTTCATCTGTTCGAACTTAAGTCATAAAGGCAAGGTTGTTTAATGAGTACAGTCAAAGACCCCAACTCCAAAGGCAATAGTGGATTCGTCTGGGGCCTCGCTGTTCTGCTGGTTATTATTGCCGTGGTCATCGGCTACATCGTCTATCAAGGACGAGGCGCACAGACCGATGCGCTGGGGGACTACACCGCCGAGGATGTCTCCCTGGAGATTTCCCTCGCGGACAATGCGGTAACCCTCAAGTCTGCGGATGCCGCAAAGGACGCAACCGAAGTAGACCTGTACGAGGACTACTCCTGCCCGCACTGTGGTGACCTGGCGAAGGAAACCGACGAGCAGATGAAGGATGCGATTGATGCGGGCGAGCTCGTCGTGCACGTGCGCACCCTCAACTTCCTTGACGGCAGCCCAAACGGCTTGGAGAGCATCAAGTCCAACACGGGTCACTCCTCCAAGGCGGCAGCTGCGATGGAGCAGGTAGCAAAGACCGGTGATGCCAAGCTCTACTGGAACCTGCGTAAGTACCTCATGGAGAATCAGTCCAAGGTGTACAACAAGTGGGAGATGGAAGACTTCGCTGCTGCCGCGAAGGAACTGGGCGCAGATGATGCCACGGTAAAGGCCATTGAAGAAGCCCCGGTTGGTGAAGGAAACCCACTGGTGACCTCGAACTACGAAAAGCTGGAGAGCGAAACCGGCCAGGTTTCCTCGCCGCGAATCATCAAGGATGGCAAGGACATTCCGGAAGACCAGAACACGTCCATCATGGAATGGGTTGACATCGTCACTAAATAAGGCGTCCCAACTCGCGATTTGGTGAGTGAATGGGGAGCGGATATATTGATACGAGTTGCAATCGTGAAGGTTGCACCTCGTATGAGGGGCTATGGCGCAGTTGGTAGCGCACCACACTGGCAGTGTGGGGGTCACGGGTTCGAATCCCGTTAGCTCCACTTCATAATTCAATACCGCCTTGGGGCTATGGCGCAGTTGGTAGCGCACCACACTGGCAGTGTGGGGGTCACGGGTTCGAATCCCGTTAGCTCCACCGCTGGCCGCCTTCTTTCTGGAGGCGGCTTTTTCTATGCTGGGGGCATGGATGTTTTTTCAAAGACGGTTTCTTCTCCCGATCAGGCTGGTGCGGAGGCTGCCGGGCTGAGGTGGTTGGCTCAGGCGGATGAGCGAGTGGTGGCTGAGGTCGTGGGGGTTACGGGGACGTCGATAAGCACGAGGCGTGTGAGGGAGTCGCGCCCGAGTGCCGCCGCTGCGCGGGCATTTGGTGAGGCGTTGCACCGAGTGCATCAAGCGGGAGCTCCTGCTTTCGGTGCGCCACCTGTGGGGTGGGAGGGCGCCAACTTTATTGGACGGGTGGAGCAGCCCTGCGAGCCGTGCGAGCGGTGGGGTGAATTTTACGCGGAGCAGCGTATTAAGCCCTTTCTCGGGGGTCTGCCGGAAGAGGTGAGCGAGAGCGCGTTTGCGGCGGCTGATGCCATCGCGGCGGTCGATTGGGATGTTGCGCCGGCGCGCATTCACGGTGATTTGTGGGCGGGCAATGTGCTGTTCCAAGAGGATACTGCGGTCATGATTGATCCTGCTGCGCACGGTGGGCATCCGTGGACGGACTTGGCCATGCTGGAGTTGTTCGGGACGCCGTTCTATGACGAGATTCTGCGGGGTTATGGAGTGGGGGAGGAGTATCACCAGTGGGTGCCGATGCATCAGCTGCACCCGTTGTCTGTCCACGCGTTGACGCATGGCCCGGCGTACTATGCCCCGCTTGAGCGAGCCGCACGAGCCACGCTTGAGGCAGTGCGGAGAGCCTGACGATGTGGCTTTAGGTACCTGGGATCGCCGATATACCCGCGCACCTTGTTGTGGTCGGCGGGTGTCGGGGTGTGTTGGTGGTGTCCTTTCTGCGCTTCAAGGTGATGTGGGTGTTAGCTGCTGTCGGGTGGCGGGTCCGGGGGTTGGCCTGCTGCTTTTTCGGCGGTGAGTCTGGCTAGTGCTTCTTGGTATTCCGGCATCGCGGTTATCGGGGTACCCCACGGTGGGATGAAGGCCACGCCGGTGTTCAAGCGGTACATGTAGCCACGCCCGGTGGGTTTTAAAGGGTCATCATCGTTAATACCGTTGTGATAAGCACACAAGAACGTCAAGTTCTTGATGTTGGTGTAGCCACCAGCCTGCCAAGGAATGAGGTGATGGATTTGGCAGTAATCAGCTGGTTTATTGCAGCCTGGTCTGGAGCAGGTGTGGAATTCAGCGTGCAGGGTGAGGCGTTGCTTGAAGTTTGCCCCACGCTCGAGCCGCCAGGTGTTGATGGGTCCTTCAACA
>NZ_KV819542.1:0-24117 GCF_001815175.1 Corynebacterium sp. HMSC034H07
TACCGAAGCCGACGGGCCGCTAGCACCAAAGCAGAAACGGTGGGCACAAACAGTCGCCCAACACATCACCGCCACCAGGAAACGCATCCGCGAGGAAGCCCAATACCTCAAACAAGAACTCGACGACTACGCACAACAACAAGCCCAAGCCCAAGCCCAAGCCGAAGCCGAGGACGCGGACAACACCGACACAGATGCCAGCACCGACGACATCCCCTTCTAAACCTTGACCCCACCCCGTCGAATAAAACGACGACACCAATCCAGCAGAAAGGAAAGAACCCAAGAAACCAGGAACACAACCACCGTCGTCACAGACGACGACTGCACTGCCGAAGCCCAGTCAGGCTCGCCCCAACTGTTGCCATTGGGACCGGCTGGACTTAGTCATGCCGGTTAGGATGGAGTGAATGCAGATCTACATTGCCTCAGTACCCGTCGATGATGTTGCCCTCGCTCACGACTTCTATGTCAATACGCTCGGCTTTCGAGTCAAGGACGATGTAACCCACGGAGACTTTCGGTGGCTCACGGTCACCAATGCGGAAGGCCAAGGGGATATGGAGCTCCTGCTCGAGCCCAAGGCCCATTCCGCGGCCAAGGACTACGCAGCAGCACTCAAGGCTGATGGTGTCCCTGTCACCCAGTTCCTATCCGCAGACGTGGAGCGAGAATATAGCGAGCTCACTGAAAAGTGGGAGTGCATTTCACTATGGTGCCGACCGACGTCGGCCCCTCCATCATCGCCGTCTTCGATGACACCGTAGGCAACCTCATCCAACTGGTACAGCTCAAGAAATAGAGAATAAAGAATGTCACACTTACCTTCTTCCGTCGCTATCATCGCAGCCGTTAGCGCCCTATGCGTAATGCCTCTAACTGCATGCGCGGAGCGTGGGTCAGACACGACTCCGACACCGCAGTTCAGTGAAATTCCGTCTAGCTCCGCTGCTATCGATGGGCCGGAGCCGCCGTCCAGTGACACGCAGAATGCTCCCTCACAACAGGATGCCAATGTTGCGGCCTTTGCGGGTATGGGGACGGCTGCGATTGATGACCAACACCACATGCCAGATCGGTTGGGCGGCCTCATTCCGACGGGCGTGCGCGTAGGCGCTCACGACGGTTTCACGCGGGTGGTGGTTGACCTCGAGGGAGAAGGTGAGCCCGGCTGGTTCACCGCCTATACCGACGATCCTCGTCAGCAGGCATCAGGTCATCCAGTCGAAGTAAAGGGAAACACTTTTCTCAATCTGGGGATCGAAGGAACTCCGTGGCCTTCCACAGCCGATCTCGAAGAAAGGTATATGAAGCCAGGAACTACTCCCGGTACTGGTGTGGTGAGCGAAGTCGTATACACGACCTCATTCGAGGCACAAACCCAATTGATCATTGGACTACAGAAGAAGACACCGTACTCAGTGATTTTCCTGGAGGACCCCAAACGCCTAGTTCTCGACTTCCAGGTTTGACGTGTGGTGAAACGATAAGGGCCCTGTCCCCAGCTAATTCCTGGGTTACAGGGCCCTTGTTCTAGGAGGTCCTAACAGTCCTAGCTAGTCTGGAGATTAATCCTCCTCGACAGGGACCAGGGAGATCTTGCCGCGGTTATCAATGTCGGCGATTTCCACCTGAATCTTATCTCCAACGTTGACGACGTCTTCGACCTTTTCAATGCGCTCGTCGCCACCCAGCTTCGAGATGTGTACGAGGCCGTCACGACCCGGAGTCAGGGAAACGAAGGCACCAAAAGCCACGGTCTTCACCACGGTGCCAAGGAAACGCTCACCCACCTTCGGCAGCTGCGGGTTAGCGATGCTATTCACGCGGTCGATTGCGGCCTCAGCAGCCTCACCAGTAGCCGCAGAGATATAAACCGTGCCGTCTTCTTCGATGGAAACATCGGCACCGGTTTCCTCCGTGATGGCGTTGATGGTCTTGCCCTTCGGGCCAATGAGCTCACCAATCTTGTTCACCGGGATAGTCACCGAGGTAATGCGCGGAGCCAGGCCAGACATCTCGTCTGGACCCTCGATGACCTCAGACATCGTGTCGAGGATGGCGGCACGGGCGTCGCGGGCCTGTTCGAGGGCGTCGGCAAGCACGTGCGAAGGAATGCCATCCAGCTTGGTATCCAGCTGCAGGGCGGTGATGAACTCGGAGGTACCCGCGACCTTGAAGTCCATATCGCCAAAAGCATCCTCAGCACCGAGGATATCGGTGAGCGCCACGAACTTTTCCTTGCCGTTAACTTCACCAGAAACCAAGCCCATGGCGATACCGGCCACCGGAGCCTTCAGCGGAACGCCCGCGTTGTAGAGGGACAGGGTGGACGCACAGACGGAGCCCATGGAGGTAGAGCCGTTGGAACCAAGGGCCTCAGACACCTGGCGGATGGCGTACGGGAAGTCCTCGCGGGAGGGGATCACCGGCAGCAGGGCGCGCTCGGCCAGCGCACCATGGCCGATCTCGCGGCGCTTCGGGGAGCCCACTCGGCCGGTCTCACCGGTGGAGTACGGCGGGAAGTTGTAGTGGTGCATGTAGCGCTTGGACTCCACTGGAGTCAGGGAATCAATTTGCTGCTCCATCTTCAGCATGTCCAGGGTGGTCACACCCAGGATCTGGGTCTCGCCACGCTCAAACAGGGAGGAACCGTGAGCACGCGGGATGAGGTCAACCTCCACGCCGAGGTCACGGATATCGGTCACACCACGGCCATCGATGCGGAAACCCTCGGTGAGGATCTTGGTGCGCACGATGTCCTTCATCACGGCGTTGAAAGCATTGCGGATCTGCTTGGATGCATCGGCTTCGTCGAGGTCGTCAAAGTCTTCGACGAGCTTAGCCTCGACCTGCTCCATGAACTCGTTAGTGGCGTCATCGCGGTCCTGCTTGCCCGGGATGGTGAGGAGCTTCTCCAGCTTCTTGGCGGCTGCCTTTTCAACGGCCGCGTAAACATCATCACCGTAAGGCGGGAAGAGCGGGAACTCCTGCGTCTCCTTGGCTGCACGCTCCGCCAGACCTGCCTGCGCTTCACACAGGGACTTGATGAAAGGCTTCGCAGCCTCCAAGCCCTCAGCCACGGTGGACTCCTGCGGAGCCGGTGCGCCTTCCTTGATGCGTTCGGCTACGTTCACACCAGCGCCAGCCTCGACCATCATGATGGCTACGTCGTCCTTGCGGCCCTTCTTCACGACGCGGCCGGCAACGACCATCTCGAAGAGAGCACGCTCGTGCTGCTCGTTGTTCGGGAAGGCCACCCACTGGCCCTTCGGGTGCCTATCATCAGCAATCAGCGCCATGCGCACGCCGCCCACCGGGCCGGATACAGGCAGGCCAGAGAGCTGTGTGGAGGCAGAAGCGCCGTTGATAGCGACGACATCGTAGTACTCCTCCGGATCCATGGAGAGGACCGTGACAACGACCTGAACCTCGTTGCGCAAGCCCTTCACGAAGGTTGGGCGCAGCGGGCGGTCGATGAGGCGGCAGGCCAGGATAGCTTCGGTGGAAGGGCGCCCCTCGCGGCGGAAGAAGGAGCCCGGAATCTTACCTGCGGCATACATGCGCTCCTCGACGTCCACGGTCAGCGGGAAGAAGTCGAAGCCTTCGCGCGGCTGGTTAGAAGCGGTGGTCGTGGACAGCAGCATGGTGTCCTCGTCCAGGTAAGTGGTCACGGAGCCACCGGCCTGGCGAGCCAGCTGGCCCGTCTCAAAACGGATGGTGCGAGTGCCGAAATCGCCGTTGTCCAGGGTGGCGATGGCCTCGGTGATGCCGTAATCGTCGTCGATAAGAAACTCGACGGAATTGTTCGGTTGCTTTTTAGCGTTCTTAGCGCTCATGGATATAACTCTCCTTGGAGCTGTCATGGCGATCTTCGGTGCCGCCTCTTCTTCGATGTTTTCTGACAACGCCCAAGAATTTTAGCAGATGAGACAAGAAAACCCCCGCACACAAGGTGCGGGGGCCAAAAGTTAAGCGCTTAGCGGCGCAGACCCAGGCGAGAAATCAGGTCGCGGTAACGGTCAACGTCGTTAGCGGCCAGGTACTTCAGCAGGCCACGGCGGCGACCAACCATCAGCAACAGACCACGGCGGGAGTGGTGATCGTGCTTGTGATCCTTGAGGTGCTCGGTCAGGTTGTTGATGCGGGAGGTCAGCAGCGCAACCTGTGCCTCCGGGGAACCGGTATCGGTCTCGTGCAGGCCGTACTCCTTGAGGATTTCAGCCTTCTTCTCGGTGCTCAAAGCCATGGAAAATCTCCTATTGTATTTCAGTCCACATGAAATGTTGCGCCGTGAGGCGCTGCCAGTGACTACTGTGGACCGCAGTCAGCAAGCCGAAGTAGAAGTATAGAGGCTGCCCAGCTTCGACATCAAATCATCAACAAAGCGCGCGTCATCCACCGCAACGGCCACACGGGTGGTGGGGTTATCCAAGCGTTCCGGGTCACCGATCGTGCGGCCACTATCCTCACACCGCAGATTGAGGTCGAGGCAGGTGACCAGCGAGGGATCGGCAGCCACAGCTACCGCTAAAGGGTCGTGGAGCCCGCAACCGCCAAGGTGCGGAGAGGTCGTCTTATAGGCGCGAATGTAATAGTCCACGATGTCCGCGTAGATCTGGCCCGTCCGCGTTCCTCGCCACTGTTGCGTGTGCTCCCTGGTGAGCAACGTGCGCAGCGTGACATCGAGCCCCACCATCGTGAGGTCCTGAGCATGGCGGAATACATAGTCCGTGGCTTGGGGATCTTGGAAAACGTTGGCCTCGGCATAAGGAGTGACGTTCCCGGGCACGGTCAGAGCCCCACCCATCATCACGATGCGGGCGTTGCGGGCAAAGCCCGGGTCTTTGCGCATGGCGGCTGCAATGCTTGTCGACGGCCCCGTCGGCACGATAACCAGTTCCTCGCCATACTCACGGACCGAACGGATAAGAAAGCCCACTGCATCCTCGTATGCCTTGCGGCGCGGCGGAGGCAGAAGTACTTCCCCAAGGCCATTGCGGCCATGGATGAAAGCAGAAATGGGAGCAACATTGAAGCCCGGCCGCGTCGGACCGATGAAGACGGGGACATCCTCGGCGTCGAGAAGCTCGAGCAACGCCAGCGAGTTACGCACGCCCAACGCCACCGGAACGTTTCCATAGGTACCCGTAACCCCGATCAGCTCGAGATCGGGGTGCGCTAAGGCATAGGCGAGCGCAAGGGCGTCATCAATTCCGGTATCAAGGTCGAGGATGATCTTCATTTAAACCTCGCGGGCAAGAATTTCACGAACTCGGGCAACGTCGCGTTCCATAGCTGTCAGGAGTTCCTCCACGGAGTTGAATTTTTCCATGTCACGCACGTGGTCGACGAAATGCACGGTGGCTTCGTGGCCGTAGAGGTCAGCGTCGCGGTCCAGCACGAAGGACTCCACCGAACGCTCCTCGTCACCAAAGGTAGGGTTGGTGCCTACCGAAATGGCTGCGGGATAAGGAACGCCGGGCTCCATATCACCTTCCAGAGGGGCGCCGGTGGGTTCAACCACGAACCAGCCCGCGTAGACGCCATCGGCCGGGATGGCGACGGATTCCGGGAAATACTGGTTGGCGGTCGGGAAACCAAGCTCCTTTCCGCCCCGCCCTGCACCACGCACAACGGGCCCAGTCACCGTAAAGTGGCGCCCCAGCGCCCAATTGGCGCGCGCAATATCGCCCTTGGCAAGGGCGGCGCGGATATTGGTGGAGCAGATGCGCTCGCCCTCGTCGTCAAGCAGAGGCACGATGTCAACGTCGAACCCGAACTCGGTACCGAATCTCGCTAGCGCCTCCGCGGTGCCGGACGCGCCTGCGCCGAAGGTGAAGTTCTCCCCCACCACGACGTGCTCTGTGTTCAAACGCCCCACCAGGAGATCCGCCACGTACTCGCGAGGCTCGACGCCCCGGAGTTCTTCGGTGAAGTCGATGACGAGCACGGCCTCGATGCCCATCTCTTCCGCCAGCTGCATGCGGCGCTCAAAAGTAATCACGGAGAGCGGCGCGCGCTCCGGCAAGAACACGGAGACTGGGTGCGGATCAAAGGTCACCATGATTGGGCGTTGGCCATGCGTGCGCGCATGCTCGACGGCCTTCGTCACGAGCTGTTGGTGACCGCGGTGCAGGCCGTCGAAGACACCAATCGTCACCGAGGTCGGGCCAAGGTCAGCGGGGATGCTATCGATTCCGTACCAAATATCCACGGGCACCATGCTATCCCACTGCGGCCGGTGCCCTAGACTGCAGGGCATGACTGATCCGCTCGAACGTTCCGGCCTCGTGGTCGTCGACAAACCCGCCGGCATGACCTCGCACGACGTCGTGGGAAAACTCCGCCGCTTCTTCCACACCCGCAAGGTGGGCCACGCGGGCACGCTTGATCCGATGGCCACGGGAGTGCTCGTCGTAGGCATCGAGCGCGGCACCAAGTTTCTTGCCCACATGGTGGCCTCCACCAAGGCCTACGACGCGACGATTCGACTGGGCATGGCTACCCACACCGACGATGCGGAAGGTGAAGCTACGTGGGGCAAACCGGCAACCGCTGTGAAGGATTCTGCCATTTCGCAGGAAATTGCTGCGCTGACCGGCGATATTATGCAGCGCCCAGCAGCGGTCTCCGCTATCAAGATCGATGGCAAACGCGCGCACGAAAGGGTGCGGGCAGGCGAAGAAGTTGAGTTCCCCGCGCGCCCAGTGACGGTCAGTCGCTTCGATATCCTCGATACGCGGCGCTGCGGCGAGTTCATTGATTTGGACGTGTCGGTCGCGTGTTCTTCGGGAACCTACATCCGCTCGCTGGCTCGGGATCTGGGTGAGGCCCTCGGCGTCGGAGGGCATCTCACCGCCTTGCGCCGCACGGAGGTGGGCCCTTTCACGCTTGACGACGCCCTCCCCCTCTCTACTCTCGAGGACTCTCCGACCCTGTCCCTCAGCCTCGATGAGGCTCTCGCTCGCAGCTATCCGGTTTTAGAAGTCACCGATGATGAGGCCCAAGCCCTGGCTATGGGCAAGTGGCTAGAGCCGCGTGGGTTGACAGGCACGTACGCGGCCGTCGATCCGCAGGGACGCTCGATCGCCTTGATCAAGGAAAAAGGAAAGCGCTTAGCCACGGTTTTCGTCGCGCGGCCCTCGACGCTTTAATGACTCGGTTTACCTGTCAAAGTTGAGCGCCGGAACGGCAGCAGAAACGATGACATAGCCATCCCGGATGATCCAGTGCCCAGTGATAAACGGCACTGGAGTTGGCCGTGCCAAGAGATAAGAGACCAGCGTTCCGTCCAAGCGCAGGTCAATTTCCGCTTGGTCAAAATCAAGCCACCGCCGGGTCATGGGGAACCACGTCTTGTAGGTGGCCTCCTTGGCACAGAACAACAGGCGGTCCGGGCAGGAAATACCCGCCGCTTGTAACTGAGCCAGCTGCGGCATCTCCCCCGGCCGAGCGATCATCGTCAGCACATGCTCCGGCAAAGGCTCCGCGGGTTCGGCATCCAGCCCCATCGAGCGCACGTGGGTGGTTGGCGCTGCTACCGCTGCACGCAGGCCTTCGGTGTGCGTCATCGATCCGGTATAGCCCTCCGGCCACAGCGGCATGCCTCGCTCGCCGCGCAGAATCGGCTCATTGTCGGTGTAGTTGAGCTCCTTCAAGGCTTGGTGGGCACACCAGCGTGCATCCCCAAATTCGGACTTGCGCACGTCCACGGCTTGGGAGACCACGGAGCGCTCCTCCGGGGATAGGTGGTTGTAATTGAGCAGATCGGTCATCGACTCGTCTGTACGCACATAGCAATATCGCGCTGACTCCGGGAAGAGGGAAGGCTCAAGCATGCTCTGCCCTCCCTGTCTTCTCATCGATACTCAGCACCGGATATGGCCACGGCTGGAGATGTCCGTGCGCTTGCCACTCACGCGGATAGCCCAGAGACACCTCAATGTGGTCTACTCCATCAATGTTGGCTCGGTTAGGCATATGGAGGTGACCGTAGATGACCGCCTTGGCGTTGTAGCGCCGCGGCCAGGAACGCGTGTGGCGGGTTCCACACCACAACGCCACCTCGGGCCAGCGCAGGTACAGGGTTGGCTCCTGCACCAGCGGCCAGTGATTGATCAGGACGGTCTCGCCCTCAACCCGTGATAGGCGCTTGATGGAATACGCCAAGCGGTCCCAGCACCACGCGCGGACATCGACGAACGGGGCGATAGCAAATTCATCGGTCATGATGATCTGCTTCTGCTTCGCGCTCGCGAGCGCCTGCTCTACCGTTGTTCCCGGCGGACGAAAACTGTAGTCATACAGCGTAAAAAGCGGGACGACAGTAACCCCTCCAAAAACCGGGAAAGGGTCTTCTGGGGTAACCACGCCAATCTCCCGGCAGCCCTCCACGAGCCGATCGTATTTTTCACGTCCCTGATACGCGTCCTGGCCGCGGGAAAAGAGCTCGTGATTGCCGGGCACCCAGATCACGGTGGCGTAGCGGTTTTTCAGCCGCGCCAAGGTGTTGATGACAAGGTCAATGCGCTCGGCCACATCGCCCGCCACAATCAACCAGTCATTCGGATTCGGCGGAACGAGTTCCTCGATACGGTCCCCGTTGACTCGCACCGCCGCGTGGAGATCGGAGACAGCCCACAACGTGGTCATAGCGCCTCCTTCACACAAACATTCTCTCTACTTTTACCACAGGGCTAGACCTGCGCCCACCGCATGGAGTAGAAGCGCCACACCACGCCCACCATGCGGATGAGGATGAACGCGGCGATTCCGCCCCACACCCCGGTCAGGCCGGTGCCGAAAACCAGAGCCAACCAGACACCGGGGAGGAAGCCCAAGAGCACCGATGCGAGGGTGAGCGTACGGAGGAAGGCTGCGTCCCCAGCGCCTAGGAGGACGCCGTCCAGGGCGAAAACGACGCCGCCAATAATGACGAGGAAAGTCATAACCCACCACGGGCCGGAAATGACCTCAAGGACCTCCGGGCTCGTAGTAAAAATCTGCGGGATGACACCGGCGCCGAGGCCTAGTACCACTGCGAGCGCGAGGGAGAAGGACGTCGAGTAGAGCGTCACCTTGGTTCCCACCGTGCGGGCATAGCGCGCTGACCCTGCCCCCAATGCCGCGCCGGTCAATGCTTGGGCAGCGATAGCGAGGGAATCCAGAACGAGAGACAGGAAGTTCCACATCTGCATCATGATTTGATGCGCAGCCAACTGGGCAGTTCCGATACGCGAGGCCACCGCTGCCGCCGACAAAAATGCCACTTGGAAACTCAACGAACGCACGATGAGGTCACGCCCCAACACGAGCTGCCGACGCACAACGCTCCAGCGGACCTCCCACGATCCGGCATGCTCGCGGCGCAGCTCCGCCACAAAAAACGCCGCAATGATCCCCATGCCCAGCACCGTGGCCAGAGCTGAGCCCGGCAGACCCCAGAAGTGCACGAAAATAGGCACCGCGATGGCGCCAGGAACCATACCTGCGAGGGTGAAGTAGAGAGGCTTGCGGGTGTTTTGAACACCTCGCATCCAGCCGTTGCCGGCCATGTTGATGAGGGTAAAAGGAATCGCGACGGAGGCGATTCGCAGCCACTGTGCTGTCCCCCGCGCCGTATCTGGATTGCCAGTCAACCACATCGCAAAGAAGCCGGCGAAGAGCCACATGATGATAGCGAGCACCAACCCCACGCCCACGGCAACCCACGTTGCTTGCACGCCCTCCGCCACGGCCTCTTCCCGCTTACCCGCACCGAATAGACGAGAGGCTCGCGCGGTCGTGCCATAAGACAAGAAGGTCAGCTGGGTAGTGACCACGGAATGTAGCGTGGCCGCAGCTCCCAGCGAGGCCAAATCCTCCGCTCCAAGCCGGCCCACCACCGCGGTATCCAGGAGCAAATAAAGCGGCATCGCCGCGAGAACGCCGAGAGCGGGCACAGCGAGGCGGAAAACCTCCGCGGCAGAAACCTTGACTGGTTGCTCGGAAGCCATTTAGGACAACGCACCTACCAGTTGCGCGATAACCTCCTCGGGCGTTCCGTGCGCGGTATAGCCAGCGGCCGGAACATGCCCACCGCCGCCGAAGGTGAGGGCCACTTCGGCGCAGTTGACCGCAGAGGAACGCAAAGATACTGCCCACACATTGGGCGCCTGTTCCTTGAAGACCACTCCAATGTCAGTGCCCTTCAATGCGCGGACATAGTCGACAAAAGACTCAATGGCGGAATCGGCATGAGAAGCGACTTCCTCATGCGGCACGAAGAGAACAGCCAGGCGGTGCTCCCCTGCTTCCTCAATTCTGAGGTTTGAGAGCACACGTCCGATCATCTGTAGGTCATCGGCCGTGCTGGAGTCCATGAGTTCCAGCGCAATCTGCTTGGTGTCGAGCCCATAGAGCATCAGGCGCGCAGCGATATCATGCATCGCTGGGCGGCCCCACCGGAAGTTACCGGTATCGGTAACAAGGCCCGCGTACAGGCAGTGCGCGATGACGCGATCGATCTGGATGGAAAGCCTATCCAGGATATCGAGCAGAACCACCGTGGTGGACTCACACACTGGATCCACCACGTTGATGGCGCCAAAGCCGTCGTTAGAAGCATGGTGATCGATACATAGGACGCGGCCGACGGCGGCCATTTTCTCGAGCCCCTGCGCTACCGAACCTGTCCGTTCTATCGAGCCACAGTCCACAGTGACATAAAGGTCGTAGCCCTGCGGAAGCTCATCCACCAGCTCAATCTCGTCCACGGTAGGAATGGAGAATAGGTTGGCGGAAATATCGCGGCGCTGCCCGATCACGGTGCGGGTCTGCTTCCCGCGCTGGCGCAGCGCCAAGGTGAGGGCCGCCGCAGAGCCGACAGCATCGGCGTCTGGGCGCAAGTGCGTGATAATGCAAATACTGCTGGCCTGCACCAGAGCATCAACTGCGGCTTCGTAGTTGGTTCGTGACACTTAGTCCTCTTCCTTATCCGAGGTCTTGTACGGATTCGCATCACCAGCCGGCTGCGCGCCTTCCTTCAACTTGGCCAACTCCGCATCGCGGGCACGGGCGCGGGCGAGCAAATCCTCCATGTGAGCGGACGCCTCGGGGACAGTGTCAAGTTCAAAGGACAGCGTCGGTGTAAAGCGAACCGACAGTTCGTCGCCCACGATCTTGCGCAACTGCCCCTTAGCTCGCGTGAGAGCCTCGGCAGCCTGATCGTAATCCGGCTCGGATTCGATATCCGCGCCGCGCACCGTGTAGTACACGGTGGCATCGTGCAGGTCACCCGTAACGCGGGCATCCGTGATAGTCACAAGCTCAAGGCGACGATCCTTAATCTGGCGTTCAATAGCGCTGGCAACGATTGTCTGAATGCGCTTTGCCATGCGCGCGGCGCGTGCGTGATCAACCATGGTGAAGCTCCTTTGCGTACGGGTACTGGCAACTAGTCTAGGATACCGATTCTGCACCTTTCGGCCGAAATGATTAAAGCCCAGCCAGGAATGTTTCCTGGCTGGGCTTTTTATCCGAGCGCTCTTAGTGAGCGGAGAGCTCAGATGTGATTAGTCGCGGGGGACCTCGACTTCCTCGTAGGCCTGGATGATATCGCCTACCTGGATGTCCGGGTAGGACAGGACCATACCGCACTCGTAGCCGGCGTTGATCTCGTTTGCGTCATCCTTCTCATGGCGCAGGGACTCGATCTTGGCATCGGAGACGATGACGTTTCCGTCGCGCACGAGGCGAACCTTGCCGTTGCGCTTGACCTTGCCCTCGGTGACCATACAACCGGCAATGGTGCCGACGGCGGAGGACTTGAACAGCGCGCGGATCTCCGCCGCACCGGTATCCCGCTCCTCGTAGATGGGCTTGAGCATGCCCTTGAGAGCTGCCTCAACCTCTTCAATGGCGCGGTAAATCACGGTGTAGTAGCGGATGTCAACGCCCTCGGCATTCGCTTCCTCCGTCGCCTTGCCTTCAGCGCGAACGTTGAAGGCGATGATGACGGCGTCGGAAGCCGCAGCCAGGCTGACGTTGGTCTGCGTCACAGCACCGACGCCACGGTCGATGATGTTGAGCTGAACCTCGTCGTCGACCTCGATGTCCAGCAGGGCATCTTCCAGAGCTTCGACGGAACCGGCATTGTCGCCCTTGAGGATGAGGTTGAGCGTCGAAGTTTCCTTGAGCACTGCATCCAGATCCTCGAGGGAGACGCGCTTGCGGGCCTTGGCCTGCAGAGCAGAACGCTTACGCGCGTCACGCTGTGCGGCAATCTGGCGAGCGACGCGGTCATCTTCGACAACCAAGAGGTTGTCGCCGGCACCAGGCACGCCGTTGAGACCCTGCACCTGGACCGGGCGGGACGGGCCGGCCTCTTCCACGTCGTTGCCAAACTCATCGAGCATACGACGCACACGTCCGTGCGCATCGCCAACCACGATGGAATCACCAATGCGCAGCGTACCGCGCTGAATGATGACGGTAGCCACCGGACCGCGGCCACGGTCGAGGTGAGCCTCGATGGCAGAACCCTGCGCATCCATATCCGGGTTAGCGGTGAGCTCGAGTGCAGCGTCCGCCGTCAGGATGACAGCCTCCAGCAACTCGTCGATGTTGATGTTGTTCTTCGCGGAGATGTCCACGAACATCGTGTCGCCGCCGTATTCCTCCGGCACCAGACCGTACTCAGTGAGCTGACCACGGATCTTATCCGGGGAAGCTTCCGGCTTATCAATCTTGTTGACCGCGACAACGACTGGGATGTCCGCTGCCTTCGCGTGGTTAATCGCCTCAATCGTCTGCGGCATCACGCCGTCATCAGCGGCGACCACCAGGATGGCCAAGTCGGTGGACTTGGCACCACGGGCACGCATGGCGGTAAACGCCTCGTGGCCCGGTGTATCCAGGAAGGTGATGGTACGCGGGCCATCCTCGAGATTCACCGTGGTCTGGTAGGCACCGATGCCCTGGGTGATGCCACCGGCCTCACCCGCACCTTCGTTGGTCTTACGAATCGTGTCCAGAAGGCGGGTCTTACCGTGGTCAACGTGACCCATCACGGTGACGACTGGCGGGCGCTTCTCAAGGGCTTCTTCGCCGCCCTCGTCCTCACCGAACTGCAGGTCGAAGGACTCGAGCAGCTCGCGGTCCTCGTCCTCCGGTGAGACAACCTGGACCTCGTAATTAATCTCCGAGCCCAAAAGCTGCAGGGTGTCCTCGGATACGGAGGCCGTAGCCGTCACCATCTCGCCGAGGTTGAACAGTGCCTGAACCAATGCTGCGGGATCCGCACCGATCTTCTCGGCAAAGTCAGCCAGGGAAGCACCGCGGCGCAGGCGAACTACCTTGCCGCCGCCGTCAGGCAGGCGTACGCCGCCTACCTCATGCTTCTGCTGCTCTTCAAACTCGTGGCGCTTCTGACGCTTCGACTTCTTGCCGCGACGCGGTGCGCCACCAGGGCGACCGAATGCACCAGCGGTACCACCGCGGCGACCGCCGCGTCCGCCACGGAAACCACCGTGGCCTGGGCCACCCTGGCCCGGTCCGCCGCCACGACCACCTCGGCCGCGACCGCCACCGCCGCTGCCTGCGGCCTTCGACGGCATGCTGGCCGGGTTCGGATGCGAAGGCATCATGGCCGGCGATGGGCGGCGTCCGCCGCTGCGATTGCCATCACCCTGCGGGCGTGCTCCGCCCTTGCCACCGCGGTTATCACCAGGCTTGCCGGCGGAGCGCTGCCCCTTGCTGCCGCCCGGACGTGGTCCGGGGCTGGGGCGATCGCTCGAGCCGCCCGTGGAGAACGGGTTATTGGCGACGCGACGGGTACCACCAGGCTTCGGCATGGAGCGCGGTGTAACTGCGCGCTCGCCAGGCTTGTCCGCATTCTTGCGCTGTGCACCCGGCTTCGGGGCACCGCCCGGCTTAGGCGCAGTTCCCGGCTTCGGGGCGCCGCCCGGCTTGGGAGCGGCACCCGGCTTCGGCGCTGCCCCCGGCTTCGGACCAGGCTTAGCGGCGGTAGCCGGCTGCTTCTCTGCTGGTTTCTTCTCTGCCGCCTTTTTGGCAGCAGAAGCCGGGGAGGCTGCCGGCGCGGTTTTCTCCGCCGGCTTGTCGTTGCCACCCTTAGCTTCATAATGTGCGCGCATCTTCTTGACCACCGGCGGTTCGATGGTCGAGGATGCGGTCTTGACGAACTCGCCTTGTTCCTTCAGCGTGGCGAGTAGTTCCTTGCTGGTTACGCCGAGCTGCTTTGCCAACTCGTGTACACGTAGCTTTCCGGGCACTTGTCTCCTCTTTAATCTTTCTAGGAGCCAAGGCCGCGGAATACGGCTTGACCCCTAGTTAATGGCTATGGACTTTCATCGCTGATGCTGCTTCATGGTTGTGCGCTCATCAGTGTTCGGTCTTCCTTTTTAACTCTGGGTCGCACGGGCTGTTGCCCGCCGACTGCACCTGCTGCCGAGCAGCGAGGTACTCACGTACGTGACCTGTGTCCACGTCTGTGGACAATCGGAGCGCGCGCCTGAAGGCACGGGTTCGCTCCGCCAGCTCTACTGCCTCCAGATCTGGCCTAATCCACGCTCCCCTGCCGGGGAGGCGGCGGCGCGGATCCGGAACAACACGGCTTCCTGTGGGATCGTCCCTATCGGCGACAATCCTGAGCAATTCCGTGTCGGGATGCTTTTGACGCGTGGCGATACAGGTGCGGAGTCGCTGTCCCTGAGACATCCCACTCCTTACGTCGAATCACCACTACTACTACGCCACAGCATTCCTGCATGTGGGCCGTTGTCTAGTCTACGCGAAAATAGGACAAACCTTTAATCCCACCGCAGGCAGGTTGGAAAGCTAGTCACGAGCGGCATCGGAGTGAATATCAATCTTCCATCCGGTCAGGCGAGCTGCGAGGCGAGCGTTCTGCCCTTCCTTGCCGATAGCGAGCGAGAGCTGGTAATCCGGCACGGTTACCTTGGCTACCTGTGCTTCCTCGTCGAGGATTTCTACGCGCACGACCTTCGACGGTGCGAGAGCATTACCCACGTAGACGGCTGGGTCTTCGTTGTAATCGATGATGTCAATCTTTTCACCGCCGAGCTCACGCATCACGTTGCTGACGCGGGAACCCTTCGGGCCGATGCATGCACCCTTGGCGTTGAGGCCCTTGGCGTGGCCGCGAACGGAGATCTTGGAGCGGTGTCCAGCCTCACGGGCGATGGCGATGATCTCGACTGCGCCGTCGGCCACCTCTGGGACCTCCAGCTCGAAGAGGCCGCGAACCAGCTCTGGGTGGGTACGCGACAGCGTAATCTGCACCTTCGCCCCGTTGCGGTTTACCCCCACGACATAAGCCTTAACGCGGTCACCGTGCTCGAGCTTCTCCCCCGGCAGCTGCTCGGCCGGCAACAGGAAAGCATCCTGCGAATCGTGCTCGGTACCCAATTGCACCACGATAACGCCGCGCTTGTTGGCGTGGATATCGCGCTGGACGACGCCCGACACCACCGTGCCGATCAATTCTGAATAGGAATCATAGGTCCGCTCCGCTTCGTTTTCGCGCAGCTTGCGCAGGATGGCATCGCGGACAGCCTGGGCGCCGATGCGCCCAAAGTTATCCGGGGTGTCGTCGTACTCGCTGACGACCTCTCCGGTCTCCAGATCGCTTTCCGTCACGATGACGGCAACGGCGCCGGTATCGGCGTCGATATCCACGCGGGACTTTGTCCCCTCCGCCTTCGTCTCAGCGGACTCAGCACGGTGATCCAGGTAGGAATACAAAAGGGCACCCGCGATTGCTTCGAGCAGGTCCTTCACCGGGACGCCTCGCTCGCGCTGAATCGTGCGGAGTGCCTCTAGATCAATATTCACTTGTTAGTCCTCTCGGGTTGCCGAGTTCTGCTCGGCGAAGTCGAACGTCTGCATTGCCGCCTCCAGCTCCTGTGCTGAAGGTTGAGCAAATTCAATTTCTACCACTGCACGGCTCACATTTTCCAATCGCTCGACCTGATAGCGCACCTCCTTCTTCACGGTCGTGATGAGCGCCACTGATTCTTCGTCCGCGGAGAGAGCACCGATTCTGGCGACACGGGTGGTGCCGGGCTCGTCGCTCAACGCATAGCCGACCAGCCTTCCTTGGTTCCGACGCCAATGGCGTGGTGCGCTGAGCGGAAAATCCACGCCGGGGGTCGACACCTCTAGGGTGTAGCCTGCCCCAAAGTTAAGAGTGCCCGCTTCCTCCTGTGCATCAAAAAACTCGGAAATCTCCTGCGAAAGTTCCTCGATGAGATCGGAGCTCGGACGCTCATCACCATCAATGCGGATGATGACCTGCGACTTTTTACCAGCTCGTGTAGTCTTCACATCTTCGATGTCGAGGCCGCGTGCGGCGGCAACAGGCTGGAGGATTTCGGTCAGTTGTGCGGGTGTTGGGAATGCCATGCGCTCTAGACTAGGTCACACGGGTAGGGTCTATCGCGTGAACCGCCGAGTAGTTGTGCCCGCCCTCCTTGTCTGCGCCGCCCCATGGTTGGGCGGCTGCCAAGCCACCGACGCGATCGTGGACTATTTTGGCCCCCACGCGGACCCTACGTTGACCTCTCTGGCTCACGATGCCAGCGCCGACGCCCACGCACTGCAGGAACTCGATCCCGATGCCGCGTCCCTGCGCGCGCAGCACGCAGACGAGCTTTACTCCGAAATTGAGCGCCTCTGCGGCCGCGACGAGGAAGGACACGTTCCGCGCTCCTGCGAAGTGAATCGTGAGGGTGAAGCATACGAGGCCACTGATGCGGCTGCCGTGCTTGCCGCAGCTTCTTCATCGATTGAAGAGCAACTTGACGCGGTCTCCCCGGAATCTCGGCCCTTGCTCGTCGCCCAAGCCATCGCAATGGAGGCCCGCTCCACCGATGAACCGGGCGCTGTGCCGGAGCTGACGGAGGATGACGCTGACCTCGCCACCGAACTCTTGGACTGGGAATACCGGCAGGTGTATGCCTTGGACTTTGCTCGTTCCTATGTCACACCTGACGTCGAAGAGCTGGTTGATGAGCGCCTCGCTCTGCACGAGAACCGCGTCCTCGCGCTCCAAGAAGCAGTAGCCAAAATCGGACCAGTGCCACAGCCCGCAGCGGCCTACACCTCGACCTCCGGTGAGCTGCCCGTAGACGCCGCCTCAGCGCGCGCGTTCCTTGACGACGTCGCGCATAGTGACACGGTGACATGGGCCTCCGCCGCCTCACAGGAGGTGCCCGACCAAGCGGCACCCAATGCTGAATGGCGAAGCTGGCTTATTTCTGTAGCCGCCCAATCTCACCGTATCAGTGCAGCTTAATTCCTCCCTCGCGAGCTCGATTTTCCTAAGCTACCGACGTTTGGCGTTTTTTCGGCGTACAGCGACCAGGCATAGCGCATGACCGGAATCTGCAACGGCAGACGCACCGCATGGTAGATCTTCTTGCCGGTTGATGCCTTACCGCTTTCTAAGTCCCTGTAGGCTTGGTAGAAGTTCGCCGGCCACACGGCAGCGAGCAAAGCTAGGGCTGAAAGGCCGCCTGCAGGCCGCGTCGATGGGTTCGCCAGGAGTGCACCGGTCACCACTTCCCAGGCGCCAGAGGTGAAGTTGTAAAAGCGAGCCGACCCTGGAAGCTGTGGCGGGATGATGGACTCGAAGGGCTTCGGCTTAGCAAAATGCAGCACTCCCATGGCAGAGAGTGCTGCAGCCATTGAATATGTCAGTGCGGGGTTGTGGGAACTCATACCCGCGAGCCTACGCGCTTAACGCACCTAGCCGCGGATGAGCTCCGTTAAGGTGTCCACGATGGAGTCTGCGGGGACCTCACGGGTCTCGCCGCCGCGGATGCGCAGCTCGATGATGCCGTCAGCAAAGGCACGGCCCAGGATGGCGATGAACGGCATTCCCAGAAGCTCTGCATCCTTGAACTTCACGCCCGGGGAGACCTTGGGGCGGTCGTCGAAAAGCACCTCCACGCCCGCACGGTCCAGATCCTCCACCAGCTTCTGGCCTGCCTCGAGGGCAGCGGCATCCTTGTTCGCTACGGCCACGTGCACCTGGTACGGGGCCACAGCCACCGGCCAGTTGAGGCCCTTCTCATCGTGGCGCTGCTCCGCCAGCACCGCGAGCATGCGCGTAACACCAATGCCATAGGAACCCATGGTCGGCACGGCGCGCTTGCCGTTCTCATCCAGAATCTGGACGTCGAAAGCCTCGGTGTACTTGCGGCCCAACTGGAAGATGTGCCCTAACTCGATACCGCGCTCCAGCGTCAGAGTGCCCTGGCCGTTCGGTGCCGGGTCCCCTTCCTTGACCTCGGCGGCCTCGATAAACTCATCCACGGTGAAGTCACGGCCAGCCACCAAACCGACGACGTGACGCTGCGGGGCATCGGCACCGGTAATCCAGGAGGTGCCGGAAACCACGCGCGGGTCGGCATAAACCTTCACGTCGTGAGCGTTGAGGGCACGCGGGCCAACGTAGCCCTTGACCAGGAAGTCGCTCTTCTTGAAATCCTCATCGCTGGCGAGCTCGAACTCGGCCGGTTCAAGCGAAGCCTCCAGGCGCTTTTCATCCAACGCGCGGTCGCCCGGAATAAGAACAGCCGCGAGTTCCCATTCCTTCTCTTCCTCCGTAGCTGCAGGGGCGGCTACCTTGATCATCATACACTTGAGGGTGTCCGCTGCGGTGACCTCGCGGTCGGCGACAGTAATGCCGGCGCTCTTAGCCCACTCCACCAGCGTTTCGATGGTCTCGGATTTCGGAGTCTCATGCTCCTGTGCCTCCGGCAGGCCGTCGAAGGGGATTTCCTCTGGAGCCTGAGTGACCACGGCCTCCACGTTGGCGGCGTAATCGCCCTCGGTGGCCCGCACGAAGGTATCTTCGCCTACCTCAGACACGGCGAGGAACTCCTCGGAGGCCGAGCCTCCCATCGCACCAGAGGTGGCCTTACAAATCGCGTAATCAATCTCCAGGCGATTGAAGATGTTCTGGTAAGCCTTGCGGTGGCGGGCATAGGACTCATCGAGCCCCTCATCCGTCATGTCGAAGGAATAGGAGTCCTTCATGGTGAACTCGCGGCCGCGCAGCACGCCCGCGCGCGGACGTTCCTCATCGCGGTACTTCGTCTGGATCTGATACAGCGTGACCGGGAAATCCTTGTACGAGGAGTACATATCCTTCACTGCGGTGGTGAACATCTCCTCATGGGTCGGGCCTAGGAGCATGTCAGCGCCCTTACGATCCTTGAGACGGAAGAGGTTATCGCCGTACTCCGTCCAGCGGTTCGACTGCTCGTAGGGTTCGCGCGGCAGCAACGCCGGGAACAGCATCTCTTGGCCGCCGATAGCGTTCATCTCCTGACGGATTACGTCTTCGATCTTGCGCATGGCGCGCAGCCCCAGTGGCAGCCAGGTGTATACACCCGGCGCGACGCGGCGCACATAACCTGCGCGGACGAGAAGCTTGTGGCTGGGGACTTCGGCATCAGCCGGATCCTCACGAAGAGTGCGGAGGAAAAGCTCAGAAAGACGTGTAATCATGGTTGCTCAGTTTACATCGCTAGCATGTAGCCATGCTGATCATCCTCCCTCCTTCTGAGACCAAAGCACACGGCGGCAACGGCGCGGCCCTGAATTGGGACGAGCTTTCTTTTCCCGCGTTGAATCCGATCCGCCAAGAAATCGCTGCAGAATTGTCCTCCCTCGACGTCGATGAAGCGCTGGAAGTGCTCAAACTCTCTGAGAAGCTGCGTGGGGAAGCCGAGTCTAACCGCGAGTTGGCATCCTCCCCGACCATGCCCGCGCTGGAGCGTTTCACCGGCGTGCTGTACGACGCCCTCGACGCCCCCACCCTTCCCCCGGAAGCGCGGAGCTACCTCGCCGTGGGCGATGCGTTATTTGGTCTAGTGCGCGCCGATGATCTCATCCCGCACTACCGACTCTCCGGTAGTACGAAACTGGGCGGGCGGACGCTGAAGTCGCGATGGGGTACGGCCATTACGGAGGAGCTGCGCGCGCTTGTCGACGCCGACGAGTTCCTCATCGATATGCGCTCGGGCACCTACCAGCAACTGGGCAAGCTCAAGGACGCCGCCACCGTGCGCGTGGAGACGGTGCAAGAGGATGGCTCCCGCAAGGTGGTCTCTCACTTCAACAAGCACTACAAAGGGGAGCTCGCACGCGTGCTGGCCCTGAGTGGTGAGCGTGTCTCCTCCCTCAAGGATGCGGCCAGTATTGCGCAGGAGGCAGGCATGAGCACCGAATTGCGCGGCACCGAGCTCGTGCTCGTGGTCTGATTTATCTATTTATCAATTTATCAACGCTCGCCGATTTATCTATTTATCAATTTATCTGCCTCCGGAGAAGCGGGGCCATTCAAACCAATGGGTTATAGCGCAAGCTGTTGCGCTTGAGCTCGCACTCAGTGGCAATCGCGATACCGGAGGCAATCTTGCCGCGCTCGCGCAGGCGGAACATGGCATCCACGATGCGATCGCGCAATCCCCAGGGATCGATGGTGTTGATGTACACCTTCGTGCCGCCCTCAAAACCGGCCAGGGTCGATACCCTGAGCTTGATCATCACACGCCACGGCTGCGGCAGATCCACGCTGGGCGGGCGGTGGTGCCACTCTTCATTGCAGGCCACATCCGGACCCACAGCGGCATGCGCTGCGTGGATAAGGTCCGACATCCCGCGAACCTCACCGGGGGTCTGCTCCCAGGGCTCACAGCGCGGCGACTTGGAGAAGATCTCCAGTGTGGGATAGCGGTGGCCAAAGCCGGCGAAGAGAACCGCATAGTCGTTTTCGGCGATAACGAGGTTGCGCTTTGCCGCGTAGCCAACCGCCCAATCGTTGTACATATTCGGGTGCGCCCGCAGAATCGCGTTTTCTTGGTGGGCAGCCATACCTAAGGCGTCAATAGCGACGAGCTGCTTGTGCAGGTGATCGAAGGACGCGCCCGCCGGTGCTAGCCAGTTCTGGAACACGGCGACATAAGAGGCATAGCGGTTGCGCTGGTAGAGCTCGCGCGTCGATTCCGCAGTGAATGTTGTCAGCAGGAAGTGCTCATCGGGGCTCAGCGTGCCGGAGGACGCGAGCTGACTATCATCGACCGCACCCTCCACAAAGTGGCGCGAAGAAATGATGACGTCGTGGCCACCTCCGAAGAAGCCATCGGCGAGGGCGAGCAGGGATTCGTCGTCCAGCGCGGCATCCTTCCCCGCCGCCTTGAGCTTGGTGCGCACCACATTGAGCACATGCAGGCGCCCAGCTTCGTCGGACTCGTAGCGCTCCTTGTGGCGGGCCACGTCGGGGTCCATGGTGAAGCCATAGTTCTCGTGCCAATAGTCATAGGACACGATCTCAAAAAGGTTGGGCACGCGGCGAAAGGCTGGTACGGACTCATCCAGCTCGTGAGGAAGGAGGCCGCGCTGAATCTCCCCCGAAGCCAGAATACGGGACTTTTCCGGTGGGGTATCCAGCATGCGGCCTGAGCAAAAGGCGCAGGTGTGCGTGAAAGCATCGGCCGCCAGCGGTTGTGGGTCCTGTGCTGGATGCGCGAGCGGGCGGTTGCCGCGGCCAGGCACCGTCCACACCTCCGTTCCGGAGAAGGGGTTGACCTGCTTGACGGTCCCATCAGCCATGGTTTGGATGGGCTCGACGCGGCTAAAGAGTGCTTCGCTCATGCAGCCCAGCGTAGACCTCCGCACCCACCGGTGCGACTAGGCTTGGGGTCCATGCAGCACCGATTCTTTGAAGTAGATGTCTTCGCCACTGGTCCGTTCAGCGGAAATCCCCTCGCCGTGGTCGCGGATGCCGATGACTTGAGCACCGAAGAGATGCAGCGCATCGCGCACTGGACCAATTTCTCTGAGACGACGTTCCTGTGCTCGCCTACGGATCCACGCGCGGACTACCGGGTGAGGATCTTTACCCCCTACGAAGAGTTTCCTTTCGCCGGCCACCCCACGCTGGGCACCGCCCGGGTGGCAGCAGAGCTGCTTGAAAAAAGCGGCACCTTAATTCAGGAATGCGGTGTAGGCCTGGTCACCGTGCGCCAGGAGGACGGACGCTTCGCCTTCGCTACCCCACCCTTGGTGCGCGAGGGGGCTCTCAGCGATGCCGAACGAGCCGATGCAGCTGCAGTTCTCGGAGTTGACGTCGACCGCATCGTTGACTCCGGCTGGGTAGACAACGGCCCCGGATGGCGCCTCATCCAGCTGGATTCCGCCGAGGCAGTACGCGAACTCAACCCCACACCCACGCCTGGCGTGAAGGTCGGCGTGGTCGGCCTCACCGGTGGTGATGCCCCCGCGTATGAAGTACGAGCCATTACCGGGCACTTCGAGGATCCCGTCACCGGGTCCTTCAACGGCGGGGCTGCCCAATTCCTCCGCGCCAAGAATGCAGTTCCTGCTCGCTACACCGCGGCCCAAGGTGGCCAGGTAGGACGCGCTGGTCGAGTCTTCATCGATGACGACGGCGAGAACATCTGGGTGGGCGGCAACGTCCGCGTGCGCGTTCGCGGCGCTCTGGAGTCCCGCGATGCCTAAGCCTTCCTTTCCTGTCGAGCTGCACACTGAGTTCGCCCGCCGCCTACCCCACCTCGTCGCAGAGGCCCGAGGGGAGGAACAGCCCGCGGCGCGGATCGTGGTGCTCAATGAACAGCTGGCTTCTGCGCTCGGGCTCGACCCAGACTGGCTGCGCAGCGATGAAGGCGTGGAGTTTCTCCTAGGCCGCGGCCCCATCGCTCCCCACGCCATGGCCTACGCCGGCTTTCAGTTCGGGCAGTACAACCCATCCATGGGTGATGGCCGCGCTCTCCTACTGGGAGAGGTCACCGGCCCCACCGCTCCCCATAACCCGGCAGGTCTGTGGGATCTGCACGCCAAGGGGACGGGACCCACACCGTACTCGCGCTTCGGCTCTGATGGTCGTGGCACACTGCGCTCGATGCTGCGCGAATATCTCTTCTCCGAGTCGATGCATGCCCTGGGGGTACCCACTACTCGGCCCCTCGCAGTCCTTGCCACCGGCCGCCCCATTCAACGCCACGTGGTGGAGGAGGCGGGCGTGCTGGTGCGCGTAGCCGCAAGCCACATTCGCGTCGGCTCCTTTCACTTCGCCGCGCAGTCCCAGCGGCCCGGAATGCTCGAACAGCTCGCTGACTACACCATTGAACGCCACTACCCCGGTGCCGACTATCAGGAGTTGTTCACCCGTGCCATGGATGCGCAAGCCGCTACGGTCGCCGGATGGATGCAGCTGGGCTTTATCCACGGCGTGATGAATACGGATAACACCACGCTATCGGGCGAGACCATCGACTACGGCCCCTGCGCATTCCTGGAAAACTATGATCCCGATACCTGGTTTAGTTCCATCGATACGCAGGGCCGCTACCGCTTTGGCCGCCAGCCCGACATGGTGGGATGGAACCTCGCGCGGCTCGCTGAATCCCTGCTGCCGCTTCTCGACGACTCCCCTGACTCCGCCCTCGCTTGGGCCCAGGAAGCCATCAATTCCTTTGCGGAACGCTTCGAGAAAGCACGTCGAGTCGAAGCCCTGCAGCG
Source organism: Corynebacterium sp. HMSC034H07 (assembly GCF_001815175.1). Classification (NCBI taxonomy): domain Bacteria; kingdom Bacillati; phylum Actinomycetota; class Actinomycetes; order Mycobacteriales; family Corynebacteriaceae; genus Corynebacterium; species Corynebacterium sp. HMSC034H07. Next base: position 23,575 of record NZ_KV819542.1, read on the forward strand.
CTTGCAGATGCCTGAAGAGCTTTTTCGGAGCTACAGCACCGCACTCACTGAGGCGAGCCCTGACCTCACTCAGGCCCACCGAGCTCTCGTCAGCGCCGCGGCAGGTACACCGGCAGCCGCTTATGAGGCGTTCGCGGGCACGCAGTTCGTTGACGCCTACTGCGCGAGTGGCCCCGACGTTGCGCGACTCGAGCGAACCGTGCCGCGCGTGATTCCCCGTCCGCGTCTGGTCGAAGCCGCGCTGGGCGATCTGGATGAGTTCTCCCGCCTTCTCCAAGCTACGACCCACCCCTTCGATCCCGCACCGGACTATGAACAGCCCGGTGGCACGGAGGGCTATCTCACCTACTGCGGCACCTAAGAGCGCAAAATAGAAGGACACACACCACCGCCCCGAGTTCTCCGTAGGAAAGGAAACGGAGTCTCGGGGCGGTGGTGTGTCTCTATCTTTCACTGCCGCGCTCCCGGTCGGTTTCTCAGGCCGACCGCCCCGCGCGGCTGGGGTTCTCTCTATCTCTCGCATGCGCTCTCTCAAACGCACAA
>NZ_KV819542.1:24217-62332 GCF_001815175.1 Corynebacterium sp. HMSC034H07
TCTCGCATGCGCTCTCTCAAACGCACAACATAAGTATGGAGCATCCTCCTTGGCGAAGCGTTCCGATGCACTGGACGCTTCCTGCCAGTTACTGAGAGTTACCTGCGAAGCGAAAAGCGGGACTACTTGGACTCAAGCTGCAGGGTCTTCTGCGTGTACTCCCACATCTCCTCGTAGAGCTTCTTGTCCTTGGAGAGCTTGGTGCCGTAGGACGGAATCATTTCTTGGATCTTATCGCCCCACTGAATCATGTGCTCGCCGAAGCAGCGCTCCAGCAGCTCAATCATGATTGCCGGGGTGATGGAGGCACCCGGGGAAGCGCCGAGCAGGCCGGCGATATTGCCCTCGGGGTTGTTGATGAGGGTGGTACCGAACTCCAAGGAGCCGAATTGCGGTGCACCCGCCGGCTTAATGACCTGGACGCGCTGGCCAGCGATGACGGTCTCCCAATCGGCCGGATCGGCGCTCGGGACGTATTCCTTGAGGGTTTCGACGCGCTTGTCGAAGTCCTTGAGGACCTCGGTCACCAGGTACTTGGTCAGACCAAACTCCTGTGCTGCCACGCCCAGGTAAGAGGTGATGTTGTCGGGACGGATGGACTTGAACAGGTCCAGGTAGGAGCCCTTCTTCAGGAACTTCGGGGACCAGCCACCGTAGGGGCCAAACAGCAGGCCTTCTTCACCGTCGATGACACGGGTGTCCAGGTGCGGCACGGACATCGGCGGAGCACCGACGGCAGCCTTGCCATAGACCTTGGCGTGGTGCTGCTTGACCAGCTCCGGGTTCTTGGAGCGCAGCCACAGGCCAGAGACCGGGAAGCCCGCGAAACCAGAGACCTCACGGACACCTGCCTTGCGCAGCAGATCGAGCGCGTAACCGCCGGCGCCGACGAAGACAAACTTGGCGTGGACAGCTTCGTAATCACCGGTGTGCAGGTTCTTTGCTACCACACGCCACTTGGAACCGTCACGCTTAATATCGACGACCTCGTGGCCGTAGCGGATCTCGGTGCCTGCAGCCTTAGCTGCGGTGAAGAACTGCTTAGCCAGGGCGCCAAAGTTAACGTCAGTACCGGCATCGGTCCACGAGATGGCCACCTTCTGGGAGCCGAAATCGCGGCCCTCAGACATCAGGGGCAGCTTCTCCTGGAAGGTGGCGTCATCATCACTGAACTGCATGTTCGGGAACATGTGATTGTCCTTCAGCGCGTCGAAACGGCGCTTCAGGTAATCCACCTGAATGGAACCCTGCGCGAAGGACACGTGTGGAACCGGGTTAATGAAGGCCTTCGGGTCAGTGAGGATGCCGTTATTGAGCTGGTGGGACCAGAACTGGCGAGAAACCTGGAACTTCTCGTTGATGTTCAGGGCCTTGGAAACGTCAATGCGGCCGTTCTTCTCCGGGGTGTAGTTCAACTCGCACAGTGCAGAGTGGCCCGTACCGGCGTTATTCCACGGGGAGGAGGACTCAAGAGCAGGACCGTCCAAGCGCTCGAACACCATCTGAGTCCAGCTGGGCTCGAGTTCACGCAGCATGGCGCCGAGGGTGGCGCTCATGATACCTGCACCAATGAGTGCGACCTCAACCTCGTCTACTACTTGTGCTGTCTTCTTATCGGAGGACACTGTACTTATTACCTCTTAGAGTCGATGTATTCGATGTGGTCAAATGCCCTGCGCATGTGGGTGCGCAGGGCGCGGTGAGAAAGCGCTCGACGATGCTAAGGCCAAGCCGGCATACAGACCTCCACTCAGGAAGATCCGTCAAGCATTAATTCCACCTTACGCCCCTTCCTGCGAAATAGGCATTCCTCGAAACATAAATGCCCGAATCCCAAACCACCACCCCTTTTGAGGTGCAGGGCATATCAGCTCAGCTCCCCGCCCATCCGGACGGATCTGACCGCACGACCTATCATGAGCTCCATGACATTTGACAAACTCGAATGGTCAGAAGATCTTCTCGGCCCAGACTTTCAGGCTGCCACGCTCGAACTCGGCACCGATCCCGATGGTGAAGGCGATGTCTGCGCGACTCTCGTGCGCTACTGCCCCGCCGCCAACGCCCACGACGATCGCCCCGCCCTAGTGTGGGTCCACGGCATGACAGACTACTTCTTCCACGAGCACGTGGCCCGCTACTTCTATGAGCTTGGCTACGCCTTCTATGCAGTCGATTTGCGCAAATGTGGTCGCTCCCGCCGGGAGGGACAAACCTGGCACTACATCAGTGATGTGCAGTATTACGATGCCGACCTCAACGCGGCCCTCGACGCCCTCCCCAACCCACGTGTCGTCATCATGGGACACTCCACAGCCGGCACCATCATCGCTCTGTGGCTTGATCGTCTTCGCCGCCACGACCCCGCGCGTTTCAGCCGTATCGCCGGTGTCGTTTTCAACAGCCCTTGGCTGGCCATGATGGGAATGTCGGACGGCGCTTATGAGGTGGTCAAGCGCATAGTTTATGCCGGCGCTGCTATCGCTCCACGCGTCGAGCTACCCGCCGGGGATCTCACCACCTACGGGGAATCCATCCATTCCCACGAACAGGGCGAGTGGGATTTTGATCGCCGCTTGAAACCGCTGGGCGGGCACGCGAAATACTTGGGCTGGGTCGCTGCTGTTTTCCACGGCTTCGACGCCATCCATTCCGGGCGTATCACCATTGGAGTTCCACTGCTGACGATGACCTCGGCGCGCTCACAACTTGATCAGCCCTATAGCGAGTCCTCCAACACGGCCGATGTCGTCGTCGATGTCCGGCAAAGTCAGCGCTGGGCTAAGGAGCTGAGCTCGCGCTACACCCTCCACGTCGTCCAAGATGGCCGCCACGACCTTTTCCTCTCTCGGCCCGAACCGTTGGAGGACGCGCTGAATGCCGCGGCCGAGTGGCTTCGCGTCGTTGCGCCGATAAACGCAGAACAGCGTGCTCAGTAAGTGTGCGCACTGCGCGCTCTTCGACCTCCAGAAGCCGCGGCTGTAGAACCTTTACAATGGTCGCCATGACTTCTGCACAGCACTTTGATCTCGTCATCATCGGCACCGGGTCGGGAAACTCCATCCCCTCCCCCGAGTTTGACGATAAATCTATTGCCATCATTGAAAAGGGAACCTTCGGAGGCACCTGCCTCAACGTAGGCTGCATCCCTACAAAAATGTACGTCTATGCGGCCGACGTTGCGCTTGCTGCGCGTGAAGCCACGCGCCTTGGCGTCAGCGCCCACGTGGACGCTGTGGACTGGGAGGGCATTGTCAAGCGCGTCTTCGACAACCGCATTGATCTGATCGCCCAAGGCGGCGAAGAGTACCGCCGCGGCGAGGAGACCCCAAATATTACGGTCTTTGACCAACACGCGCGGTTCATCGGACCAAAGACCCTGCAGGTGGGCGATGACATTATCACTGGCGACAACATCGTCATCGCTACCGGTTCGCGCCCGGTACTACCTGAGCCCTATGCCAGCGCAACTGCCCCGATCCATACCAACGAAGACATCATGCGCCTGGATAAGCAGCCCCGCAGCCTCATCGTTGTCGGCGGTGGCTACATCGCTATGGAGTTCGCCCATGTCTTTGACGGCCTGCGCACCAAGGTAACCGTGGTCAACCGCTCGGAGACATTCCTCCGCTTCCTCGATGAAGAGCTACGCTCACGCTTCAACGACATCCTGCGAGAGCGTTTCGATGTCCGCATCGGTAGCGCCACGGCGGTGGAAGAAACCGCAAACGGTGTGCGCCTCACCTTGGATAACGGTGACGTCCTAGAAGCAGAGGCAATCCTTGTCGCCACCGGCCGCCAGCCTAACGGCGACCAGATGGATCTCTCCGCCAGTGGGATCGAGATACACGAAGACGGGCGCATCAAGGTCGACGAGTACGGCCGCACCACTTGTGAGGGCGTGTGGGCGCTGGGCGACGTCTCCTCGCCCTACATGCTCAAGCACGTCGCCAACGCGGAGCAGCGAGCAGTGCAGCACAACCTGTTGCACCCAGAGGATCTTCAGCCCATGCCCCACAAGCACGTTCCCGCCGCCGTCTTCACTCACCCACAAATTGCGACCGTGGGTCTCACCGAAGCCCAGGCCCGCGAGCAGGGCTACGACGTGACAGTAAAGGTACAGAACTTCGGCGATGTCGCCTATGGCTGGGCCATGGAGGATTCAACGGGCGTCTGCAAGCTCATCGCCGACCGCTCGACCGGTCAGCTCCTCGGCGCTCACCTCATGGGCCCGCAAGCCTCCACGCTCATACAACAGTTAATCACCGCAATGAGCTGCGGCCTCGACATGCGCACGTTCGCCCGTTCACAGTATTGGATCCACCCGGCGTTGCCGGAGGTCGTCGAAAATGCTGTTTTGGGACTAGAGTGGCTAGAGTGATCGTTACAGATCGCTCAGTGATTTATTTCACACTACCATTGAACTAATTTCCCCTTATTTACCTATTGGCATTACAAGGGCGCCTTAACACCTGCAACATCACTCAGCCAGCTTTCAGGGTTTAACCCAATTTGGGGGTACCTCTGCCGCTCGCGTAAAAGAACGCTCCAACTAGCGTGCATTTTGACTGATCGTTGGATAGGTTTTATACAGACACCGGAACGAGTCGATGGTCTCTGTCGGCTCAGTGTGTTTTGGGGATACCAAACTCATCCCTATCCCTGTGAATCGAGGCTCCTCCGCCAGGAGGCCTTGCACGTACGACATTAAGGAATTTTGATATGCGTATCCGCAATGCAGCCCTCGCCGGCGCTACCGCTCTCGCAGTTGCCTTCGGCGGCTCCACCGTTGCCACCGCAGCCACCTTCGACGGCTCCAACACCACCGAAGCTGTCGAAGACGCAAAGGGCGGTCAGCCTTACGACAAGCCTGAGGGCTCCCTGTCCTCCAAGGTTGGCGGCTGGTTCAACGTCGACGAGAACGACAACATCGGCACCGAGGCTGACGGCCGTGCCATCTTTGGTTCCTCCAAGTCTGAGCACTGCGATGAGGGCGAAGCTGGCGAGTGCACCACCATCGGCGACCAGCCGACCTGGGCCAAGACCTTCTACGGCGTAGGCGTTGCTAGCGCCGTCGCTTCCATCGCCGGCCTCATCGGCGTGGTCTACAACTTCTTCGTCCACGGCCCGTCCTTCTAAGACGCCCCACACACACTTTCCGAAAGGCTTAAACTTCATGCGTAACTTCCGCACCGCCGCTGTTGCTGCTGCAACCGCCGCCTCCGTTGCTTTCGCTGGCACCTCCGTTGCTTTCGCTGCTGAGAACACCGAGGAAACCTCCCTCTCCTCCGAGCTGTCCTCCGCAAACGAGAAGGTCAAGGAGGACGACAGCGACGCTACCCTGTCCTCCAAGTGGGGCGACGCTACCGAGGGTGACAAGAAGGTCACCGGCGCTGACCTCTTCGGCGAGAACACCGCTGATGACACCACCAACCCGACCTGGGCTAAGGCTTGGCGTGAGGGCACCTACGCTGCTATCGGCTCCGCCATCGCAGGTGCCCTGTTCGCTGCGTACAACTTCGCTGTGTACAACCACATTATCCCGGCACACGTGCTGGACCCGATCTTCCGCCGCTAATTAGTACGCGGACTCGCTGATTAGCTCAGCGCCTTAGAAAGCGCCCATCTCCTTTTACGGAGGTGGGCGCTTTGTCTATCTCCGACCTCTGGCGCAACGGGCGCACGCACCCCCTCCAAACTGACGAAAGTGCTCCGGATCCTTGAAGAATCCGGAGCACTTTCGTCAACAAGGGCAGCTCTATGCGTCTTAAGAGGTACTGTCTTAAGACCGAGCCTTACCGCCTCTTAGGCTAGTCGAGTTCACCAGGCAGGGTAAGAATCTCGTTTCCATCATCGGTGATAACGATGGTGTGCTCGAACTGGGCGGTGAACTTGCCATCGGTGTTCTGGACGGTCCAGCCGTTGTCCCAAATCTCATAGTCCAGCGATCCCAGGTTGATCATCGGCTCGATGGTCAGCGTCATTCCCGGCTCGAGGATGTCGCGGTAGGTCATAGAGTCATAGTGCAGCACGACGAGGCCGTTGTGGAAGGTGGGGCCCACACCGTGGCCAGTGAAATCGGTAACCACGTTGTAGCCGAAACGATTGGCGTAGGACTCAATAACGCGACCAATAACGTTAATCTCACGGCCGGGCTTCGCGGCCTTGATGCCGCGCATCATCGCTTCCTTCGTACGCTCCACCAACAGCTTGTGCTCCTCTGAGACATTACCCGCGAGGAAGGTAGCGTTGGTATCGCCATGCACACCATTCTTGAAGGCTGTGACGTCGATATTGACGATGTCGCCATCCTCAATCACCGTGGTATCCGGGATGCCGTGGCATACAATCTCATTGAGGGACACGCAACAGGACTTGGGAAATCCCAAGTACCCCAGCGTCGACGGGTAGGCACCGTGATCGCACATGTACTCGTGCGCAACGCGGTCAATCTCATCCGTGGTCACGCCGGGAGCAACAGCTTTCCCGGCTTCCTGCAGAGCGTTGGCCGCGATGCGTGAGGCCTCACGCATAGCCTCAATGACCTCCGGGGTCTGCACAAACGGCTCGCCCTGCGCTTCCTGGACCGTATCCTTCCACACGTACTCTGGGCGTTCAATATCCTTCGGTACCGTGCGGATTGGAGTATCTTTTTCTTGTTTCAGCATCGCGCGCTTAGTCATAACTACTCATGGTAGCCCTCTTCCCCAGCACCCGACAAAGAGCACCATTGGCGCGCTCATAAGCGCGCGCTATTGCTCTTGTGCGGGAGCAACCTCGCCGTGGCCTTCCGCGCGGAAGGCGTCCAAACGCTGTAGGAAGTTATCAGTGATGTTGACCGAAATCGTCGAGCCACCGCCCAACACCACGAGTGTGGCAAAAGCAATGTCATCATCGCGGAAGCCGGTAAACCACGCGTGCGAGCCGTCGTTGATTTCTGCCTCACCGGTCTTTCCATAAATGGTTCCCTGTGCTTGCATACCCGCCGCAGTACCGCTCGCCACCACCTGACGCATCATGTCCCGTACCTGATTCAGCGTCTCTTCACTCGGCGCGGGGACCTCCTCGGAAACCTTGGTCTCCCGTGTCTCGATGAGAGTCGGCGTCGGGGTCTTGCCAGCCGCTACCGTCGAAGAAACAAGCGCCATGCCAAAGGGAGAGACAAGGTCAAGGCCCTGGCCATAGCCGGCTTCCGTGCGTTCAAGCGGGGTTTCTCCCTCTGGGATCGATCCGGTAATCGTCGAGAGCCCCGGCACCTCGTAGTCGATGCCCAGCCCGTATTGCTTGCCCACGTCGCGAAGCTCACCCTTGGGGAGGTCGGTCGAGATCTGCGCGAACGTGGTGTTGCAGGATTGTGCAAAGGCTTGGCGCAGCGGTACCGAGCCGAGCGAGAACCCGTTGTAGTTGGTCACGGTGCGCCCGTACAGATCCATGGTGCCCGGGCAGGGCACGATGGAATCTGTGGACAGGCCTTGCTTGTCGACGCCCGCCGAGGCCGTAATAATCTTGAAGACCGATCCGGGAGGGAACTGGCCTTGGAGGGCGATGTCGCCCTTCTTATCTGCTTCCGGGGTTTGCGCCACGGCCAGAATTTCGCCCGTGGAGGGGCGCATGGCCACAATCATGGCCTCGTACCCGGGGTGCAGATTAATGGCTTCTTGCGCAGCACGCTGAACGTCATAATCCAGCGAAACCTTGATGGACGGAGCCGCTTCGGGCTCGTGATACTCGACGTCGGATAGCGCAGCCCCGTGTTCGTTCACGACAGAGACGGACCAACCATTCTTGCCATCGACTTCTTCAGAAACCATGGATCGCACACGGGAGAGGATGTCGGGTGCCAGGCCGGTATCGCGAGTGATGAGCGCCGGCTCCTCATTGAAGCGAATCCCCTTCTGGTTTTCCAGGACGGGACGCAGCCTCGCTGCCTGGGCCTCGTTGAGAATGGTGACCGAGTAGGAGCCATCGATTCCTTCGAGGTTTGTGGCAAGTTCGCCAGAATCAACCTCCGGAATGGAATCATCCTCCCGATGCGCTTGGCTCAAAGCGCCGGAAATCTTAGCTGCCAGCGGACGCGGGTCATCGACAGCGTCGGTATCGACAACAAGGCGGTATTGCAGCCCCGGTGACATCAGCTCGACGCCATCGGAGGAGACCACGCCTGCGCGCTTCGGCGCGACTGAGCGCAGCTCGAGGTGCTGGTGTGCGCCGAGATCGGGGTGAATGATGCTGGGCTGCCAGCGGACAGTCCAGTCCTTGTCCTTGCGAGTCAAGGCCATAGACGTGTCATAGCGGAGGGAACGATTACGCGGCAGCGTCCACGTCACTGAATAGTGCGCGGTGGCCTGAGCCTCTTCCTGATCTACCCCGGTCAGCTCGACGTCAAGGCCCTCTGCTTGGAGGCCGGCGAAGGTGGCGTCGAGGGTGTTCGTGGCGGTGGTTCCGTCATCGATCAGCTGTACCAGCTCTTCATTGTTGCGAGTTTCCATGCTCTCAAGAAACTCTTCTGCAATTGGGCGCGCGGACACCGGCTTGGGGGTACATCCCACCACAGACGACGCCGCGAAACCTACCGCACCCAGCAGCGCCACGAACCTCTTCATGCTTGGGCAGCGTAGCAGCCTGGGGCGGCGCGGCGGCCACCCCACACCGCAGGGCGTGCTACTTGGTAACGCGAACCTCAGCCTTGGCGCCTTCCACGGCCTCGAGGCCTTGCTCCTCCGCCAGGCGCATCGCTTCTTCGATGAGCGTTTCCACGATCTTGGATTCAGGAACGGTCTTGATGACCTCACCCTTGACGAAGATCTGGCCCTTGCCGTTACCGGAGGCCACACCGAGGTCTGCATCGCGGGCCTCGCCCGGGCCGTTCACCACGCAGCCCATGACGGCCACGCGCAGCGGGAATTCCATACCGTCGAGGCCCTCGGTGACTTCGTTGGCCAGCTTGTACACGTCCACCTGCGCGCGACCACAGGACGGGCAGGAAACAATCTCCAGCTTGCGCGGGCGCAAGTTGAGGGACTGCAGGATCTGGTCGCCGACCTTGATTTCTTCCACCGGATCCGCCGAGAGGGACACGCGGATGGTGTCGCCGATGCCTTCGGCAAGCAGGGCGCCGAAAGCAACCGAAGACTTGATGGTGCCCTGGAATGCGGGGCCGGCCTCGGTGACGCCAAGGTGCAGCGGGTAGTCACACTGAGCGGCGAGCTGACGGTAGGCCTCCACCATGACGACTGGGTCGTTGTGCTTCACGGAAATAGCGATGTCTCCGTAGCCGTGCTCCTCAAAGAGGCCAGCTTCCCACAGTGCGGACTCGACGAGGGCCTCCGGGGTTGCCTTGCCGTATTTCTCCATGATGCGCTTGTCCAAGGAACCTGCGTTGACGCCGATGCGAATCGGAATACCGGCATCGCCCGCCGCCTTGGCGACTTCCTTCACGCGACCATCAAATTCCTTGATGTTGCCCGGGTTGACGCGCACGGCAGCGCAGCCGGCGTCGATGGCGGCGAAGATGTACTTGGGTTGGAAGTGGATGTCGGCGATCACGGGGATCGGAGACTTCTTGGCAATCGCCGGCAAAGCCTCCGCGTCCACCGTCTTCGGGCAGGCAACGCGAACGATGTCGCAGCCCGATGCGGTCAGCTGGGCAATCTGCTGAAGGGTGGCGTTGACGTCGTGCGTCTTCGTCGTGGTCATCGACTGCACTGAAATGGGGTGATCAGAGCCCACACCAACCTGGCCAACCATGAGCTGGCGCGTCTTGCGGCGCGGCGCCAAGGTAGGGGGTGGGCCGTCGGGGATTCCAAGACCAATAGGGGTCGACATGTGCGCTCCTTGCTAATTGGGGTTTAACGCCCCCACTCTAGCACCGCACGGGGCAGCCGGATCACTAGCCAAATAGCCGGATCGGATTGACCACATCCGCAATCATGATGAGCGCGCCCACCGCCATGAGGAGGAAAGCCAGCACATAGGTAATAGGCATGAGCTTGGTATAGTCTGCCGGCCCCTTCGGCTCCTTGCCCATGAGGCGGCGCAGAGCATCGCGGATCTTCTCATAGATGATGACGGCGATGTGACCACCATCAAAAGGCGGCAACGGGATGAGGTTAAACAGCGCGAGGAAGAAATTGAGAGTGGCCAACATCATAAAGAAGGAGGACCACAGGCTGCGCTCCACTAGTTCGCCGCCCACACGGGAGGCTCCCACCACGGACATGGGGCCGTTGACATCGCGCTCCTGCCCAAAGATGGAAGCCACCACACCCGGAATCTTTGCGGGGAACTGGGCGATTCCTTGGACCGTGGCGTTGAGTGCATAGCCCGAGTAGCGGGCGGTCGCCGGGATAGCGTCGACAAAGGAGTAGGTCTCCCTGATGTCGATTACCTGGTTACTCATGCCGATGGCACCGACCTCCACCAGTTGCCCCTCGGCGTTGAGCCGGGTCACCGTCGACAGGGTGATGTCGAAGTCACGCGGAGCGCCATCGCGTTCCACTGTGAGGGTGACGGTTTCGCCCGGGTGGGTCATGACGGTGTCTCGAAGCTGGGCGAAGGAATCCATCGTTTCACCGTTGAGCGCTAGAACGATGTCCCCTGGTTCTACTCCCGCTTCACCTGCCGGGCCCAGCCCTTGGCAGGAATCTAGGGTGCCGTCAGCCTTCTGGTTCACAGCACAGGACACTTCACCAACGCGCGGGCGAACATCCGCGTCTGGGTTGGGCAGGCCCGTGGTCATGGCAATGATCAGCAGGATAATGAAACCCAACAGCAGGTTGACCGTGATTCCACCAGCCAGCACGATGATGCGCTGCCATGCCGGCTTCTTGTACATGGCGTAGGGCTCTTCCTCCTCGGTGAGGAACTCATCCTGCGCGGTCATGCCCGCGATATCACAGAAGCCGCCCACCGGGAACGCCGCGAGGCCATATTCGGTATGGCCCCGCGTAAAGGACGCTATGCGGGGTCCGAAGCCGATGAAGTAGCGCCGCACTCGCATCCCGAAGGCACGGGCGGTGAACATGTGGCCTGCCTCGTGTAGGGCAACGGTGATGCCGATCCCCAAAGCGAAGAGGATAATACCGAGGACATTTGCCATAAACTCTGAGGCTTTCTAACGAGCGAGCGAATCCACCAGCGCGTTCGCGCGACGGCGGGCCTCACCTTCCACAGCGAGGACATCATCGACGCTAGAGGGTACACCAGCGAACTCCGAGGCCTGACCCACGACGTGGCTAACCACGTCAACAATTTCCGGGAAGTGGATGCGACCCGCCAGGAAAGCCGCTGCTGCCTCCTCGTTCGCAGCGTTATATACAGCGGCATGCGTGCCGCCGGCAGCGGCTACCTCGCGGGCAAGGCGAACGGCTGGGAAGGCTTCGTCATCGAGCGGCTCGAAGCGCCAGTCATGAGCGGCGGAAAAGTCCAACGCCGGCTGAGCGCCGGGTACTCGGTGTGGCCAGTCCAGCGCCAACGAGATCGGCAGCTTCATCGACGGCGGGGAACACTGCGCAATCGTGCAGCCATCGGTGAAGGTGGCCATGGAGTGCACGATGGATTGGGGGTGAACGGTGACATCAATAAGGTCCGGGTGGATGTCGAACAGCAAGGTCGCCTCGATGAGCTCAAGGCCCTTATTCACCAAAGTCGCCGAATTCAGGGTGTTCATCTGCCCCATCGACCACGTCGGGTGTTGCGCTGCTTGCTGCGGGGTGACATCCCACATCTCCTCGCGGGTCCAGCCACGGAAAGGACCACCGGAGGCAGTAAGAACGAGGCGCTCGAGCTCCACACCGCTGCCCGCACGCAGGCACTGCGCCATGGCGGAATGCTCGGAATCCACCGGAATAATCTGCCCCTCCCCCGCCAAGCGGGTGACGATGGAGCCGCCGGCGACAAGGGATTCTTTGTTCGCCAACGCCAACAGCTCGCCCTTCTCCAAGGTGGCGATGGTGGAGGCCAAGCCCATGGATCCAACAAGTGCGTTGAGAACCTTATCCGCATCGATGGCCTTGACAAGTTGTTCTGCGGAGTCTGGGCCCGACAGCACAGCGCCGCCGAGAGCCTCGGAAACGGTGCGGGCCGCCTCGGGCTTAGCGACGGCCACGTGGTCAAACGAAAGGTTGAGAGCGCGGGCCTGCTCAATAACGAGCTGTGGGTTGGACCCACCGGCAGCGATACCCACGACTGTGAATTTATCTGGATTATCCGCGATAACGTCCAGAGCCTGGGTGCCAATCGAGCCAGTAGAGCCGAGAATCAGAATGCGTTGGGTACTCACCCTGTTCACACTAGCCGGAGTCATAGGTGCTCCGATAGCGAAAGGCGGGGGTGTTTAATCGCGGTTGTCGGCAGGATCATTTAAACTACTACACAGAATAACTGGCATTTTTCGTGCGCTCGCTCGACTCAACTAGTTCTATCCAGGGTGAGCTGCATGTACACGCAAAGGAGAGCAAGTGTCTTCCCACAAGCCGGCATCGCAGGTTTTCGACGGCGTATCCACCGATGACGTCCCGTCCGCAGGTTTCGGTTGGTCCCGCATCAGCCGCTCGGGCGTACAGATCGCCGGCTGGACGTCCGTCGTCTTCCTGCTTGCTTATAACTTTGGTAACCACAAGGGCCACGTGGAGACGATTTGGCTGATCACTCTGGCAGTCCTTATCGCCCTCGGTTTGGTGATTTACGCCCTGCAGCCGAAGCTCTCCCAGGTGCGCACCTTGACCGCCCGTAACAAGCCGGTAGGCCACGAGGAGCCGGACTGGGCATACGAGCAGAAGACCGTTCACAACGTCTACGCTTCCCTGACTGATGATGAGCTGCGTGCCCTCAACATCGAGCCTTCTCGCGTTGCCCACCTTCGTGATGTGACCGAAGGCCGCCACGCTGCCAAGCCGGTGGCTAACTAACGCTTCTTCGCTTTACGCAAAGCTCCCTTTCTGCAGTTCACGGATGGCCTGCAGAAAGGGAGCTTTGTTTTATCTCTTTCACTCCTAGGTCACGTATCGGTTGACCACCGCGTAGATTTCCGGGGTTCGCTCTTGTGCTCTGTTTCCAGCGAAGCGCCAGACAACGGCGTAAACCAGCGCCGGAACCAGCAGCGAAACCATTACTGCAACGTAAAGCAGCCAGCCTCCTCGCTCGTAAACGAGGGCAGAAACCACGATGCCGGGCAGCGCGGGCACCCATACCAACAGCATGCCGACGAACGCAGTGAGAAAAGCACCAGCGGAATAGCCAGATTTATCATTCCACCGGTTCTGCCCAGGGGCGGACAAAGGATAAGGATTGAGCACCGTCAACCCCAAGCCCACCGCCGCCGTGGAGATAAACACTCCTAGGGCCACAGCTGTGCTCACCATGCCCAAGGTGACGTCATCACTAAAGACAAGAACCACTACAGCAAGCAGAACAAACCCAATCAAAGGAATAGTCACGTGTGCGAGGTGGCGCGCATGAAGGATGGTGCGCGGGGCAACCGGCGCCACCATGTGAACCCAATTCGATGGCCCGTCGAAGCCATAATCATTAGCCAAGAGCGAAGAGAGCACGATTGCGCTGAAGCACAGCATAAAATAGGCGGTGAAATCATCGCCCTTCCACAGCTGATAGAGCGTCACCACGCCAAACAGAGGCATCATGTACAGCATGCCTGTTTGCCGCTTGTCACGGGTGAGATAACGCAACGCGCGGGTATATTCCATCGCCGCCGGACTGGAATAAGACCACGCGCCCAACTCCAACTTGGATACTCCCTTGCCCGTCACCTCGCTGGCTGCGTCACCACCCGCTCCCGGATTGCGCATGAGGCCGGTTATCTGACGGGACCACCCCCATGCCAACAGGCCAAGGCTGGCCACCGCGATGAGCAGTTGGGCTAGGGCGGTGAGGAAGTGGCCGTCGGCAAGCGCGAGCGCCCACCCCACCCCTGCACCAAACGGGGTCCAGGCGCTAACGGCACCCACCGCGTGAAGAGGCGGCAAAGACTCCAGGACGCTCTGCGCCTGCAGCATGCCAAAGACCAGCAAGCCCATGACCACCATCGCCGCGATTTGGGTGCGGGATTTCTGGGAATCCGCGATGGCGGAAGCCACTTGGCCAAGGCATTCGCCGAAGATGATGGTCGTCGCACACGAGAGAACCATGCCGACGACGAAGGGCACTGCGGCCCATCCTGTTCCTGTCAGGATGAGGAAAATGCTGCCGATGATCGCATATACCAGGGAAAAGACAACCGACATGATGGCGCGGGTGGTCAGCAAGCTGGAAAGGAAGAGGCCCGGAAGGACTTCGCGGGGAGTGAGCGGAAGCGCTCCCAGGGTTGTTGGGCTCAGTTGGTTCTCCCCCGCCGGCATAAAGAGAGCCAGGAGAACGTAGATGAGCATGCCGCCTGCCACCCCGACGGTCAGCGCTTGGTAACCGTGGCCCGGGGTGGTGATATCGGTATACACCATGAAGGCGAGCGAAACGAGACCGATAGCCCCGTAGAGAAGCATCATCAGCCCCATGATGAGCGTCGCCGGGTTGGAGGCGACACTGCGCCACCACAGGGTGCGGTGAAGCCTGAACAGAGTGGATGTCATTCGCGCTCACCTGCCGCTGGCGAGCGCAGCCACCCAAACTTCGAGACGTCCAGATCCCGTCCCCCAACGGCCGCGATGAACAGATCGCTCAGGCTTTGGCCCTGCCGGACATCCTCAACGTGGCCTGCGGTGATGACTTGGCCGCCGTTGATGATGGCAACGTGGTCACATAGCCCCTCAACAAGCTCCATGACGTGCGAAGACAAAATAACCGTGCCGCCACGCGCAGCATAGGCGCGCAGCATCTGCTGGATGAGGCGCCCGGAGACCGGATCCACGGCTTCCAGCGGCTCATCGAGGATGAGCACCTCCGGGTTGTGCAGGACGGCGCCGGCCAAGAGGATCTTTTTGGTCATGCCGGCGGAATAATCCGCGATGCGTTTGTCGGCGGCATCGGAGAGGGAGAGGGCGTCGAGAAGCTCCTGCGCACGGCGCAGCGACTCGGCGCGTTCCAGCTTGTGCAAAGCACCGAGGTAGTGGAGATACTCAGCGCCCGTGAGGCGGTCAAAGACCGGCGCACCATCCATGAGCAGACCCATGGCCCGCTTGGCGGGAATGGGCTCCTCCCACACATTGTGACCAGCGATGAAGCTGGAGCCCGAATCGGGACGCTGGAGACCACAGGCCATGGTCAGCATCGTGGTCTTGCCCGCACCATTGGGCCCCACTATCCCGTAGATGGATCCGCGTGGAACATCCAAGTCGAGGCTATTGACAGCGATCTGAGAACCAAAGGACTTGCGCAGGTCGCGCACCGCAAGAGCTTGGGTGCGCGGATCGGCGGCTAAGTCCGCACGATAAGGATGAGTCATAAGCATTAACAGTATCAAGAACCATTAATGCTTCGTTCTCCAGCAAAACTATTGTTAGGAAACTGTAAGCAGGGTGCTTAAGCCGTCTCGCGCTCGTCAGCGGCAAGCTGACCACAGGCCGCAGCGATTTCATCGCCCTTGGTATCGCGCACGGTACACGGCACGCCCTGCGCGATGACGCGGCGGACGAACTCGTCCTGACGCGCCTTCGGAGCGGCGTCCCACTCGGAACCCGGCGTGGGGTTAAGCGGAATGACGTTGACGTGAACCTTGGAGCCCAGCGCCGCATGGAGCTTCCGGCCCAGCATGTCGGCGCGGAAATCCTGATCGTTCTTATCGCGGATCAGCGCATACTCGATGGAGACGCGGCGGCCAGACTTATCGGCATAGTACTTGGCGGCGTCGAGCACCTCCTCGACCGGCCAGCGGTTGTTGACAGGCACGAGAGTATCGCGCAGCTCATCGTCCGGGGTGTGCAGGGACACTGCGAGGGTGCAGGACAAATCCTCATCCGCGAGCTTGCGGATGGCCGGGGCCAAGCCGACCGTCGATACAGTGACGTTGCGCTGGGACAGGCCGAAGCCGCTGAGATCAGGTCCGGTAATCTGGCGCACCGCATGAACCACGCGCTTGTAGTTGGCCAGCGGCTCGCCCATGCCCATGAAGACAACATTGCTTAAGCGCCCGCCTTCCTCTTCCATGAGGCGAGCAGCATGCCTAAACTGCTCCACGATTTCCGCAGTGGACAGGTTGCGGTCCAGCCCGCCCTGGCCGGTGGCGCAGAACGGACAGGCCATGCCGCAGCCGGCTTGGGAGGAGATACACAGGGTGGCGCGCCCTGGGTAGCGCATGAGCACGGACTCCAGCAGCGTGCCGTCGTGCAAACGCCACAGGGACTTGGTGGTCTCGCCGTCGTCGGTGGAAGTCTGCCGGATGGGTTGCATGAGCGTGGGGAACAAACGCTCCTGGACTGCCTCACGGGAGGCAGCCGGGATATCCGTCATCTCGGAAACATCGGCGGTGTGGTGGACGTAGTAGTGCTTGGCCAGCTGCTTTGCCCGGAACTTAGGCAGGCCAAGTTCCGCGAGCGCCTCAATGCGCTCGGCCTCGGTCAGGTCCGCGAAGTGCTTCGGGGGTAGCCCGCGGCGCGGAGCAGAGAAATTCAGTTTCAGTGGTTCAGCCATGGTAGAGCCCATTTTCCACGTTTTCGGCCACATTATCCAATCTAAGCTCTGCTGGAGTGGCGAAAGTGACATCTCAACCTATTTAATAGATGCATGACGAATCCAGAAAACTCCCCTGAGGAATTCCGCACCACCGCTCCGGCCGACGAGCCTCTGACCGACCTGTCTGCGGAAACCACTTCCGGTGGCGGTGCGGTGGAGCCGGCTCCGCGCGCAACCGACTATGACAATAAAAATGACGGAAAGGTCAAGGGCTCCTTCGCCGCCAGCACGTGGATTGCCCTCATCGTGGGCTTCTTGCTGCTCATCGTCCTTATCATCTTCATCCTGCAGAACCAGCACCAAGTACCGCTGAACTTCCTTAACTGGTCAGTGCAGTTCCCCGCCGGTGTCACTTACCTCATCTGCGCCATTGCCGGCGCGCTCATTATGGCCCTGGTGGGCGGCTGGCGCATGTTCGAGTTGCGCCGCCAGGTACGCAAGCAAGCGCGCCGCTAAGACCTACGGCGCCAGGGTGGTCAGGAAGCTCATTGCCACCCACGTGACCATCGCGGATGGCAGCATGCCATCCAGGCGGTCCATGATGCCGCCGTGACCGGGCAGCAAGGCAGACATATCCTTGATGCCCAATTCCCGCTTAAACTGAGACTCCACCAAGTCACCGAGGGTGGCGCAGAAAACGAGCCCGAGGCCCATGAGCGCGCCCACCCATGGAGTGTGGTGCAGCAGGAACGCGAAACTCAATGCACCGGTCAGGGTGCCGAAAACTACCGAGCCGGCAAAGCCCTCCCACGACTTCTTGGGGCTCACCGCGGGGGCCATGGGGTGCGAGCCAAACATTACGCCGGCGATGAAACCACCGGTGTCGGAGGCGACGACGCAGAGCATAAACACGACAATCGACGCCGCCCCCGAGGCGAAGGGGGTCTCCACCCGCGAGAGCATCGCGGCAAAGGTGCCAAATAGTGGGATCCAGGTCAGCACGAAGATACCCACGGACATATCGCGCAGGTAGTTAATCGGGGGTCGGTGTCTACCGTTGTGGAAGAGGCGGCCGAACATCAGCGCCAAAACCGCAACCACATAAACCGCGACGAGGCCAGAAGCATTGAGGAACCACGAGACCCACACCATGGCTTGTCCCAAGACGATGAGCAATGTCCGCGGGACGTAGTAGGAGTGCTCCCGCAGCCTGGTAAGGACCTCCCACATGGCTAGGCCCAGCGCTGTGGCTACGACGAGGTACCACACAAGGGGCCCGGCCCACACCGCAAAGACAACGAGCGCGCCCAAACCAACGCCAACGGCAATCGCCGCGGGCATGTCTCGACCCGCGGAGTTTTTGGGTTTGGGCATTCGGCTCGAGTGCTCAGTGCTCACGCGTGCTCCTCATTCAATCGTGGGGTAAGTCAAGGTCTACACAGAAAAGACCGCCGTGCTGGTCGGTGCCTGGCGCGGCGGCAAGTCAAAACTCTGTGAGCGCGGAGGCTAGACCTCCATGAGCTCTTCTTCCTTGTTGGCTACGAGCTGGTCCACCTGCTCGATGTAGCCGGACGTAATCTTTTCCATCTCCTTCTCGGCGGCGATAACCTCGTCCTCACCCGCGTCGCCATCCTTCTGCAGCTTCTTCAGCTGCTCCATGGCACGGCGGCGGATGTTGCGGATAGCAATTTTGCCGTCCTCGCCCTTGCTCTTGGCCATCTTGACCATGTCACGGCGGCGCTCCTCGGTCAGCTGCGGGATGGTCACGCGCAGTACCTGACCGTCGTTCGTCGGGTTCACGCCCAGATCCGAGTTGCGAATCGCGTTCTCAATCTCATTCATCACGGACTGTTCATAAGGCTTGATGAGCAGCATGCGCGGCTCAGGGACCGAGATGGTGGCCATCTGGGTAATAGGGGTCGGAACCCCGTAGTACTCAGCGACCAAGCCGTTAAACATGGACGGGTTGGCGCGGCCGGTGCGGATGGTGAGCAGCTGCTCACGGGTGTGCTCTACCGAAGCGGTCATGTGCTCTTCAGCTTCGAGCTGGATCTCGTCGATCATGAGGGTTACAACTCCCTTGAAATAGTCAAAAGTTCTGGGAAAGAATTTAGCAGGTCGCAGCCCATTTGTACTAGGACTGAACCAGCGTGCCGATCTTCTCGCCGTTGACGGCACGCTTGATGTTGCCCTCGGTGAGGAGGTTGAAGACCAAAATCGGCATATTGTTGTCCATGCAGAGGCTGAACGCGGTAGCATCGGCCACCTTCAGACCCTTCTCAATAACCTCACGCGGGGTGATTTCGGAATACAGTTCGGCATCCGGGTTGGTCCGGGGGTCGGCCGAATAGACGCCGTCGACTGCCTTGGCCAAGAAGAGGACTTCCGCGCCGATCTCTAGGGCTCGCTGCGCCGCAGTGGTATCGGTGGAGAAGTACGGCATGCCCATTCCGGCGCCGAAGATGACGACGCGGCCCTTTTCCAAGTGGCGGTCGGCACGCAGCGGGAGGTAGGGCTCAGCGATCTGGGCCATGTTGATGGAGGTCTGCACGCGGCAGTCGATGCCCTGCTGTTTGAGGAAGTCCTGCAGCGCCAGGGAGTTCATGACGGTGCCGAGCATGCCCATGTAGTCGGAGCGCGCGCGGTCCATGCCGCGCTGGGAAAGTTCGGCGCCGCGGAAGAAGTTACCGCCGCCGATAACGACGGCGATTTCGGTACCCTGCTGCGCCACCTCGGCAATTTGGCGGGCGACGTTTTCTACCACATCAGGGTCGATGCCGACCTTGCCACCGCCGAACATCTCACCGCCCAGCTTGAGCATGACTCGCTTGTATCCGGTTCGCTTCGGTTCAGGGTTGGTCACGGTCTTCATCGTCTCCTTCACGCATGGCGACGCTTCAGTTAAGCGCTTGAATAATTCTGTTCCATCTTAACCATAGGAAGCCGCTTGCTAATACTCAGCTGCGTGCGAGCCCCACCCTCAGGGGCAGGCTAAAACAGCGAACTCCCTCCCCCACTTCTTTCCTTTGGCCACACGGCGTAGGGAATAGGAGTGGAGGAGGGAACGGAAGGCAGCCGCCGCACGACATGCGGCCATGACTGCGAAAGCTTCAGAAGCGCTTAGACGCCGACCTCGTAACGGACGAAACCGGTAATGGTGGTGCCAACCTCGTCTGCGACCTGCTTAACGGTCTTCTTGGAGTCAGACAGTGCTGCCTGCTCCAGCAGGACCACGGACTTGTAGAAGCCGTTCAGGCGGCCTTCCACAATCTTCGGCAGGGCAGCCTCCGGCTTGCCCTCCTCACGGGTGGTGGCCTCAGCGATCTCGCGCTCCTTCTCAACGATCTCAGCCGGAACGTCCTCGCGGGTGAGGTACTCAGCGTTCATAGCTGCGATCTGGAGAGCGACTGCGTGAGCGCCTTCTGCGTTGCCCTCGTAGGACACCAGGACACCCACTGCCGGCGGCAGGTCAGCGGAACGCTGGTGCAGGTACACAGCTACGTTGTCACCCTCAATGGTGACGGCACGGCGGGCCTGCAGCTTCTCGCCGGTCTTTGCGGACTCTTCGTCGACGACCTCGGGAACCTTCTTGCCGTCAATCTCCAGGTTGTTGAGTTCCTCACCGGAGTTGACCTTGGCCTCACCAGCAGCCTCAGCGATCTTGGCAGCGAAGGACTTGAAAGCCTCGTTCTTGGCCACGAAGTCGGTCTCGCAGTTGATCTCCACCATCGTGTTGCCGGAGACAGCAATCAGACCCTCAGTTGCCTCACGCTCAGCGCGCTTGGACACGTTCTTTGCGCCCTTGATGCGCAGGTACTCAACGGCCTTGTCGTAGTCACCCTGGGACTCGTCGAGAGCCTTCTTGCAATCGAGCATGCCGGCGCCGGTGGCCTCACGCAATGCCTTTACGTCTGCAGCAGTGTAGTTCGCCATAGTTGGAGCGATCCTCCTTGGATTTAAACGGTATTCGTTGAAACAGCGTAGCTGAATCGCTACCACCACGTCGCGTTGAGGGGGTGTTAGCTTTCTCCCACTCCCCCAACGGAGGAAACCCTCTGCGTGGTGTTTCACCCCTGTGGTGTGTCACGCGCCTTCGCAAGCTTCGGAAAACACGTGAGAAAAAGCCCCCATCTCCGCGGACAGTAGGCGCCGCGCGGTACGGGGGCTTCAGGTATGCAGATTACTCTGCGGACTTCTCGGCGTCCTCGGACTTCTCAGCGGAAGCCGGGTCAGACGCAGCGGCAGCCTCAGCGGCGTCGCGGGCGTCCTTCTCAGCGGTGTCGCCGGCGGCCTCCTTGGCCTGTGCAAGCTGGCGCTCCTCGCGAGCCTTCTTGCCCTCATCCACAGCGGTGGCGATGATGCCGGAGAGCAGCTTGGTGGCGCGGATAGCGTCGTCGTTACCCGGAATCGGGAAGTCGACCTCATCCGGGTCGCAGTTGGTGTCCAGGATGGCAACAACCGGGATGTTAAGCTTCTGAGCTTCCTTGACCGCGATGTGCTCCTTGTTGGTGTCAACGATCCACAGTGCGGACGGAGCCTTGGTCATATCGGAGATACCGCCCAGGACGCGCTCCAGCTTGGTGCGCTCGCGGGTCAGCATCAGAACTTCCTTCTTGGTGCGGCCCTTGTAGCCGTCCTCAGCTGCATCCATAGCCTGCAGCTCCTTCATGCGCTTCAGGCGCTTGGAGACGGTCTGGAAGTTGGTGAGCATGCCGCCGAGCCAGCGGTGGTTCACGTACGGCATACCAACGCGGGAAGCCTCTTCAGCAACAGCTTCCTGAGCCTGCTTCTTGGTACCAACGAAGAGGATGGTGCCGCCGTGTGCGACGGTTTCCTTAACGAACTCGAAGGCCTCATCGATGTAGGTCAGCGTCTGCTGCAGGTCGATGATGTAGATGCCGTTACGGTCGGTGAAGATGAAACGCTTCATCTTCGGGTTCCAGCGACGGGTCTGGTGACCGAAGTGGACACCAGCGTCGAGGAGCTCGCGCATGGTTACAACTGCCATGATTCGCTCGCTTTCTATACGTTGTTTCGGTTTTGCAAAAATTGTGCGGTGTTTTATTCCGCACCCTAGCAACGAAGGCCTTGGTCAACACCCCATCATTCATTGTGGGGACCGCGTCAACCACAGACTGTCTCTTCCTTAACCCAGGAAGCGACTACTTCGCCGCGCGTAGTCAGTCCATGTGGTAACCATTCGGTGCCGAGCACAGACTGCTGTGGGCTAGCTTAGTACTGCACACACGGTGATTCCAAACGGCGCGACCGAATCACCTCCGCTGGATTGTTGACAGACTTAACAAACTTTTCCCTAGCGCACCATGAGTTTCTTCAGCACCAGTTTATCCACAGGCGGAGCGCAGCCCCTTCCCTCGAGCCGCGCTCACGCGCAGGCTTGAGGTCATGCGTCACCGTCTACTTTGTTTATCTGCCCTGCTATGCGTTTGGGCCGCGCTTGCCGACGTCCCCCTCGCCGCCGCCTTCGTCGACCCCACCACTGGGGAGCCGGTTGCTTCGCGTGTCTTGCGTGGCTTCGAACCTCCTGAGAAGCGGTGGATGGCCGGGCACCGCGGTGTCGATCTGGATCTACCTGTCGGCGGTAAGGTGCGTGCCGCTGGCGACGGCGTTGTGTACTTCGCAGGCTCCATAGCGGGTAAGCCAGCCCTTTCGATTGCTCATGGCAACGGCCTACGCACCACTTATCAACCAGTGTTCGCGCGGGTTAAGAAAGGTGACCGAGTGCAGGAAGGAGACGTGATCGGCACGCTCGCGCCGTCCGTGGATGGCTATCCGGGACTCCATTGGGGCGCAATTAAAGGTCGCGAGGACTACATCAACCCGCTGGATCTCCTCGGCGAGCCCGTCATTCGACTCAAGCCCGCGGGTGGGAGCGAGCGTAGACGTCCTTAAGGCGCTGGGCAGAAACGTGCGTATAGACCTGCGTGGTCTGCAGAGAAGAATGGCCGAGCAACTCTTGCACGATGCGTAAATCGGCCCCGCCCTCGAGCAGATGCGTAGCCGCGGAGTGGCGTAGGCCGTGCGGGGTGAGCCCCGGCGCGCCCGTGACTTGTGCGGCGCGTTCGACGACGCGGCGGACCTGGCGCGCATCGATTCGGCGTCCGCGCGTGCCCACGAAGACCGCTTCCGTTTCACCGGCGAGCTCGGGGCGCCCCGTCTTCAGCCAGGCGCGCAGCGCGTCGTGGGCCGCGTCCCCGAAGGGAACGACGCGCTGCTTATTGCCTTTACCGGTCACGCGCGCGGTGCTGCGGGAAAGATCCACATCCCCGATGTCCAGGCTCACCAATTCGGCTACACGCGCACCGGTGGCATAGAGAAACTCGAGCATGGCGCTATCACGCAGGAAATGGATCTCATCGGCGGAGACCGCATTGCCCATCAGTTCCCCGGCGGCGGCGGGCGACATCACAGTGGGCAGATGCTTGCCCACCTTGGGCGTAGCCAGGCGCTGGGCGACATCAGTCTCGAGGTGCCCCTCGCGCGCGGCCCACGTGGAAAAGGCGCGCACCGCCGCGGTACGCCGTGCCAGCGTGGAGCGAGACTTTCCCTCATCGACGGCACCCGCCAGCCAGGCACGGAGGGCGTTCAGAGTAAAAGACGAGAAACTCGGGACGTCGGCAGCCAGCAGGCGCAGGTCTGAACAGTAGCCACGGACGGTCGCCTCGGAGCGACCGCGGACAATGCGCTGGTAATCCGCAAAGTCCTCGATCGCTTCCTCCAGCTGGCCGCCCACGCGCCGTTCGGCGTTACCACTTGCTCCACTCATGTCACATGAGTGTACTCAGGTGCGCTGCCACATCGCGCCCGAGCGCGTTATCCCCCCCATCTTTTGCATCGCCACGAGCAGGTGGATGGTCAGCGCCCCCCGCATTCCCGCAGCAGCCGCGATATCCTCCGCACTCGCTCCTTCCTCCGCGCTTTCCGGCGGAGTGGAGTCATACACTTTGAGCTCATTGCGGGACAAGCGTTGTACCGGGGTTGGCTGGAACTCAAGTTCATACTGACCCGCAGCGTCTACTTCCCCGACTTTGCCCACGAGTCCGCGTACTTCATCGACTGAGGCCACCAGTTGCGCTCGCCCATCCTGGATGCGTTGGTGGCACCCCAAGGACCCAGACGTCGTGACTGGGCCCGGTACCGCCATGGCAACCCGGCCCAGGGCCTCCGCCCAGTTCAGCGTGTTTAACGCACCAGAACGAAACCCGGCTTCCACCACCACGGTGCCGCTGGTCATCGCCGCCACGAGGCGGTTGCGGGACAAGAAGCGGAAGCGCTGTGGCCGTGTGCCCGGCGCGAACTCGGACACGATGCACCCATTCCCGGCGATCCTGTCAAAGAGACGCGCATTGCGCGCCGGGTAGGAAATGTCGATACCGCAGGCTGCTACCGCGACGGTCTGCCCACCTGCGTCGAGAGCTGCCTCGTGCACCGCTGTATCAACCCCCACTGCCCCACCGGACACCACGGTCCATTGGTGCGCTGCGAGGCCACCAGCCAGAAGTGAGCCCACCTCCCAGCCGTACCGGCTCACGGCGCGCGTGCCCACCAGGGCAACGGATTGGGCTACCGCTTCGCGCAGGTTCCCGCCGCGAACCCAGAGGCTGTGGGGCGGGACTGCTTGGTCATCAAACGTCGCCGGGGCATCGACGAGCCCCTGGTGGTAGAACCCAAAGGCACGGGCAAATTCCTCCCCGGGCCACTCCGCGTCATCGAGTGTGATGAGCCGGGCTCCGACCGCCTCTGCGGCGGCGAGGTCTTCGTCTTGTCGTAGCCAGTCCCGCCGCGATGCCGTAGCCTGCCGCAGGGGTCCGATCCAGTCCTCTCCCTTATAGATTCCTCGCGCTATCTCCTCAGCCGGGTATTGGGTCAGCAGACCGTGGAGGGTTGGTGAGGGTCCTTCCACCACGCGGTTGAGGTAGGCCCAGGTGTGACGGCTGGTCGACACGTTGAGTTCGCTCATGCGGCCAGCCTTTCGATCGTGTCAGCGCCACGGAGATCGAGTGCGCGGCTGACGTGGTCAAGCTCAGGACGGGCGGTTCCATCGAGGTCCGCCAACGTCCACGCCAAGCGCAGCACACGATCCACCCCACGCTGGCTGAGCTCCCCTTCAGCCAAGTAGGCAGCAAGCATAATCATGGCCGACTCCGCTGCTGGGCGATGACGTCGCAAGTAGGAGGCGGACACGGCGCCATTGACTACGCTTCCCAGCCCATCGGCCTCCCAGCGCGCCTTCATCCGTTCCCTGGCAGCGGACACACGTTGAGCAATGTCTGCGGAGGTTTCCTCCCCTTCTGGGTGCAGTACCGCGGATTGCCCAGACAAAGACACAATGATGTCGAGGCGGTCGCGCAATGGGCCCGAAAGGTTGGATAGGTAGTTCATCCTGTCTGCTGCCCGGCATTCGCAGCGTGACGGTTCCTCAGCGCCACAGCGGCACGGGTTCGCAGCCAACACCAGTTGAAAGCGGGCGGGAAAAATTACCTCGCGGCTAGCCCGAGTCAGGCGCACCTGTCCTTCTTCCAGCGGTGCGCGCAAGCTATCCAGTACTTGCGCCGGAACCTCGCTGACCTCGTCGAGAAAGAGCACTCCATGGTGCGCCAGACTCACCGCACCTGGCCGCGGGCGCCCCGATCCACCGCCAATCAGCGCGGCCCTCGTGACCGAAGCGTGCGGCGCGATGAAGGGCGCCCGGGAAATCGCGGTGCCAACGGCTCCCGCTACCGAGTGGATCGCGGTAGCCTCCACTGCTTCTTCCGTGGTCAAGCGCGGAAGGATGCCCGGCAAACGCGAAGCAATCATCGATTTGCCGGAACCGGGTGGCCCCACCATCATCACGTGATGGCCGCCAGCCGCGGCAACCTCTGCTGCCCACTTGGCTTCCCGCTGTCCGGCTACTTCGCTGAAGTCTGCAACCTGTTCACGCGCGGGCGCCGCAGCGTGCGTGATCAGCTGCGCGTCCGGCAGGCAATCACTCCCGCATACCCAAGCGAAAGCATCCCAGAGGGTTTCGGCAACCAGCACTCGCATGCCGGGAACCAATGCTGCTTCCGCCGCATTACCAACCGGAATGATCAGCGTGTCATAGCCTTGCGAGCGCGCCGCCAGAATCGCCGGGATGATGCCGGAGACCGGGCGAACCTGCCCGTCCAGTCCCAACTCGCCGAGCACGAGCGCCCCGCTGAGCCGACTTTTCTCGCTCTGGCCTGCCGCTAAGATAGCCAGCGCCATGGGGAGATCGAAATGTGCGCCGGCCTTGGGCAACGATGCTGGTGACATGGACACCACGACCTTTGTTTTCGGCCACGGTAGGTGCGAGTTGCTCACCGCGGTCCGGATGCGATCCCGCGACTCCGAAATCGCGGCATCACCCAGTCCCACCACATGGACACCGGGAAGCCCGGGACCCACGTTGGCTTCCACGGTGACCACCCTGGCCAGCACGCCATCCAGCGCAATCGTGTCGCACCTACCGAGAGCCATGGTCAACCCCCTGGAAATACTCCACGTCGAAGGCCTCCCCCTTCTCAGCCCCTGTGGACACGAGCCCGAGTACATCAAAGCGAACCTTGCTTAAGGGCTGGGTAGTACTCCGCCTTGCGCTCAGCCACTGCGCGGCAGCCTTGCGAAGGCGCTTTAGCTTGCGCGGTGTTACAGCTTCAGCCACCCCAAAGTTGCGGCTTGCGCGGGTTTTAACTTCGCAGAAGACGATGGTTCCATCAGGCTCGCGCACAACGAGGTCGAGCTCGCCCACACGATAGTGGACGTTCGCGGCTATCACCTGAGCCCCGCGCGCTCGGTAGAAGTCAGCGGCGAACTTCTCCCCCGCTTTCCCCAGTGCATCCGCAGGGCGGATGGTCTGCCCCACGCTCGGTGAATGCACGGAAGTCGCTAGATTTTTTGTCATTATGGTGCTCCTTGGAATTGAACGTGTACACAACACGCCGCAAGCACGACACAAGACAATTCCTGTGCCGCACACCCCCTTACGGCACTTCCAGAACACCTCACTCGGCATCCCTCTGGCGAGAGCTTCGAGTCTCGCCACACGAAATCTGTGGATAACTAGTCCGGACTCACCACTTCATTGGCACCCGCACCCCGCACATGAGCTTTACTCTGGGAGGACAAAGTCCGGCTTGTCCAGCTCTTCAATGTTGACGTCCTTGTAAGTGATCACACGGACGTAGCGCACAAAGCGCGCCGAGCGGTACATATCCCATACCCATGCATCGGACATACGGACCTCGTAGTAGACGTCCGGCCCCGATGTATGCGGAATGAGCTCGACCGCGTTGGCCAGGTAAAACCTGCGTTCGGTTTCCACCACATAGGAGAATTGGCTGACTACATCGCGGTATTCGCGGTACAGCGACAGCTCGACTTCAGCCTCGTAGTTATCGAGTTCCTCAGCGCTCACGGTGTGCTTCTCCTTCGCTCACAATCAACCGGGATCACGGTGTCACAGATTGAGCACCAGCTTAGTTCCCGCACCCCGCCTCAGGCTTCAGGCGCGCGCGAGGAATTGCGCATGAGCCCCAGCAACGTTGCGATAACTCATGCGGTGCTCCGGCGTCGCTCCCAACTGCACGATGGCCTCTTGGTGTGCGGCGGTGCCATACCCCTTATGCGATTCCAAGGCATAGCCCGGGTAGCGCTGCGCGAGCTCATCCATCAAGCGATCACGAGACACCTTGGCCACAACGCTTGCCGCAGCGATGCAGCGTGCGGCAGTATCACCGCCGATGATCGGCAGTTGCGGGGTGGGCAGGCCGGGGACGAAGAGGGCGTCGCTCAGCACATAACCCGGACGAACCTCAAGTTGCGCCACGGCACGGCGCATTCCCGACAGATTGGCGTGCTGAATGCCAAACACATCAATATCCTTCGCTCCCACGTGCACCACCGACCACGCCAGGGCGCGGCGTTTGATCAGCGGCTCCAGCTTCTCCCGGGCCGCCGGCGTGAGCTTCTTCGAGTCATCGAGCCGCTCCAAACCGGGAATGATGCGATCGGGCAAAATGCACGCGGCAATCGTCACCGGCCCGCAGCAGGCCCCACGCCCGGCTTCATCCACCCCCGCGACAGGCCCCAGCCCCGCCTTGGAGAGCGCAACCTCATAGGTTCTCTTCTGTTTGAGACGGCGCATAGCGTTTACACCGGTTGAACATCGATAGTCTGGGCGCGGCTGAACGGCATCATCACGGCGGAAACCTTCCCGCGCACGTTCTCCACGGGTACGGTGCCCTGCAGTTTGTCTCCGAGGTGCGCGCGCGAATCCAGCGAGTTTGTGCGGTTATCGCCCATGACCCACAGGTGACCCTCCGGGACCGTGACGGGACCAAAGTAGGCGCCACCGCAGGCCTGCGAGCCCACGCGTTCATCAACAGGTATCTCCGGCGGATTCAGAACGAAGTCCTGGTTGGTGGGCTTGCCATCCACCATCACGGCTGGATCCCCCTCCTGGCATGACACGGTCTGCCCGCCGGTGGCGATGACTCGCTTGACCAAGATGTTGTCGCCGTTGGGAACGAGCCCCACGGCGGCACCAAGGTTTTGTATGCCGCGCAGGAGCACGTTGCGGGAACGCTTCACCTCAAAAGACGTGTTCCACGAGTCTGGCCCGGAAAAGACCACGACCTCCCCAGGACGCGGGTCGTTGAAGTAATAGCTCACCTTCTGCACGGCGATGCGGTCATTCGTACATCCCGGGCAGCCATGCAGTGTGGGTTCCATGGAGGAGGACGGGATGAGGTACATCCTGCCCACGAAGGCCTGAATCAGCGCCAGCGCCACGAAGGTAACTGCCAGCGCCCATAAGACATCGCGAATTCTAAGACTGGATGTCCGGGTCATCGACTCCACCGATGCGGTTGAAGGGGAAGAAGATGAACATCACCTTGCCGCGAACGTTCTCCAGCGGGATAGTTCCTTGGTACTCGTCCTGCATGTGATAACGCGAGTCCGCGGAGGCCGTGCGGTTATCTCCCATTACCCAGATATTTCCCTCAGGCACGGTCACGGGGCCAAAATACGCGCCGCCGCAGGCGTAGGAACCGGTGGTCTCATCAACGCGATAGGTTGGCGGATCCTGCACATAATCCTGCTCAATAGGCTTGCCATCCACCATGACTGCCGGATCCCCCTCCTGGCAGGACACCGTCTGGCCACCGGTGGCAATGACGCGCTTTACCAAGGTGTTCTCGTCGGGCGGGGTGAGCGACACGTAGCTCAGGGCATCCTGGATACGGTGGATCACCGGGTTATCGGAGCGTGGCGACACCCAATTGCTGTCCCAGTCCGGGGTCCCCTTAAAGACCACGACATCACCAGGCTCTGGGCTCTTGTCGCCGTAATAAGAAACCTTCTCGGTGAAGATACGGTCGTTGTTACACCCTTCGCAGCCGTGCAGTGTCGGCTCCATGGAGCCGGACGGGATGACATACTGCCGGCCCACGAAGTTCTGGAAAACTCCAACGACCGCGAGCACACAGACCACCACGATGACAGTCTCCAGCAACCAAGGCATCTGCTTCTTGTCCTCAGTTGGGGATGCCGCGCTTTCCGACGCCTCTCCCCCAGCGCCCTGGGAACCTTCAGTAAAGTCGTTTTCTTTTTCCACGGACTAAATCCTAGCAATGTGTCTTATCCTCACGGGCCTTGTGGGCCCCGCGCGGCGCGCGCTAGACGGATGAAACCAAAAAGAAAGCCCTTCACCTTTCCTCGCGATGAGGATAAGGCGAAGGGCTGTGACGCGCTGTAAATTAGCGGCGCTCCTTGATGCGGGCCTTCTTGCCACGCAGGTCGCGCAGGTAGTACAGCTTGGCGCGGCGGACACGGCCGCGGCGGACTACCTCGATGGAGGCAATGTTCGGGGAGTGAACCGGGAAGGTACGCTCAACGCCGATGCCGAAGGAAACCTTACGCACGGTGAAGGTCTCGCGGATGCCGTCGCCCTGACGGCGGATGCAGACACCCTTGAAGAGCTGGGTACGCTCGGTGCTGCCCTCGATGACCTTGACGTTGACGTCAAGGGTATCGCCCGGGCGGAAGGACGGGATATCGTCGCGCAGCGAAGCTGCATCAACCTTATCAATGAGGTTTGCCATTGGTGTTTTCCTTTTCAGTTTAAGACAGAGGACCCTGGCGCCACCGCGAGGCGGCTGACCGGTTCGTGCCTATTACACAGAACATCGCTATCTTTCCACACCCCACCCCCGCAGAACAAATTGCCCCAAACGCCTGACACCTGCCCACCGGGGGCTCTAAGGTGGGTGACGCACTGATACCCCACGGGTGCCCACGGGAAGTGGGCTGAGAGTGGCGCTGATACCGCGCCTGCACCGTTCGAACCTGTCTGGTTAGCACCAGCGAAGGAAGAGAGGAGCAGCCATGACGGCTACCCATAACCCCATCCAGTCCACCGACTCCGGCGAGATCCACCCCAAGCACTCCTACTCCCCCATCCGGGAGAAAGGTCTGGAGGTGCCCGAGACCGAGATCCAGCTGGATGATTCCCCCACAGGGCCCAACGAACCCTTCCGCATCTACCGCACGCGCGGCCCGGAGTGTGAGCCTGAAGTAGGCCTGCCGGCCCTGCGCGCCGAATGGATTGCGGAGCGCGGAGACGTTGAAGAGTATGAGGGCCGCGCACGCAACCTTGCTGACGATGGCCGCTCGGCCGAGCGCCGCGGTGCGGCTTCCTTGGAGTGGAAGGGGGAGCGTCGCCAGCCGCTGCGTGCGAAGGAAGGCAAGCGCGTTACCCAGATGCACTACGCACGCCAGGGGATCATCACCAAGGAGATGGAGTTCGTGGCTCTGCGCGAGCACTGCGACCCAGAGTTCGTGCGTTCCGAAATTGCCCGTGGCCGCGCCATTCTGCCTAACAACGTCAACCACCCCGAGTCGGAGCCGATGATCATCGGCCGGAAGTTCCTGACCAAGATCAATGCCAATATCGGCAACTCCGCGGTGACCTCCTCCATTGAGGAGGAAGTATCCAAACTGCGCTGGGCCACCCGCTGGGGCGCGGATACCGTGATGGACCTCTCTACCGGTGATGACATCCACACCACCCGCGAGTGGATCCTGCGCAACTCGCCGGTTCCCATCGGCACCGTGCCCATCTACCAGGCGCTGGAGAAGGTAAACGGCGTCGCAGAAGACCTGACGTGGGAAATCTTCCGCGATACCGTCATCGAACAGTGCGAGCAGGGCGTGGACTACATGACCGTTCACGCCGGCGTGCTGCTGCCCTATGTGCCGTTGACCACGAACCGCGTCACCGGCATCGTGTCCCGCGGCGGCTCTATCATGGCGGGCTGGTGCCTGGCACACCACAAGGAGTCCTTCCTCTACGAGAACTTCGACGAACTCTGTGAGATTTTTGCGCGCTACGACGTCGCATTCTCGCTCGGCGATGGCCTGCGCCCCGGCTCCCTAGCGGATGCCAACGACACCGCCCAGTTCGCCGAGCTCAAGACCATCGGTGAGCTCACCCGGCGCGCCTGGGAGTATGACGTCCAGGTCATGGTGGAAGGCCCGGGCCACGTCCCGCTCAACATGATTCAGGAAAATAACGAGCTCGAGCAGGACTGGGCTTCGGACGCTCCCTTCTACACGCTGGGCCCGCTGGTCACCGATATCGCCCCGGGCTATGACCACATCACCTCCGCCATTGGCGCGGCGCACATCGCCATGGGTGGTACGGCCATGCTGTGCTACGTCACCCCGAAGGAGCACTTGGGGCTGCCCAACCGCGATGACGTCAAGACCGGCGTCATCACCTATAAGCTTGCCGCCCATGCCGCCGACGTGGCCAAGGGCCACCCAGGTGCGCGCGCCTGGGATGACGCGATGAGCAAGGCTCGCTTTGAGTTCCGCTGGCACGACCAGTTCGCGCTCTCCCTCGACCCAGACACCGCGCAGGCTTATCACGATGAGACCCTGCCCGCGGAGCCGGCGAAGACCGCGCACTTCTGTTCCATGTGCGGCCCGAAGTTCTGCTCTATGCGCATCAGCCAGGACATCCGAGATACCTTCTCCGACTCCCTTGGCATGCCAAGTTTCCCGGGTAAGGACGCCATCGATCCCGAGGTTGTGGCCGCTGCCCGTGCCGGTGAGAAGCAGATGTCGGAAGAGTTTAAGGCTCAGGGATCTCAGCTCTATCAGGAGGAAGAAACCACGCATGCCTGATCTTCGCTGCTACTTCGTCACAGGTGCAGGCACGTCTGCGGAGATCGTGCGCATCGCTGCCGCAGCGGCCCGGGGCGGTGCCGGGGTGGTACAGGTGCGCTCCAAGCCGATTTCCGCCCGCGACCTCTACCATCTGGGTCGAGAGGTAGCCCGCGCGGTGGCACAGGCCAACCCAGAAACGCGCGTGCTTATCGACGACCGCGTGGACGTCGCCGCCGCCCTACGCCACGCCGGCGAGCCGGTGCACGGCGTGCATGTTGGCCAGGACGATCTGCCCGTGGCCGCCGCCCGCGCGTTGTTGGGGCCGGATGCGATTATCGGTCTGACCACCGGCACCCGCGAGTTGGTCGAGGCTGCCAATGACGTCGCAGATGTCATTGACTACATCGGCTGCGGCCCGTTCCGCGCGACCCCAACGAAGGACTCCGGCCGCTCGCCGCTGGGACTTCACGCCTACCCGGAGTTGGTGAAGCTCTCCCGCGTACCGCTCGTGGCTATCGGTGATGTCACTGCTGACGATGCCGCCGATCTGGCGGCAACCGGCGTGGCCGGCCTAGCCGTCGTGCGCGGCATCATGCACGCCGAGGACCCGGAAGCCTACTGCCGCGAGCTGCTTGCCGGTTTTGATGAAGGTGCGCGATGACTACTAGCTCTGAATCCTCAGTCATCGTCGTCGGCGCGGGCGTCATCGGTCTGGCCACCGCCGTGGAACTGGCCGCGCGGGGCTTTAAGGTCACGGTGCTGGATCCGGCGCCAGCCTCCGGAGCTACCCACTTCGCCGGCGGCATGCTCGCCCCTGCCGCCGAGGTGGTCTACCAGCAGGATCCTCTCTTCCCGCTGATGCGTGCCTCCGGCGCGTGGTACCCAGAGCTTATCGATCTGGTTGCCGCCCACACGGAGGTCCCCACTGGCTACCGCGCCGAGGGCACCCTTGTCATCGCCGCCGACCGCGCGGATGCTCAGCACCTCACCGAGCTGGCGGATTATCAGTCCCTCCACGGCATGGAGGTCGAGCGCATCACCGTGCGCGAAGCCCGGCGCGCCGAACCGTTGCTGTC
Organism: Corynebacterium sp. HMSC034H07; assembly: GCF_001815175.1. NCBI lineage: Bacteria > Bacillati > Actinomycetota > Actinomycetes > Mycobacteriales > Corynebacteriaceae > Corynebacterium > Corynebacterium sp. HMSC034H07. The sequence goes on from NZ_KV819542.1 coordinate 57,049, forward strand.
ACCACGCTTGGCCGGGGCCGTCAGCATCCCGGGTGACACGCAGGTCTTCCCCCGCCAGTGGACAGCTGCCCTCATCAGCGCTGCCCAAGCACTCGGTGTGCGTTTCTTCCGTACGGCAGCGCAGTCTATTGACGCCGCCACTGGCGTCGTGAGCACTCCCGCAGGCCAATTCCACGCCGACGATGTGGTGCTCGCAGCAGGCCTGGGAGCACGCGACATCGACTGGGCAGCCTCGGCTGGGCTCCATCGCTCCCCGCTCCACCTGCGCCCAGTATACGGAGATATCCTGCGACTGCGCGTACCGGACGAGCTCCAGCCGCTGCTCACCCGCGTGGTCCGCGGTTTCGTGGAGGACCGCCCCATCTACCTCATCCCCCGCGGCGATGGCACCCTCGCGGTCGGCGCTACAACCCGCGAGGACACGCTTGCCACGGCCCAGGCCGGCGGTGTCTACGCGCTGCTTCGCGACGCCATCCGCATCCTCCCCGCCATCGAAGAATGCGAATTCCTCGAGGCCAGCGCGGGTGCCCGCCCTGGCACTCCGGATGACTTGCCGTATCTCGGCCGCGTCAGCGACAAGCTCATCATCTCCACCGGCTATTTCCGCCACGGCATTCTGCTCACGGCCCTAGCCGCGCGCTGCACCCGCGAGCTCATCGAAGGCACCGCACCGAGCATTGATCTCGCGGCCTGCAGCCCCCTACGACACCTCAAGGAGCAACCATGATCCTCATCCTCAACGGCCAGCCCTATGACACGGCAGCAGACACCGTCGCCCAACTACTGGAAGAAAAAGGCATCAACGCCGACGGCACCGCCGTGGCACTGTCCGAGCAGGTCGTTCCACGCTCGCAGTGGGAGTCCACCCCACTCACCGAAGGCGCGACCGTGGAAGTCCTCACCGCTGTTCAGGGAGGCTAGAAACTACATGCTCACCATCGCCGATACCACCTTTTCTTCCCACCTCATCATGGGCACCGGTGGGGCCACGAGCCATGAGGCCTTGGAGCGCGCGCTCGTCGCCTCCGGAACCGAGCTGACCACCGTGGCCATGCGCCGCCACGCTGGTACCCGTGACGGTGAGAGCATCTTCGACCTGTTGCGCCGGCTGGGCATCGCTCCGTTGCCCAACACCGCCGGCTGCCGCACCGCGCGCGAGGCCGTGCTCACCGCCCGCATGGCCCGCGAGGCGCTGGGGACATCCTGGGTCAAGGTAGAAGTCATCGCCGACGAGCACACGCTCCTGCCCGATGTCGTGGAGACCCTCGACGCCACCGAACTGCTCAGCGCCGAAGGTTTCACCGTGCTGGCCTACACCAGCGACGATCCCGTGGCCGCCCAGCGCCTCGAGGATGCGGGCGCTGCGGCCGTCATGCCGCTGGGCGCCCCCATCGGCACCGGGCTGGGCATCCTCAACCCGCACAACCTCGAGCTCATCTGCTCACGTGCCTCGGTGCCCGTGCTTGTCGACGCCGGCATCGGCACCGCCTCCGATGCCACCCTCGCCATGGAGCTCGGCTGCTCCGGCGTGCTGCTCGCCAGCGCAGTCAACCGCTGCCAAGATCCGGAAGCCATGGCCACCGCCATGCGCCACGCCGTCGAAGCGGGACGACTCGCGCGCAGCGCCGGTCGTATCCCGCAGCGCGAACATGCCCAGGCATCCTCCACCTTCGAGGGCCTAGCCTCCTGGGCCGACCAAGTTCTCTAGGCCCGTGACGCAGTTGACTGGATCCATGCTCAGCAAAGATGAACTCGCCCGCACCTCGCGCCAGCGCCTTCTACCAGGCTTCGGTGACGCGGCGCAGGAGCGGCTCCACGCGGCGCACCTGCTCGTCGTGGGCGCCGGCGGGCTGGGCTGCCCGGCTCTCCAGCAGCTCGCGGCGGCAGGCATCGGGCGCATCACGCTCATCGATTCCGATACCGTCGATATCAGCAACCTGCACAGGCAGGTGCTGTTTGGTGCGGGGGACGTCGGCAAGCCCAAGGCCGAGGTAGCCGCCGCGCGCGCCCGCGAGCTTGCCCCCGAGCTGCAAATCACCGCGCTCAACGCGCGGCTGACTTCCTCTACTGTTCTTGACCTCTGCGCCGAGGCCGACCTCGTCCTCGATGGCTCAGATACCTTCGACACGAAGTACCTCGTCGCAGACGCCTGCGAGCTCACCTCTACCCCGCTGGCTTGGGGAACCGTGCTGCGCTACGGCGGGCAGGCCGCGCTGTGGCATTCCGGTAAGGACTGCGCTGACGGGCGCGGGGTGGGCTTGCGTGATCTCTTCCCCGCCCCGCCGGAGGGCGAGGCGCTCGAGTGCTCCACGGCTGGGGTCCTGGGTGCTACGACGTCCGTCATCGCGGGGCTCATGGCCACCGCGACGCTGGGCTGGTTGGGGAAGCTTCCGCACCATGAGGAGCTGCGTGGCCGTGTTACGTCCTATGAGGCGCTGCCCGGTAGTTTCCGCACGCTCACAGTCGGCCCGGATCCTGCGCGCCCGCTGGTCAGCACCTTGCCCGGAGAGCGCAGCTTTCCGCCTGAGCTTCGCGACGGCCACGCCGCCCTCCTCGATATCTCCGAGAACACCGGCTTTCCTGATGCCACGGTGTCACTGCCCTGGCATACCGTCACCGATGATGATGCCGTGCGCCGTGCGCTCGCTTCGTGCTCTTCCGAACTGGTCTACGTTGCCTGCCCCTCCGGTGGGCGCAGCGCTGGCTTCGTCCTACGCTACGCCGATCTGGCAGCGGATATGGGCATCGAGCTGCGTAACCTTCCGGGTGGGCTCGCGTCTCGCGATTACTAGGCGTCGACCACCGCCGGAGCGCGGAAGAGGTGCTCGTCCACAATTCGGGCGGTGCCATGGTGGCGAGCCCGGAAGACCACGCAGGAAGCCACCAGTGCGAGGGCAGTCACAATAAACAACACTGCAATACCGGCCCAGAAAGTTCCGTCGTGGATGCCGTCGGTGGCGCGGGTAAAGGCATTCTTCGCATAGGACATCGGGTGGAAAGGATGCAGCATGCTCAACGGGCGCGGAATCGCCGCCACCGGCCATACACCGCCGAAGACCATGATGCCCAGAGCGAACGCACCTACGGCGAAGATGGCGCCGATCTTGCGTCCAAAGGTGACCAGGAAGAACTGGTAGGTCGCCGCCCCCACGGCGGCGATGGCGGCGATAACTAGCAGCATCATCGGCCAGCTCGCCGGTGACCATCCCATCATGGAGGACATGAAGGCCATGAAGGCTAGGACGAGGAAATTCAAGCCCGCCACGACTCCAAAGGCTGCGAGGATACCGCGCACCGGGCTCGTGGCCGACTCGCCCCGGCGCCCCAGGTAGTACGGCAGTGTCATGGCAACCAGCAGCATGACGAGGAATCCGAAGACGAGCACGAAGAGCATCGATACGCCACCGGTGATGTTCTTCTGGGTTGGATCGACCGGGTCGACCACCGTCTGCACTGGGTGAAGGTTGGAGGAGGTGAAGTTGATGGGCACGGCCATGTTCTGCGCAGACGTATCCGGCTGGGTAATGGAGGGGGCCTTGGCGGCGCCGTCGGCAAGCTTGGTGGCCAATTCGTTCGAGCCCGCCTTGAGCTGGTCCATGCCATCCTTCAACTCCGTGCCACCGGCGGCGAGCTGGCTCGTGCCATCCTTCAACGTGCCGGTGCCCTCGTGCAAGCGGGAAGCACCGTCCTTCAGCTGGGCGGCACCGTCGCTCAGTTCGCCAACACCCGCACGCAGCTGCTGGGAACCATCGGACAAGCGGTGCGCACCGTCATTAAGAGCCATCATGCCGCCCAGGTACTCCGAATTGGGATCAGCCAGGTTGTAGTAGAGCTGGCCGGTGCCGGCAGAAAGCTTCTCCAACTGCGCCACCATGTTGCCGCTGGCGGCCGGGTCCAGCTTGGAGACCAGTGAATAAAGCTGCTCAGCTTGTTGGTGCATGCCGAGGCCGCGGAGGACGTCGACAAGCTGCAGGAGTGCCGGGGCCACAGCCTGCGCCTGCTTGAGCACCGGGATGAGCATGCCCGTGAGCTGGTTAACACCGCCGTCGATCTGACCCGCGCCATCCGCTAGGCGGCCGGTGCCGGCAAGGAGTTTGTCGGAGCCGTCGGCAAGCTGGGCGGCGCCATCATCGAGCTGCGCGGCGCCATCGCTGAGGCGTCCTACTCCGTCATTCAAGCGGTTCGTGCCGTCCAGCAGCTGGCCCGTACCGTTGTTGAGATCGCCCGCGCCGGCGTCCAGCTTGGCGATTCCCTCGACCGCGCGCCCGCCGCCTTCCTGCAATTTGCCCGCACCCTCATCGAGACGGCCGGCGCCCTCCGCCGCGGTGCCTAGGCCGTCGCTGAGTTTGTTGAGACCTTCGATGACCTGGTCGGCGTATTTCTTGGAAATCGCATTTTCCACGCTGGTCTGGACCTGCGGGATGAGGCTGGAGGAAATCACCGAGCCATTCGTGCCGTAATAATCATTGGTGGCGAAATGAATCTCCGGTTTGACTGGTTTATCGCTGATGATGGTGACGGCCTGCTCGGAAAAGTTCTCCGGGATGGTCACCACCATGAGGTACTTGCCCTTGAGCAACCCCTCGTCCCCATCGTCTTTGCTGACCTCGGCGAAGTTCAGGTACCCCGTCTCCAACAGGCCTTCGACGACCTGATCACCGTAATTGGTGTATTTGCCCTGCTTCTCGACGCCCGCATCCTCATTCACCACCGCCAGGTCAATGTTGCGCATGTACTTTGACGGGTCCCACATGGCCCACATCATGGTGCCGGCGACGATCAGCGGTGCAACGAGAAGAAAAACGATGAGCACGCGCGACACGGTACTCGTGGGGCGCCAATCCAGGACGCGGTGCCAGCCCATGGCTTCGCTGTCGCGGGTCGCAGCACTCCCCTCATTCGCCCGACCAGGCGAAGAACCATTCTTCCGGTCTTCTTCAGTCTCACGGCTCATTCCCGCCTCCTTATAGTGATAGCTCAGGTCCGCTTCTAACCCTCTGTCCAGGCATATTCGACGAAAGAGCGAGCATGAGCGAGACCGCTAGATCGTTTGTTTCACCAAACATACCACTGGAGGAGTTGACGACATAAACTTATTATCATTCGTGCCATTGCGCCCCGTCCAGTTTTTTCGCGTGGATTACGAGCTCGGGGCTGCGTTTGGCCGTGTGGGTGCTGGCCATTCCCGCGTGAGATCCAAGTTATGAGGCACATGAACAGGGCGTTTTCTCCTCCGGTTGCGAGGCATTAAGGCCTGTTTTAGTCTCTGTGCCCATGGGGGATA